>CAJOPH010000064.1 GCA_905236805.1 uncultured Eubacterium sp. | reverse complement strand
GGCTCTTCGTATTTTGGCTCTTCGTATTTTGGCTCATCATATTTGGGCTCTTCGTATTCGGGTTCTTCATATTCAGGTTCTAAGCTTTCTCCGGATACTATCTCTTCCACCTTTGTATTTTCAAAATACGAAGGTTTTTTTTGGTCTTTGTTTTCCGGTATTTCTTCTTGTTCTTTTGGTTTTGGAAGGATTTCCCTTATCTCATCCGATTTGACGGAATATACATCCTGCCTGGGAATCCTTAAGGCTTCCATGATATCCTGTTCTTTTTCTTTTTGGGATTTTTTCAAATCAGTATCCAGGCTTACACCGGATACCACCCTTTCCATTCTTGGCCTTTTTTGAACTTCTTGCTTTCCTTTTCTGTTTCCTTTTCTGCTATTAACCCATTCGTTTCTTCTTCTGTAGTAATCTTTATTTTTCCTTCCTTGCGTTTTTTTGTGAGAACTTTTTCCTTTGGAAAAAGAACGTACTGTGACAAAAATGGCTGCGGCAAATACCGCTATAACGAAGAACAAAATTATTTTCCACGTCATAAAAACTAGTCTTCCTCCGGCTCTTCCCAATTGTGGTAGACTTCCTGGACATCATCATCGTCATCCAGCATATCAAGAATCTTGTTGATGTGATAGATGTCCTGCTCATCAGACAATGTCACGTAATTTTGCGGTATCATGGTGACCTCTGCACCGGCCATGGGAATGTTTTCTTTTTCGAGGGCTTCCCTTACCGCGCTAAAGTCTTCGGGAAGGGTAAGAATCTCATAACTATCCTCTTCTTCCGAAAAGTCCTCCGCCCCGGCATCCAATGCCATCATCATAAGATCGTCGGGGTCTGTCTCGTATTCCTCCTTGGCTATTATGATCTGACCTTTCTGGTCGAACATAAAGGATACACACCCTTGGGTTCCTATGTTTCCCTCGCCCTTGGAAAAGGCCGCCCTTACATTTGCCGCCGTACGGTTCTTATTGTCGGTTAACGCATTTACTATGATGGCTGTGCCTGCCGGTCCATACCCTTCATAAGTAACTGATTCGTAGTTTACGCTGCCCACATCACCGGCCGCCTTCTTTATCCCCCTCTCAATGGTATCAGAAGGCATGTTATTGGACTTTGCCTTGGCTATTACATCGCGGAGTTTGCTGTTATTATTGGGATCAGGGCCTCCTTCTTTTACCGCTACCGCTATCTCACGCCCTATCACGGTGAATATCTTTCCCCTGGCCTTGTCGTTTTTTTCCTTCTTGTGCTTGATGTTGGCAAATTTTGAATGTCCTGACATGTTTTCCTCCCTGTGTCAAATAATGTTCATCATTGTTTTATGACTAACACTGTCCTTACCGTTTTGTTTTTCACGCTAAGTACCTTGAATTCATAGCCCTTTGCCTCTACCTCAAACCGCTCATTATCCTCAGGAATCTTGTCAATCCTGGAAATAAGGTATCCGTTTAAGGTCTCTATGTCACCCGCCTCAAGGTCTATCCCCAGCGCATCCTCCACTTCTTCTATGGGACTCATTCCGTTCATAAGGAATGACTTTTCGGTTCTCTGGATGATCATCTCTTCTTCATTATCATGCTCATCCTGGATATTACCGACTATCTCTTCTATTATATCCTCCATGGCCACTATCCCTGAGGTCTGGCCATATTCATCCACCACAGTAACCATGTGGGTCTTTTCCCTGCGCATGAGGTTTAGGACCTTTGTTATCCCCTGGGTTTCAGGCACAAAGGGGGTCTCCCTTACGAGATCCGTGTCTTTAAGGGGAAGGGCGGCATCCTTTTTTTTCATGTCATAGATCATGGCATCCCTGATATGTATCATGCCTATCACATGGTCTATCGTATCAAGATAGACGGGAAACCTCGAAAAGGTCTGCTCCAGCATAAAAGGAAAAGCTTCGCTAAAGGGTATATTCCCGTCTAAGGCCGTTATCGACTTTCTTGGTGTCATTATGTCCTCACAGACCTTGTCGTTAAGCTCCAATATCCTGTGAATCATCAAAGCCTCAGATTCCAGGATGACCCCTTGTTCGTGCCCCTCATCCACCATTGACATGATGGAATCCTCACTAACGTCTTCTTTTTTTACGCCAAAAAATGCGGCAATGCTTTTCAGCGGGTTTGTGTCACTTTTTTCCATTTTTAATATAAACCCTCGGAACCCTGTTTGATATCATACAGGAAAGTTCGTAATTAAACCTCCCGGAAAGCCCGCCCAGCTCTTCCATGGTAATGATCTCTATCCCAAAGGGACCTATTAAAACAGCCTCATCCCAAAGATTGACTTCTCCTGCGTCCGATATATCTACCATGAACTGATCCATGCAGACCCTTCCAAGGATCTTGCAGCGCTTCCCATTGATAAGCACAGAGCCTTTATTTGAAAGCTGCCTTGGATAACCATCCCCATAGCCAATCCCTATGGTGGCTACAGTCATATCCCTATCCGCGGTAAATGTGGCTCCGTAACTTATGGATTCACCCTCATGAACTTTTTTTATGTGGGTAACCCTCGCATAAAGACTCATCACGGGATCTAATTCCTTATCAAAGACCTCAAACGAAGGATATAGCCCGTACATGGCTATACCTGCCCTGACCAGGTCCATGTGGGCATCCGGAAACTCCAGTATGGCCGCGCTGTTGGAGCAATGCTTGAACGGAATGTTTATGCTTCTTTTATCCAGCATGTCCATCATATCTAAAAACAGGTCAAGCTGTTCTTTGGCATTGGATTTATCCTCCGCATCGGATAGATAAAAATGGGTGAAGATGCCTTTGATGATAATATTTTTCAGTGAAGAAATTTCCTTTATTTCATCAGCAAAAGCTTCGTCCACTTTATTACCTATCCGGTTCATTCCGGTATCGACGGCTATCTGTACCAAGGCGTCTTTTCCAAGCCTTGACGCTTCATCCGAAAGCTCCCTTGCCTGATCCAGAGAAACAATAACTATCTCTGCATCATTTTTTATGGCCTTGCCATATAGGGAAGGATGTATAAGACCAAGGAGCATGATGGGCTTTTTTATACCATTATCCCTTAATTCAAAGGCTTCATCCGCCGTAGCTACCGCAAAACCATGAACGTAGGGAATATCCTCGATATATTTTGCGATTTCCACTGCCCCGTTACCATAGGCATTTGCCTTAACTACGGCAACGATCCCGGATTCTTTTGCCTTCTCATGCATCATTTCCAGGTTATGGACTATTGCGTCAAGATCTATTTCGGCCCAGGCTCTGGTTTCATTTTCCTTCATCATACACGCTCTTTCCCACATACTCCATGCCATCTATAATATCAGACGCAAGCACGCTGTAGGCTCCCTTTCTTTGCCTTGCGGCATCACCACAAAGACCATGTATGTATGGTCCAAAGGATGCCGCATCACTTGAATCCATCCCGGAGGATACAAATCCCCCTATTATTCCGGAGAGCACATCCCCGGATCCTCCTTTTGCCATCGCATTGTTTCCTGAATTGTTGATGAAGATTTTTCCATCCGTTCTTGCTATCGTGGAAACCGCATCCTTAAGTACTATATCCGCCCCATATTCATCAGATAATTCCTCAGCCGCAAGCACGGGATCTTCCTTTATCTTTGGAATATCTTTTCCTGAAAGCTTTGACGCTTCCTTAATGTGGGGAGTTAATATTTTTTTACCCTTATAGTTCTTTAAAAGTTCCCGTAAACTATTGTCATTTGATACAATGTTTATCCCATCCGCATCAAGAATCAAAGGTCTTTGTGAATATTTAAGGACATATTCCGTTATCTTACTTTGTAAAATGTCTGTCCCAAAGCCTGGACCCAATATCACCACCGTAGCCTTATCAATGGCTTTTCTTAGTCCGGCTTCATCAAAATCATTATATGTATAAACTATTGCCTCGGGGATTTTTTCCTGTATGATCACCCTGTTTTCCTCGGGAGTATATACACATACGAGCCCCGCGCCCGAAGCATAGGCACTCTTGGCACAAAGAAAGCATGCGCCTGCCATGTCCTTTGAACCTGCTATGCATAAAACCCTGCCATAGCTTCCCTTATGTGTATCGGGGAGCCTTTGGGGAAGGATTTTTGCGATATCTTTTTTCTCATAAAGCCTTCCCTTGGGATCTTCACCCAAAAAGCTTTCTTTGGTGACCCCTATATCTGCCACCACCAGCTCACCCGTATATTCCCTTCCGGGATAATACAAATGACCGTATTTGGGAAAGGCCATTGTCACCGTAAGATCTGCCCGGAAATGTGTACCCAACACCTTTCCCGTATCGGAATGTATGCCGGATGGAATGTCAATTGAAACCTTGTAAGCATCAATGTCATTTAATTTTTCCAAAAGATCCTTGTATTTTCCCTCAATGGGTCTTGAAAGCCCCGTTCCAAAAAGCGAATCCACTACGCATCCATAGCTTTTGCACGGTATGTCTGAATATATATGAAGCCCGTATTTTTTTATGATATCTGCCTGTCTTTTGGTCTCAACCGAAACTTTATTTAGATTGGATGCTTCATTAAAATCCAAAACACTTACAAAATCTACATGATAACCCTTAAGGTGAAGCATTCTTCCCAATGCGAATCCATCTCCCGCATTATTTCCCGTCCCTGTTGCTATCAATATATTTTTCCCAAAAGGAATCCTTCTTTCCAGTTCGGAAAAAACCGCATATGCGGCTCTTTCCATAAGGACAGGGGAAATCACCCCGAAATGCTCCATGGTATTTTTATCAAAACGCCCCATTTCAGACGAGGTTAAGACATACTTCATTTCTCATTCCTCTTTGCAAGGTCATAGGAAAGCTGCATGAGGCTGTCAGAAAGATGGACATTTTCCACTATCACATCGTCCGGAAGGCTAAGTTCCATATTGGCAAAATTCCAAATGGCAGGAATCTTTAAGGAAACCACCTTATCCACCATAAGCTGTGCCTTGTCCCTGGGCATGGTAAACGCCGCTATGTCCACTTTGTTTTCCTTTACAAAGCCATCGAACTCGTCTATCATCATTATTTTTACATTGCGAACGCTCCTTCCCTTGAGCTCGGGATTGACGTCAAAGAGCCCTACTACCTTGAACCCCCTTCTTTCAAACTGAACAAAATTTGCCAGTGCCCTTCCAAGATTTCCTGCACCCAATATGACTACGTGATGAGTAATGTCAAGCCCCAAAATGGTACCTATGGTCTTATGGAGGGACTTGACATTATATCCATAGCCCTGCTGGCCAAATCCTCCGAAATTGTTAAGATCCTGACGTATCTGGGATGCCGTGACATTCATCAGAGCACTTAGGTCATTGGATGAAATCCTCTCAATCCCCTTCTCCAGCAGGTCTCCCAGATACCTGTAATATCTGGGCATCCTCCTAATGACAGCATTGGAAATATCTTTACTCATTCGCCATCCTCTCTAAGGTTTTCCTGATTTCCTTTATGAAATCCTTAGTGTTATATACCTTTGGATCTTGAAGATCCGTGATAAGCGCTAAATCCTTAGTCATCCTGCCCGACTCTATGGTGGAAAGGGAAGCTTTCTCCAGCTTTTGCGCAAAATCACAAAGAGCAGGTATGTCATCGAGTTGCCCCCTTTTGTTCAAGGCTCCCGTCCATGCGAATATGGTCGCTATGGGGTTTGTCGATGTCTCTTCCCCTTTAAGATGCTTGTAGTAATGCCTCTGAACGGTGCCATGGGCGGCCTCGTACTCATAGACTCCGGAAGGCGACACCAAAACGGATGTCATCATGGCCAATGAGCCAAAGGCCGATGATATCATATCGCTCATGACATCTCCGTCATAGTTTTTGCATGCCCAGATAAATCCTCCCTTGGACTTCATGACACGCGCAACCGCGTCATCTATCAGCGTATAAAAATACGTAATCCCGGATTCCTTAAATTTATCCTCGTATTCTTTTTCAAATATTTCCTGGAAGATGTCCTTGAACGTATGGTCATACTGCTTGGAAATGGTATCCTTTGTGGCAAACCAAAGCTCCTTTTTTGTATCCAATGCGTAATTAAAACAGCTCCTTGCAAAACTCTCTATGGATTTGTTTATGTTATGCTGACCCTGGATAACCCCCGGCCCTTCAAATTCATGAATGACGAACCTTTCCTGCTTCCCATCCTCCGATGTGAACACCAGTTCTGCCTTGCCTTTCCCCGGAATCTTCATTTCCACGTTTTTGTAGACATCGCCATAGGCATGACGGGCTATGACGATGGGACTTTCCCAGTTTCTTACACAAGGCGTAATCCCCTTTACCATGATGGGAGACCTAAACACCGTCCCATCCAAAATGGCCCTTATGGTTCCGTTGGGGCTCTTCCACATTTCCTTGAGGTCATACTCCTTTACCCTGGCGGCATTGGGAGTGATGGTCGCACACTTTACGGCCACGCCGTACTCTTTGGTAGCCTCCGCGGAATCAATCGTTATCCGGTCATCTGTTTCGTTTCGCTTCTTAAGACCTAAGTCATAATACTCTGTCTTTAAATCCACAAACGGATTTATCAGCTCATCTTTAATAATTTCCCAGATGACCCTCGTCATCTCATCTCCGTCCATCTCCACCAGGGGAGTCTTCATCTTAATCCTATCCATATTATTCTCCGAAATCATCCATCATTTGACCACAAAATTAACTATCTTGTCCGGAACAAAAATTTCCTTTACGATATTTCCGTCCAGCTTACCCTTAAGGATCTCCTTGGCCTTTTCCAGCGCAAGCTCCTTGGAAACACCTTTCTCCATCTCCACCACTGCCTTGGTCTTGCCGTTTACCTGGAGGGGAATCTTTACCGTATCATCATGAAGATATTTTTCATCATATGAAGGCCAGCCCGACTCAAATACTGAATCCTCATTTCCAAGCATCTCCCATACTTCTTCTGCTATGTGTGGCGCAAAGGGAGCAAGAAGCCTTGCAAATACCCCCAAGGTCTGCCTGTCTACTCCCTCTTCTTTCCCATAGGCGCAAAGATTGTTGTTGTGTTCCATGAAACCTGATATGGTGGTATTTAAGCTAAAAGACTCAAGACGGTTCGTGATGTCATAAATAAGCCTGTTTCTTTCTTTTAAGACCCTCTCCGACGGCTCTACATCCTTTGCAATATTTTCCTGTACCATCTTCCAGAACTTTGTGATAAAGCGGAACACTCCGTCTATTCCCCTGTCATCCCACTCTGCATCAAGTTCGGGAGGACCTACGAAAAGCTCATACATGCGTAGGGAATCGCAGCCGTAATTTTCCACCAGATCATCCGGGGAGACCACGTTCCCCTTGGATTTGCTCATTTTTATACCGTTTTTTCCGGTGATCATGCCCTGATTAAAGAGCTTTTTGAAGGGCTCTTCAAATCCCACCGCACCTATGTCATATAAGAATTTCGTATAAAACCTGGAGTAGAGAAGGTGGAGGACTGCATGCTCTACGCCTCCTATATACATATCCACGGGAAGGTATTTGTCGGCCTTTTCCTTATCTACCAACCTGTCATTATTTTTATTGTCCACGTACCTTAGGAAATACCAGGACGACCCCGCCCACTGTGGCATGGTGTTGGTCTCCCTTTTTGCCAAAGAGCCGCATTTAGGGCAGGTGGTATTTACCCATTCTAAGATGGCGGCCAGGGGAGACTCTCCCGTCCCCGTAGGCTCATACGACTCAACCTCGGGAAGAAGCAAGGGGAGCTGATCTTCAGGCACGGCCACGGCCCCGCATTTTTTGCAGTGTACTATCGGGATGGGCTCTCCCCAATACCTCTGGCGTGAAAAAACCCAGTCCCTTAGCTTGTAATTTACGGTTTTTTTACCAAAGCCCTTTTCCTCTATATAGGAAGGTGCCTGTGCCTTTACTTTTTCGGAATCAGACCCGTTCCAGCTTCCGGAATTAATCATTATGCCTGCTCCCGTATAGGCTTCATCCATGTCCGCAACATCTTTTCCATCGGGAGATATGACGGGGATTATGGGAAGGTCAAACTTTTTGGCAAAGGCAAAGTCCCTGTCATCGTGGGCAGGCACACACATGATGGCCCCTGTTCCATAATCAGCCAAAACATAGTCAGAAAGCCATATGGGCACCTTTTCACCGTTCAGGGGATTGATCCCATACGAACCCGTAAATACACCGGTCTTTTCTTTATCCTGCATCCTGTCTATATTGGACTTTAAGGAGGCTTCATAGATATACTTTTCTACGGCATCTTTGTTTTCCTTTGTGGCAAGGGACTTTGACAATTCGTGCTCCGGAGATAATACCATGAAGGTTGCGCCATAAAGCGTATCGGGACGGGTGGTATAAACCGTTATTTCGTCTTCTCTCCCATCGACCTTGAAATTAACCTCTGCCCCATAGCTTTTCCCGATCCAGTCGGTCTGCATCTTCTTTACTTTTTCGGGCCAATCCAGGGTGTCAAGATCCTTAAGGAGCCTCTCGGCATAGGCTGTGATCTTAAGCATCCATTGGCGCAGGTTCTTTTTTGTGACATCCGCACCGCATCTTTCACACTTTCCGTTTACGACCTCTTCATTGGCAAGCCCCGTCTTGCAGGACGGACACCAGTTTATGGGCATTTCCTTTTCATATGCCAGGCCTTTTTCGAACATCTTCACAAATATCCACTGCGTCCATTTGTAAAATCCGGGATCTGTGGTATTTACTTCCCTGTCCCAGTCATATATGGAAGCTATCTGTTTTATCTGTTTTTTGATGTTGGCGATATTTGCCGCCGTAGAATCGGCCGGATGGGTATTTGTCTTTATGGCATAATTTTCAGCCGGCAGGCCAAAGGCGTCCCAGCCCATGGGATGGATCAGGTAATACCCCTGCATGAGCTTGTACCTGCTCCATACATCAGATATCACATATCCCCTCCAATGCCCCACATGAAGCCCGTTTCCCGAAGGGTAGGGAAACATGTCAAGGCAATAATATTTCTCCTTCTTTCCATCATCTTTATTGATGGGATCATCTTCCCATTTTTTGGTCCACTTCTTTTCGATTTCCGTGAAATTATATGGCAATGCCATATCAAACCTCCTGTTCCTCTACGTTAGTTGCGAGGCACCAAAAGCGCCTCGCAATAATGAGCATTCTTAATCCGATTCTTTCTTTCGTTCTTCGACTTCTTTATCCTGCACATCCCTGGGAGCCTGCTCATAACGACAAAATTCATAGGAGAAATCGCCTGAGCCCCCCGTCATGCTTCGAAGGTCTGTCACATATCCGAACATCTCCATATATGGAACCTCCGCATCAATGGTGGTGGAACCTGTGACATCGGGCGTAGGATTCATGCCCAAAACCCGGCCTCTTCTCTTGTTGAGGTCTCCCATTATATCCCCTGTATACTGATCTTCCACGGTCACCTTCACGGAAGCTATGGGCTCTAAGAGCACGGGATTTGCCTTCATGATGCCATCCTTAAAGGCAGATGAAGCGGCTATCTTAAATGCCATCTCGGATGAATCCACGGGGTGGAATGATCCGTCATAAAGCGTAGCCTTTACTCCCACCACAGGGTATCCTGCCAATGGTCCTGCCTGTACAGATTCCTGTATTCCCTTTTCCACTGCAGGGAAATAGTTCTTGGGAACAGAGCCTCCAACGACCACCTGCTCAAATACATAGGGGGTTTCCAAATCATTGGAAGGCTCAAAACGCATCTTCACGTGACCGTACTGCCCGTGTCCTCCTGACTGCTTTTTGTGCTTTGCCTCCACATCCGAATTCTTAAGGATGGTTTCCTTAAACGCAATCTTTGGCTTGTTTAGGACTATCTCGGCCTTATAACGCTCCTTAAGCTTGCTGACTATGACATCCAGATGGATATCCCCTATCCCGTAGATGAGGGACTGGTGGTTTGCGGAATCATTTTCCACGCGCACCGTCAAATCTTCCTGCATGATCTTCTGTAACCCCTGGGAAACCTTGTCCTCATCGCCTTTATTCTTTGCTTCATACGCCATATACGTATATGGAACGGAAATATCAGCCCTTCCGTATACTATGGGGTTTGCCTTGGTAGCCAGTGAATCCCCCGTCATGGTATCGGGAATCTTTGCCAAAGCCCCTATATCCCCCGCATGGAGTTCGGCTACTTCCATCTGTTTGTTACCGCAAAGTACGTATACCTTACCGCACTTAAACTCATCTTCGGTACGGGTGTTGTATATCATATCGTCAGTCTTTAATACTCCCGAATTTACCTTTAGGAGTGAATACTTTCCTATGAAGGGATCCACTATGGTCTTAAAGACGTAGGCACTCTTTGGCTTTGAAAAATCGTAATCCGCCTGAAATACCTCATTACTCTTTACGTTAAGGCCTGCGCAGGTAATATCCTCAGGAGAGGGAAAATACTTCACTATATCATCTATCAGTGTATACATGCCCTGACCCAAAATGGACGATCCCATGGTGACGGGTGTGATGGTCCCGTCCCATACATTGGTCCTAAGGGCAGACCTTATCTCATTTTCAGAAAACTCCTCACCCGCAAAGTATCTGTCCATGAACTCCTCGGAAGTTTCGGCGACAGCCTCCATCAAAGTCTCCCTGTAGCTTTCAAGGTTCTCCATGGAATAGTCGGGAATGGGGCATTCCGAAACATTTCCCTTTTCATCCCACCTGTTTCCCGTCATTGACACCACGTTCACGTAACCTACGAACTTCTCATTTTCACGGATCGGGAGGTTAAAGGGGGCTATCCTCTTTCCATAAAGCGCTGTCAGATCCTCCACTACCTGACGGTAGCTGACATCGTCAATATCCATGTCGGATACAAAAAACATCCTGGGGATGTCATACTTTTCACAAAGCCTCCAGGCCTTTTTGGTCCCGGCCTCGATTCCGGACTTTCCCGATACCACTATGATGGCGGCATCTACGGCACTCATGGCTTCATCCACCTCACCGACAAATCCCGGATACCCCGGCGTATCAAGGAGGTTTATCTTTATACCTTCCCACTCCAGGGGAATAAGGGACGTCTGTATTGAAAACTTCCTTTTCACCTCTTCCTTATCATAGTCACTAATGGTATTGCCGTCAGCAACCTGGCCCATGCGATTGGTAATCTTTGCCAGATAGGCGCACGCCTCCGCCAAAGAAGTCTTCCCACAGCTCCCGTGCCCTAATATGGCAACATTACGGATCTTGTCAGTGGTGTAAACATTCATGTTAGAAACCTCCTTACCTGCGGCTATAAATAAATTCTATATCAAAGCAGACGGTATCCATCTGCCAAAAGCCGCAACACTTGGATATTTTACCATAAATCACTTCATTTGTAAACCCATTTCATGAGCATACCCCCATTCCCTAAGGATTACATCTCCCACACGGCTCATACCCTTCCCTGATAAGCTCCTTTCTGGATTTTGAAGTCTCCTTTCTGTTGGATGGGCTCATCTCATCTACAGAAGAACATGAAGGAAGATGGAATTTTAAGGTATTGGTGTTTAGGACATAGGTAGTATCCGCCTTTGCCGAAAACTTTCCCGAAGAATAGGCAGCATCTTCCCGGGAAAAATCATAGTCATACTCATCATATGTGCTGTACGTTCCCCTGTTTACGGGAGATTCATAGGAAACATTTTCTATTTTCTCTCCATTTTCCTTACTATCCCCCGTTAAATAGTCTATATCTATCCCCGGCTGCACGTTATAGCAATATACACAAAAACACAAATCCTCCCCCATATCTCCGGAAGAATAAGCCTCCATCAGCACCCCTGATGCGACCAGGTTTTTCCCTTCGAATATGGGAGAAACCCTGTACATTACATGATTTTTGGTTTCCTTAACATACTCCCTGACCAGCTCTTCGAAAGGAAGCATCCCCGTGGTGTTCATGTATCTCGTACCGGTGATCAGGTTTTTTTCATTGGCATTTTCGCCCGCAATGCTGTAGGCTATGAGATGGCATCTGTTGTAGAGATAGTTTCCATCCACCAGCTTTCCGTAATTTTTCGTCTGCCAGCCCGAAGGATGTACGGCGCCTATGTCACCCCTTTTTTCAGAAGGCATAAGGTCAATTCCCACGCAGGCAAAGGCCGTACCGCACCTGCCAAGGGAATCTAAGCTGCTGTAATGTTCAAAGGACTCATTTGTTATTTCATCTTCCGAAAAAAACGGCACATTGTCATTTACGATGCAATATGGTACCCCCTCATACTCATCCACCATCGAAATATCAAACGACAGAGATGAATCCAATGAAACAATATCGCCCGATTCATCGGATAAAGAAGGATAAGTACAGCCATTTAACGACAGACACAGGGCGAGTAAAAATATTGCCCGCCCTGTGCCAAACGCCTTTATAAAGACGCTCCGTATTTTATTTGAAATATGCCACCGCTCCATTTAAGTCCTCTGACATTTTGTTCATATTTTCCATCTTGCCCGCAATCTCGGAAACACTGGTGGCTATCATATCCACTGATGCCGATACTTCTTCATTTGATGCGGCATTCTCTTCACTGATGGCCGAAAGATCCGTTATGTTTCCTATTATATTTTCCTTCACCCCATCAAGCTCGGTGGTCTTTAATTCTATCTGACCTATCATGTTGACGCTCTTTTCGATGGCATCATCGAGCTCTGCAATCCTCTCCTGGGTAAGCTTCACAGACTCCTGTTCATTGTCTATGATGTCTTTTATGGTCTCAGCTAAGCTGACAGAGTCATTGGAGTTGTTTAGAATCTCTTCCGCTATATTCCTTATGGTCGTGGCAGACTCGTTGGACTCCTCGGAAAGGTCTGATATACTCCCTGCCACTACCGCAAAGCCCTTTCCTGCCTCCCCGGCTCTTGCCGCCTCTATCGAAGCGTTAAGTGACAAAAGCTTCGTCTGGTTGGCCACGCCTATGATAAGCTCTATCGCCTCGTTTATCTTGTTTATGGAGTCGTTTGTCACCATGATCTGATGAGTGATCTTTTCCACGGCCTTGGCAGTGTTTTGCGAGCCAACAAGTACCTCGTCCATGGATGAAGACGCAGTCTTTGAAACACCCATCATCTCCTTGGCATTGTCATTAAGGTCATCAACGCTTTGGCTTATCTCATGAACCTTATCTCCCATGTCATTGATGTCCCTGTTTAAGCTCTCTACATTCTCTGCCATGGATACGGCACCCTTGGAAAGGTCTTCCACGGCACTGGCTATCTGGCCCGCAGACTCCGAGCTGTCGTTCGAGAGGTTTTCTATTTCGCCCACCTCGGTATGAAGGTTTCCGGCGTTTCCTTTCACATCGTCTATGGTAAAGTCCAGCTTCTCCTGCATCCGCTTTAACGATTCCACCATGGACCTGTTCTCCGAAACGGCAGTCTTGAGCGTTATATCATCATGAAGGTATCCTTGCGCAAAATGCTCCATGACATTCGCGATCTCGATCAAAGGCTTCCTTGCAAGTCTTGCCGTAAAGTACAATATCACGCAAAATACCGCTATCATGACTATTACGATAATTATGAGCCTGATAACAATTCTGTTTATGACGGATGTTACCGTCTCATCAGTCTCACCGGTAAATGTCATTCCCACTATTTGACCGTCTTCATCATAAAGCGGAAGATAGTCAACGTAATATTTTTTATCATTTATTGATATTCCCGAATCGGTAAAATGCTCACCATTATTAAGGACGGCTGATATGACAGCGTCTACGGCATCCGTGCCTTCTATCCTGTTGCCGGATGAATCCTTTATGGATGTAAGTGCCCTCGTAGCTCCCATGAAAACGGTCATCTCTATACCATTATCCGAATAGGAATCTACATATTCATAATCCTTGTTCTCACCCGTAAAGCCTTCCTCTCCTTCCTCCTGGTACCAATTATATACATATTCATTGAAACCTTCATTGGTACGCGCAAGCTTCTCAAAAATCTGGGCCTGAACCTCTCCCCGTAACGTAAATACGCTTACCAGCAGCATCACGATGGCAGATGACAAAAGAGGTACCAGTCCTATGAGAAAGAGCATCTTCAGCATGGTAAAACCGCCCCTTTTTGGTGCTCCCTCCTGCTTTTTTTCTTTTTTCATTTCACTACACTCCTAAAATACCTTGAATAAAGTTTAACGTTCCTTCGTTGATAGAAGATAATTATAGAAAGCACGTTGGTCGAAAATGTTTTCTATAAAGTTCGTATCCGCATAATTATATCATAATCGGGGAAAAAAATCAACAGTATGGAAAATACAAAAAATGTCACTATTCACATCCCGCTTTCCATCATTCTTATCCTTTCTTCCTTGAAAGCTTTATATCTTCCTTCTTCTATGGCATTTCTTATATCCTCCATCAGGTGATTGTAAAAATAAAGATTGTGCATGACCAAAAACCTCATCCCAAGCATCTCCTTTGCTTTCATAAGGTGCCTTAGGTACCCTTTGGAATATCCTCTCTTACATGCGGGGCATCCGCACCCTTCCTCAAGAACAAAACCGTCGGTCTCATATTTTTTATTGAGGATATTTATCTTTCCGTGCTTTGTATACACATGCCCGTGTCTGCCGTTTCTGCTGGGATATACGCAATCAAAAAAGTCCACTCCTCGCTCCACCGCTTCCAGGATATTCCGCGGCGTCCCCACTCCCATAAGGTATGTGGGTTTATCTGCGGGTAGATGTGGCACCGTTGCATCCAGAACCTCATACATCTGCTCAGGGGTCTCTCCCACGGCCAATCCTCCTATGGCATATCCGTCCAGATCCAGTTCGGATATTGCTTTGGCGTGTTCGACCCTTATGTCCTCATATATTGCTCCCTGGTTTATACCGAAAAGAAGCTGTTTTTTATTTAATGTGCCATAAAGTCCGTTTTGCCTTTCCATTTGGACCTTACATCTTTTAAGCCACCTGGTGGTGCGGTTTACGGAATCTTCCACGTATTTTCTTTCGGCCAATGCCGGAGGACACTCATCAAAGGCCATGGCTATGGTGGATGAAAGCCGGGACTGGATCTTAATACTCTCTTCCGGTCCCATGAAAATCCGCCTTCCGTCTATGTGTGATGAAAAAGTGACACCTTCTTCTTTTATCTTCCTAAGACCTTTTAGAGAAAAAACCTGGAAGCCTCCCGAGTCCGTAAGGATGGGTCTGTCCCACTTCATAAAAGAAGAAAGACCTCCCAGTTCGTATATTACGTCATCTCCGGGGCGCACATGGAGGTGGTAGGTATTGGCCAAAAATACCTGAGTATCCAATTCCTTTAAATCATCGGTGGACACCGCACCTTTTATGGCTGCCGCAGTCCCAACGTTCATGAAAACAGGTGTCTGGATGTCACCATGAACCGTGTGGAGCACTGCCCTTTTTGCTTTTTGGTCTTTTTTTATTATCTCGTACATGTGAATATATTTCCTTGCGCATTTATAGTGAACGTCAAAATATTTTTGACGTTCACTATAAATGCGTTTACTATAACTGTACAAAAAGAAAGACCACCAAAAACTGGTGGCCAATCAAAGGATTAAAGCACAAAATTCTTAATTATATTTACGCTTCCTTGCCGCTTCAGACTTTTTCTTTCGCCTTACCGATGGCTTCTCGTAATGCTCGCGCTTACGGATTTCCTGCTGAATACCGGCCTTTGCACAGCTTCTCTTGAATCTGCGAAGCGCACTGTCGAGAGTCTCATTCTCTTTTACGATGATATTCGACATATCTCCCAACCCTCCCTCCGGCTGTAAATTATGTGTCGAACCTTTTTATTTGCGTAGCTTCATCCGTCAAAACTACGGACACACAACTTTTAGTATAACATGTTTTTGTTTGATTGTCAACCCTTTTGTCCCGGTTTTTTATTTACCCTGCATCATCCTTACAAATTCTTCAACCTGGCCGTATGTAATTTTGATAAGTCTATCCCTTGCCTCTGCGGATGCCCATCCTATATGCGGCGTTATCACCAGCTTTTCGCTGTCTTTGATCTGAAGTAATGGGTTTGTTTTTTCCATAGGCTCCCGGGAAAGAACGTCTAAGGCAGCACCTTTCAATTCCCCATTCATCAGAGCCTCATAAAGATCTTTGTCATTTACTATACCGCCCCTTGCCACGTTAATGAAATATGCGCTTTTTTTCATTTTAGAAAAAGCATCGGCATTCATCATCCCTCTGGTATTATCATTTAACGGGGCGTGAACCGAAATGACATCTGATTCTTTTAGTATTTGGTCAAACCCGACCCTTTTGTGATCCCCGCTTATGTTTTTGCCAGAGGTGGAATAATAAATGACTTTCGCGCCAAAGGCTTCCGCTATCTGTGCTACCCTTTTGCCGATCTGTCCTAATCCTATTATCCCCCATGTCTTTCCATATAATTCATCCATGATCCTTCCGTACCAGGTGAATCCCGGATAATCACAGTATCTTCCGCTTTTAACGAAATCATCAAAGGTCCTTATTTTTTCTGAGAGATAAAAATACAGGGCAAAGGTATGCTGGGCCACGGTCACGGTAGAATAGCCTGCGGCATTGTGCCATATTATTCCCCTTTTTTCCAGATAGTTTTTATCCAGGTTGTCAGTGCCTGTTGCCGTAAGACAGATAAGTTTTACGCAAGAGTTATCTTTTAACGTATCTTCATTAAATTTTATCTTGTTGGCAATAACTATGTCTGCGTCTTTGATCCTTTCTTTTGCTTCTTCTTCCGTAGATGATTTATAAAACCTAACATCCCCTAATTTCTCGAAGCCGGACACATCTACCAAAGGTCCAAGGGATTCTAATTCCAGAAAAACTATCTTACACATTTATCGGCTCCTTATGAAGCATGGCAACATCTCCCCTAAGCTCTTGTCCAAAAGTTATTATACATTGAAATACATTCTTTGCTATTGTACCATAATATCATTAATCTTTCAATATGAAATTATAGGGTGAATAGTAACTATTTCTTGACAAATACATATCTCATATCGTAGAATATAATGGCACTTATGGGAAACGGGTCTATTCATTTCCTTTTGCTATTATTATTCAGGGAGAGCGTTCAAATGAAGATACTGTTTGTCAGGCTGTTTGATTCATATTTCGATGAAGCCATAAAAAGGGCCTTCAAAAAGCTCGAAATAGAATACGATGAAAGGCTTTTTTATACTCCTGCGGACTTTAACGCAGATGATAAGCTGACGAGCCTTGTTCGGGAAGAGATAAAAAAATCAAAGAGGGATTTCATTTTTTCCGTAAATTACTGGCCCCATATAGCAAAAGCCGCCCATGAGGAAGGGATAAAGTACGTCTCATGGTCCTATGACTGTCCCTTGAATATAGTGGGCACTCCCGAGATGGAGCATGATACCAACGAGATCTTTCTTTTTGACAGGGCACAGGTAAAAGGCTACAAAAAAAAGGGGATAGCTACCGTGCATCACTTTCCCTTGGCTGCTGATGTTGGTTGGTGGGATACCTTCAGAAAAAAAAAGAAAAAAGAATATGAGGTATCCTTCATAGGAAATCTCTATGAATCCACCCTCCCCGGACTCCTTAGTCAGATGAGTGAATATGACAGAGGCTACATAAATGGTCTTATAGAGAGCCAGCAGAGGCTCTTGGGATACTATTTTTTGGACGAGGTGGTAGATGAAAAGATAGTCACATCCATCAATGCATCCTATGAAAAGTCAAAAGTCGCAAAGGGGACGATACTGAACAGGGAAAAGCTCCTATATTCAATGTCCACATACCTTACCTATCTTGACAGAATCTCCCTCCTTTCCCTTATTTCGGGGAGAGCTGATACATACTTTGTGACGGGAAATATTTCAGAACCTCAAAAAAAAATCCTGAGAAACGTTAAGATCATGCCACCTGTATCCTACGATACCAAGATGCCTGATATCTTCAAAAGCTCAAAAATAAATCTTTGCCCCATCTTGCGCATCATAGGGACGGGAATCCCCCTTAGAGCCCTGGATATCATGGGATGTGGGGGACTGCTCCTTGCAAACGTGCAGGAAGAGCTTATGGAATACTTTTCCCCAATGGAGGAATTTGTTCCTTATGACAGCTATGGGGATGCCGTGGAAAAGGCGGTGTTTTTCATAAAGAATGATACCCAAAGGGAAAAAATAGCGGCAAAAGGGCATGAAAAAGTAAGGGAAAGATTTAATTTTGCCGACAGGCTAAAGGAGCTGATAGGCATGGTGCATACATGATTTGAGGTGCGGAGCACCTTCCTATTCAAATCAACCCTTTTTGATCAGACACTTCTCCCCTTCAAAGGCAAAGCCGTACTTATAAATGCGCTCTGCCGGGATGCCGCGGGCTAAAAGATCTGCATCGTATCTCTTTTCCTTAATCTTATCCAAGGCATTTTGGGCAGTGTCCTCTAAGGTACCCTCCCCATATATCGTATCAAGCACCTTAAACTCCATAATAATGGCCACATCTTTTGCATCCTTCGGCTCCATCACCACATCATAGCGCCCGTATCCGCTCTCGCGATTGGACTTTACGGTATAATCTCCTCTCCTATCTACCATCAGCCCCAGCACAAAGCCATGGTAGAAGCGCTCCGGATGCCTGCTGTCGGAAGGGCGCCTTAGCACATCAAAGCAGCCGAAGGTCGTTAAGGCAATATCATTCATGTAGGCGTTCATTTCTCGCACATCGCCCTTTAGCATAGCTTTTACGAACGTAGAAAAAACCTTCCCCGATTTAAACCATCCCGTGATCATCTTTTCAAACATGATCTTTGTTTCATGATTCGTAAGACTAAGGCGGTAGCTAAAGCGCATCTCAAGGCCGTCCTCCTCGCACAGCACCTCTTCGACCTTTAAATAGCCCGATGCCAAAAGCAGGCTCCAGATCGCATCCGGGTCATCGTCAAGCTGGCTAAATACGATCTGCTCATCGATCGCGGTCTCTATGGCATTTCCTTTTAGAAGTTCCTCGAACGAAGCCTTTATATCCGGATCTCCCTCCCGTATCAGCTTACTCACCAGACCGTTACCGCTGGTATTTGCCCAATAGGTGTCGAATTTTTTCTTATCAAGATACATGATCACCGACCATGGATTATAAATGTCTCTCACGGTTCCAAAGGTAAAGCCGTCATACCAGAACTTAACCTTCTCCTTTTCTGACGGATCAAAGCCCTGGCTGTCAAGGGAAGCAAATACCTCTTCTTCAGTAAAGCCAAAGGATGTGGCATATTCATCAGAGGTGGTGGTTACCACGTTTAGATTGTTAAGGTCCGAAAAGATGGACTCCTTGCTTACTCTGGTGATGCCCGTCATCACGGCACGCTCCAAAGCAGGATTCGTCTTAAAGGTGTTGTTGAACATACTGCGGATAAACGCTGTCATTTCATCCCAATATCCGCCTACGTACGCCTCCTGCAGGGGGGTATCGTACTCATCGAGAAAGATCAGTACCTTTTTCCCATAGTGCTTTTCCAAAAGACTTGATAAAAGATTGATGGAATATACTATATCTGCCTCACTCATCTCATTGGAAATACTTGCAAATGATTCCCTTTCCAGATCATCAAGTTTCTCGTCGTGTCGTAAAAACGAAAAATCCAAAAACATTCTTATGACCTGTTTTTTTATACCGATGAGAGCCTCTTCATATGTCCTGGCCTTTACTCCCGCAAAGGTCATAAAGATCACCGGATACGTCCCCTGCAACGTGCGGTATTTCTCCTCCTTCCAAATGGACAACCCATCAAAGAGGTCACTGCGATCTTCGTATTTATTGGAAAAAAAGCATTCCAGCATGCTCATATTTAGGGTCTTTCCGAACCGCCTGGGGCGGGTGATCAAAGTGACCGCATCCTCACTCTCCCACCATTCCTTAATAAAATCGGTCTTATCAATATAAAAGCAATCCCTTTCGATCAACGCAGCATAATCCTGCGTACCGATAGAAACCGTCTTTGCCATTACCCTTCCTCCATTTTCTGAAGTGATCATAACACAAAGGCACGAGGAAATACATAAGTGTGAGCGTTTCTCCAGGTGAAATTTTTTACTTCAAAAGTATACTACATAACGGTTATGAAGTCAAGAAGTGACATCATTTTATCAACAATCTTTCAGATATGAAAGCCTTACATCCTTAAACAAATCCTTCATAGTACCCAGACCGTTTTTGCCGGAGCGGTTGCGATCCGGATGCTTTCTTTTGGCACGGTCATTTTCTGCCCCTATGCGCATGGAAAGGGAAATGCGGTTCTTTGCCGTATCCACATCCAACACCTCCACATCTATGATATCTCCCACAGATACCACTTCCATGGGGTGCTTTATGAATTTGTCCGCCATATGCGAAATATGCACAAGTCCGTCCTCATGCACCCCGATATCCACGAAAGCACCGAAATCAACGATGTTTCTGACGGTACCCTTTAGCACCATCCCGGGCTTTAAATCCTTCATATTAAGGACATCGGAGCGCAATATGGGCGCAGGCATATCCTCACGAGGGTCACGTCCCGGCTTTTTAAGCTCCTTTATGATATCAGCCAGTGTTAATTCTCCTACTCCCAGCTCCTTTGCAAGATCAGTTATGGCAGAACTCTTTTCATTGGCTTCGGGGAGCTTTGTTAGATTATTGTCATACTTTTCGAGCAAAGCCTCTGCCGCCTTGTAGCTCTCCGGATGCACACCCGTATTGTCGAGCATATTATCACCCCCGCGTATTCGAAGGAAGCCCGCACACTGTTCAAACGCTTTTGGACCCAGCTTTGCAACCTTTAAGAGCTCACGACGGTTCTTAAATGAACCGTTCTCTTCCCTGTATGCCACAAGGTTTTTTGCGATGGGCGCGGAGATACCTGACACATACGACAGAAGCGGCACGGAGGCTGTATTAAGGTCTACCCCCACTTCATTCACGGTACCTTCCACCACACCGCCTATAGCTTCCGCAAGCTTCTTCTGGTTCATGTCATGCTGATACTGTCCCACGCCCAAAGACTTAGGATCCATCTTCACCAGCTCCGCCAGAGGATCCTGAAGCCTGCGCGCCATAGAGGCCGCGCTCCTTTGTCCCACATCAAAATTCGGAAACTCCTCGGTCGCCAGCTTGCTTGCCGAATATACCGACGCTCCGGCTTCGTTTACAATGACATACTCAACCGGTGTATCTATCTCCTTTAGCAGCTCTACTATTATCTGTTCCGATTCGCGGGAAGCCGTACCGTTCCCCAAAGATATCAGATTGATGCCGTATTTTTTTATCCAGTTTATAACGAAAGCCTTTGATTCCTTCACCTTGTTCTGCGGCTGTGTGGGATAAATAACGGCGGTATCAAGAACCTTTCCCGTGCCATCCACTACCGCCAGCTTGCAGCCCGTCCTGAAGGCCGGATCCCATCCCAGCACCACCTTACCCGCAATGGGCGGCTGCATCAAAAGCTGCTTGCAGTTCTTACCGAATACCTCTATAGCAGCGTTCTCCGCCTTTTCCTTAAGGCCGCTGCGTATCTCATTTTCTATGGACGGCTGTATCAGTCGATGGTAGGCATCGTCAATCGTCTCTGTCAATACGGGAGTTGTCACATTATCAGCCTGAATGATCTGCCTCTTAAGATAACTAATAATCTCTTCCTCCGGAGCTTTAAGCTTCACCGTAAGAATCTTTTCTTTCTCACCGCGGTTGATAGCAAGGATGCGATGCCCAGGGATCTTCCTAACGGCTTCCTCAAATTCATAATACATCTCATATACGCTGGCAGTCTCCTTGTCCTTCGCAGAGGTGGCCAGCACGCCTTTATCTTCTGTAAGCTCGCGGATGCGGCTTCTGTATTTTGCCACATCCGATATCTGCTCCGCAATAATATCCTTAGCTCCTGCCAGAGCTTCATCTGCAGTCTTTACATCCTTTTCCTCATCAACATACTTTGCCGCCTCCTGATTGAGATCTCCGGTAAATACCTGCGCAAAGATAAGTGCGGCAAGGGGCTCTAATCCCTTTTCCTTTGCGATGGTCGCCCTCGTTCTTCTCTTCGGCTTGTACGGGCGGTACAAATCCTCCAGTGCCACCATGGTCTCGGCCGCTATGATCTGAGCCTTGAGCTCAGGCGTGAGCTTTCCCTGTTCATTAATGGATGCGATGATCGTCTCCTTGCGTTCCTCCAGATTACGTAGATATGTGAGGCGTTCAAAGAGGCTTCTTAACTGCTCGTCATTAAGTGCACCGGTAGCCTCCTTACGATATCTGGCAATAAAGGGAATGGTGTTTCCCTCATCTATCAGCTTTACCGCAGCAGCCACCTTGGCTCTTGCCACCCCTATTTCTTCGGCTATCTTATTTTCGATGTCCATTTAAATGCTCCTCCTTTACTTCGGAACTGTCTGATGTGTAGTATATATGGTCTGACCCCATTAACCGAAGGTTAAAAAGAAAAAAGGGCATCGCAGACCATTCATCTAGCCTGCCATGTCCTTTCAAAATCATAAATCGATGCGACAGGATTTGAACCTGCGGCCTCTGCGTCCCGAACGCAGCGCTCTACCAAACTGAGCCACGCATCGCCTTAACTATTTCTTAATTCAAGTCCGTCCCAAGGGGTGGGGTATTCTCCGTTCGTGATAAAACGCATCTACCCGAAACGTCAAGTACATTATACACCATTTCCCTGAAAATAGCAAGTGTTTTTTGTAAAAGCCCGGAAAGCTGTTCAGTTTTCAATCTTCTTCCACCAAAGTAAGCCCTGATATGTCCGGTTTTGCCGTAAGGGAATAGTTAGTATAGTATATTACATATCCCGGATTTGCACCGCTTGGCTTTTTTACATTTTTCCTCTGAATGTAATCTATCTCTACCTTGGATGAATTTTTTCCATCAGAATAATAGGCGGCAAGATTTCCCGCTTCTTCAAAAGCCCTGTCCGTCATTTCCTGTCCATTTGTCTTTACCACAACGTGGGATCCCGGCATTTGCTTTGCATGGAACCACCAGTCCCCTCCGTTTGCGAATTTGAAAGTAAGCTCATCATTTTGGATATTGTTTTTTCCTACATAAAAATCAAATCCATCAGAGGATATGTAATGATATGGCTTTGACTTTTTAGAATGCTTGGAAGCATTTTTTTGGGATCTTTGCTTTTTTATGTGTCCCGATAAAACCAGCTCCTCCCTTATCTGACTAAGGTCAGCCTCAGATTGGGCCATTTCTATAAAATTAAGCACTGATCTTAGATGGTCTATCACACCCTTGGTCTCCAAGGTAAGCTCTTCCAAGGCCTCTCCCGTTCTTTTCATTTTATTGTATTTTTTGAAATATTTCTGGGAATTTTCCGAGGGTGAAAGCGTTGGATCCAAAGGGATAACCATCTTTTTATTGTCATAATAATTTAGTACCTCTATCTTCTCATCCCCTTCCTTTGCCTCATAACCATAGGCATTTAAAAGTTCCCCGTAAACACGGTATTTTTCCTTTTTTTCAGTGTCTTTTAGCTGCTTTAGCTGAAGGTCATACTTTCTTACATTCCTTTCGAGGTCGATAGACACGATCTTTCTAAGATCCGTGGATTTTTGCCTTATTCTTGAGTATATTTCCTTTGAAGCATAAAACTTATTCAAGACCGTGGAAATATCATCGTATTTTTCTACGGTCTTATCTTCATATTGTGAAAGGTATATGCTGGAAAAATCCAATGGCTCTGTCCCATTGGATGCAATATTGGGAAAAAAGATGCCCTCTGATATATCTCCCCTTAGCTTCCATAATTCTTCGGTCACGGAATCCAGCTGGGACTTTGTGGCAGTGTTTCCCATCTGGAAAGGATCCACCTTGGCCCTGAAGCAGATTTCATTTGAAATAAGTGGGGATAGTCCGTAAAATGATGAATATATGGCCTTGTACAAGGGATTGGGCTTTCCTGATAAAAGTGGGCTTATTCCACCTTTTTCTATTTCGAGGAGGTTTTTTTTCTCCTGCGTGATGGGTACGAAATAATCTTTTCCGGGGAGAACCTCCCTTACCGATGAAACCCTTGACGGAATATGCTTTATGGCATCTATTATCCTGTTGTCCGAATCGCAGAATATTATATTGGAATGCTTGCCCATCAATTCCATGTATAGATACTTTTCTGATGGGTCCCCCATCTCATCCAGATGGTCAACAGTAAACCTTACCACCCTGTCAAGCCGGGGCTGCTCTATGGCCACTATCCTGCCATTTAAGATGTGCTTTCTTAAGACCATGCAAAAATCGGGCGCCTTAAGGGGCGCCTGCTTGTTTTTTTCACTAATGTACATAAGGGGGAGGGAAGGATTTGCGCTTAAGGACACCCTCGTGTTTCCTGAAGGCTTTTTAATGGTAAGCAAAAGCTCATCCTCCTCGGGCTGTACTATCTTGCCTATCCTTCCATCCAGTATCCTTTCCTTAAAATCCTTAACAAGGTTTGAAATCACTACTCCGTCAAAGGCCATTACTACTCTCCATCTGCTTGATTCATATTCCAGACAGCCAGCTGCCTGAAAGGTATCTCTATATTCGCTTCTCGCAAGGCATTCCTTGTATCTTCAAGGGTCTTCCATCTTGCGGGCCAGTAGTCTTTTACAGGCACATTAAACCTTAAACCCATTGTTATTTCACTCTCTGCCAATGCGGAAACAAAAATATTTATATTCTTTTTTCCATCTTCCGTGATATATGGGCTGTTTTTAGCAACCTCAAAAAGAACCTTTTTTGCTTTTTCAAGGTCGGAGTCATAAGCAACTCCCACGGAAATATCTATAAGCCTCCCATCCTGCCCCGTATAATTAACCAAAGATGTATTGGCAAGGACTCCATTGGGTACCACGACTAATTTTTTGTCGACGGTTTCCAGGGTGGTATAGATCATCGTTATCTTAATGACTACCCCTTCATTTCCATGGGTATCCTCCCTTATGTAGTCTCCCACAGCAAAGGGCTTTTGAATAAGGATGAGTACTCCTCCGGCAAAATTGGACAAGGCTCCCTGAAGGGCCAATCCCAAGGTGAGCCCTGATGAACCCAAAATGGCAACCACGGTTCCCGTCGTTATCCCGAACCGGGAAAGTATCATTAAAATCAGAAGAAAATAAAGGATGAATTTCATCAGGGAGTCGACAAACTGCACTACCCCTTCCTGGACTCCACCCTTTAAAAGCCTTTTCCTGAAATGACTCCTTACGGCTCCTATAACCCTAGATCCGATGGCAATG
Organism: uncultured Eubacterium sp.; assembly: GCA_905236805.1. Classification (GTDB taxonomy): domain Bacteria; phylum Bacillota; class Clostridia; order Lachnospirales; family Lachnospiraceae; genus RUG14243. The sequence continues at coordinate 20,246 of CAJOPH010000064.1, read as the reverse complement.
ACTATGAAAGCCAAAACCACCCTTCCCCCAAAAGAAAGCAGCTTTGGAAGCATCTCATCTATATACTGCCTGATAATATTTACCTTATCCGCACTCTCTTTGGCTATCTCTTCTGCATTTTCGGTGATATCAGAGGTACCAAAAATCATATGATAATAATTATCAACCATCCTGCTACACCCATTTTACTATAGTTCCTTATATAGCATCCGCATTGAATTTAATATAGCGATCACGCACACTCCCACATCCGCAAACACGGCTTCCCACATATTGGCCACTCCCAACGCTCCCAATATTAGTATGGCAAGCTTTACCGCCAATGAAAACACGATATTTTCCCTTACTATACAAACGGTTTTTTTTGAAATACGCATAACCCTGCCAATCTTGGAAATATCATCATCCATGAGTACGATGTCGGCTGCCTCTATGGCGGCGTCAGACCCCATCGATCCCATGGCTATTCCTATATCGGCACGGGATAAGACAGGTGCGTCGTTAATCCCGTCTCCCACAAAAGCAACCTTCCCTTTTGACTTGGAAATGATTTTTTCCAAAGAAGATACCTTGTCGGCAGGAAGAAGGTTGGAATATACCTCATCCATCCCGGCTTCCGCGGAAACTGCGTCTGAGGCCTCTTTTCCATCACCCGTCAGCATGACAAGGCTTGTTACTCCCATGTACTTAAGGTCACTTAACGCCTCTTTTACACCGTCCTTAATCTTGTCGCTTATAATAATGACTCCCAGATAAACACCATCTACCGCCACATGGACATGGGTTCCTACCCGGTCAAATTTGGAAAAACCTATTTTGTTTTCCTCCAAAAGACGCCTGTTCCCCACTAAAACATTTTTTCCATTTATATTGACCAAGACTCCCTTTCCCGGGAAATTTTTGGACTCTCCCACACCGGAAAAATCAGGTTTTCCACCTACATATTTTTCATATGCCTTTTTTATGGACATGGCTATCGGGTGGTTTGAGTATTCTTCCGCAATGGCTGCCATGGTAAGGATTTCGTCTTTCTTACCCTCCACGCAGATGATCTCCGTTACCTCAAACTCTCCTTTGGTAATGGTTCCGGTCTTGTCAAATACCATGGAAGTTACGTATGAAAGCTCTTCCAAATAATTGCTTCCCTTTACCAAAACGCCTATCCTTGATGCCTTTCCTATCCCCGCAAAAAATCCCAAGGGTACTGAAATAACCAATGCGCAGGGGCACGAAATCACCAGGAAAATGCATGCCCTCTCAAGCCACATGGAAAAGGCTCCCATTCCCAATAATGTGGGAATAACTGCCAGCGCAACCGCAAGCAATGTGACTACCGGGGTATAGTGTTTGGCAAACCTGGTTATGAAATTTTCTGCCTTAGCCTTTCTGGAAGCCGCATTTTCCACGAGGTCTAATATTTTTGACACCGTAGAGTCTTCAAATTCCTTGATGGTTCTTACCCTGATGGTGCCTTCCATATTTATGCAGCCGCTAAGGACTATGTCTTTTTCCTTTATCCTCCTTGGGACAGACTCTCCCGTCAATGCCGAAGTATCGATATAAGATTCTCCTGAAATCACCTCCCCATCCAAGGGGACTTTTTCTCCCGGAAGAACCACTATAATACTTCCCACTTCCACATCGTCAGGATCTGTTTTTTCAAGCTTTCCGTCCGTCTCGATGTTTGCATATTCGGGAACAATATCCATCATATCCGATATTGATTTTCTGGACTTTGATACTGCGTATCCCTGAAAAAACTCCCCTATCTGATAAAAAACAATGACAGCACAGCCTTCAGAATATTCCCCGATGAAAAATGCCCCAAAGGTAGCGATCATCATAAGAAAATTCTCATCGAAAACATGACCGTGGGATATGTTCCTTACCGCCTTAAATATTACGTCCACACCCGCGATAAGAAAGGTAATGACAAAGAGCATAAACGAGAACCACGCAGGAAACCCATCCAAAAAATCCGTGAAAAGCTCAGCAAAAATGAGCCCCAAAAATAAAATCAAGGATACTATGATTCTCAACAATAACTGCTTTTGTTTCTTTGTCATAATAATCCTCCGAAAGATATGGGAAACGATTCTATGCTATTATCCTGCAGTCAGGCTCAACCTTTGATATCACCTTATTTGCTTCATCCATAATCCTGTCAAACTCACCTTCTTCGGCTTCGATGGTCAGCTTCTGCGTCATGAAGGTAACCTTTGCATCCTTTACACCGTCTATCTTCCTTATACCCTCTTCGATCTTGGCGGCACAGTTTGCACAATCCAACTCTTCTAATTTGAATTTCTTTTTCATGATCTATCCTCCTTAGGAACTTACTCCTCGATATGATCAAATCCCATTGATATGATCGACCGCACATGCTCATCCGCAAGACTGTAAAAAATCTGCTTTCCTTCCCTCCTGGCAGAAACCAGCCTGGAGGTTTTCAAGATCCGCAATTGATGTGAAATGGCCGACTGGGTCATGTTCAACCCTTCAGCGATATCGCTTACGCTGTATTCACCATCCATCAGCACACACAAAATCCTTATCCTGGTGGAATCCCCGAAGACCTTGAAAAACTCTGCCAGATCATAAATTTCCTCGATAGGGATTTCATTGTCTATGTTTTCATTTGAACAATTATTCATATTTTCATTATATACCCCCCTGTCCGATTTGTCAAGGCTTTTTTATGTAAGATCATGAATAAAAAATCCGCTGTGGAGCTTTGGCTCAAACCAGGTGGATTTTGGGGGCATAAGCCTTTTTTCATCGGCTACCTTCATAAGCTCGTCCATGGATGTGGGGTACATGGAAAATGCGGCTACGCAGTCTTTTTCGCACCTTTTCTCCAGCTCCCCCATACCCCTTATTCCCCCAACGAAATCTATACGGGGATCTTTTTTGGGATCTGATATCCCTAAGATGGGCTCTATCAAAAGATTATGCAGGTAAGAAACATCCAGGTTTCCCACCGAATCATCTACCCTGTCTTTTTTCCTGACACAAAGATCGTACCACCTTCCGCCAAGGTACATTCCGAAATGATATTTTTTATCAGGAGAAGCATGTGCGGAATCTGACTCTCTGACATCAAAAATCTCTTTTACCTTATCAAGGAAGCCTTCTTCAGATAGTCCGTTTAGATCCTTTACCACCCTGTTATAATCCATGATGAAAAGCTCTGATGAAGGAAAAACCACCGTAAGAAAATAATCCGATTCCGGGTGCTTATCCGGATTTTCTTTTCTTCTTTTCAGGCCTACCTTCACCGCTGAGGCCGCCCTGTGGTGTCCGTCTGCTATATAAAGGTCTTTTTCCTTGAAATATTTGTTTATTTGATCGATATCTCCTTCATCATCCGCCTTCCATATGGTCTGCCTCACCCCATCGTCGGGAGCGGTAAAATCGTACAGGGGCTCCTTTGAAGTGATATTTTTTATCAGTTTCTCAATCCCGTCATCCCCCTTATAAGCCAAAAAAATAGGTCCTGTCTGGGCATTTAATGTATCAATATGCCTTATCCTGTCCTGTTCTTTTGCCTCCAATGTGTTCTCGTGCTTTTTTATTATTCCTTCTTCATAGTCATCTATCGAGCAAAGTCCCACTATCCCTGTCTGGGAAACGTTTTTTCTCCCGAAATCCTTTTCCAGTCTATAGACATAAAAGGCTTCTTTTTCTTCCCTTAAATAAACACCTTCCTCCACCATCTTCCATAAGGTTTCTTTTGCTTTTTCATATACCTTATCTTCATAGGGGGATGTCCCTTCCGGAAAAAGAACCTCTGCCCTGTCGATATTAAGAAAAGATTTTGGATTATCCTTTACGGCATCCCTTGCTTCCTTTGAATTGTAAACATCATATGGAAGCGCAGCCACATCCTTTGCGTCCCCACTTGGCCTTATCGCCTTAAAAGCCTTAAATACTGCCATTTTTGTCTCCTTATGTTTATGGATAATTGACTAAGGAGGGGAGTAAATCCCCTCCTTAGTCAATTCATTATTTTACTACATTTACCCTGATCACGCCATCTACCGCCCTTACCTTATCAAGCGCATCCTCCGTAATGGAAGACTCCAGATCCAGTATGGTGTAGGCGTAATCTCCTTTCCCTTTGCTGGCCATGTTTTCTATGTTTACGCCTTCATCGCCAAGAATCCGGGTATATTTTCCTATCATTCCCTTTACGTTTTTATGGAGTATGCATATCCTCCCCTCGGTCTCGCATACGCCCATCTCGCAATCGGGATAGTTTACGGAATGCCTGACATTGCCGTTCTCCAGAAAATCCCTAAGCTCTTCCACAGCCATGATAGCGCAATTATCTTCGGCTTCTTCCGTGGATGCCCCAAGGTGCGGGATGAGTATCACGCCTTCCTTCCCGGCTGTTTTTTCATTTGGGAAATCTGAAACATACCTGTGAATCCTTCCTTCAGAAAGAGCCTTTACAATTTCATCTTCATCCACCAGAATATCCCTGGCCATATTTAGCACGGTGGCATTTTTCTTCATCAATGCTATCTCGCCGGTTCCTATCATTCCCTTTGTGGAATCCATCGCAGGCACATGGACGGTTATGTAATCACATTCCTTATATATGTCATTCACATCGGAGATATGTGTCACCTTTCTGGAAAGGTTCCAGGCCGCAGCCACGGATACGTAGGGATCATATCCCAAAACTTCCATCCCCAGGGCAATGGCAGCATTAGCAACCCTTACCCCTATAGCTCCAAGACCTATGACTCCAAGCTTTTTCCCAAGGATTTCCGTTCCGGCATAGGCTTTTTTCTTTTTTTCCGTTAATTTTTTGACATCGGGATTATCTTTCTCGGAAAGCACCCATTCCATTCCGCCCACCACATCACGGGCCGCAAGGAACATGCCGGCAAGAACCAGTTCTTTTACTCCGTTCGCATTCGCTCCCGGAGTATTAAATACGACAATGCCGGAATCTGCGCATTTATCCAGCGGAATATTGTTCACTCCCGCACCCGCACGCGCTATGGCCTTTAAGGAATCCCCCAGATCCATGTCGTGCATGGCGGTGCTCCTTACCAAAACGCAGTCCGCCCCGTCAAGATCCTCCACCACTTTGTAGTTTTCATCAAAGCCATCCAAACCCTTCTGTGAGATTGGGTTAAGGCAGGTATAAGTAAACATAGTAAAAATCCCCCCATTATTTTTGATCGTTATTCATGATCTATTACTTCAAATTCTTCTTTTCAAAGTCCTCCATGAACGTAACAAGCTTCTCCACACCTTCTTTGGGCATGGCATTGTAGATGGAAGCCCTCATTCCTCCCACTGTCCTGTGACCTTTTAAGTTTTCCATGCCATTTTCCTTGGCCTCGGCAACGAACTTTTTATCAAGCTCATCATCCCCCGTGACAAAAGGAACATTCATAAGGGACCTTGAATCCTTTCTGACGGTTCCCTTGAAAAGCTTCGAAGAGTCCAGAAAATCATACAAAATCTTTGCCTTTTCTTCATTTCTTTTTTTTGCACCTTCCAATCCACCGTTATTTAGAAGATGCTCAAAAACAAGACCGCAGATGTAGATGGCCCAGCAGTTTGGGGTGTTGTACAATGAGGCATTATCTGCCTGGGTCTTCCATTTCAGCATGGTAGGGGTTTTTTCCATCACATCGTCCCTTATAAGGTCATTTCTTATTATGTCTATCACAAGACCGGCGGGACCTACATTCTTTTGGACACCCCCATATATGACAGCATATTTACTTATATCCACAGGCTCAGACAAAAAACAGGAAGACACATCCGCAACAAGATCCTTTCCCTGGGTATTGGGAAGGGTGTGGTATTTTGTACCATATATGGTATTGTTTTCGCAGATATAAACATAGTCAGCATCATCGGATATATTAAGGTCGGAGCAGTCGGGTATATAGCTAAAGGTCTCATCCTCCGAAGAAGCGGGCCTGTTTACTTTTATGAATTTCTCAGCCTCCAATGCCGCCTTTTTAGCCCACTGTCCCGTGATGATGTAGTCAGCCGTGCCATTTTTTGCAAGGTTCATGGGGATGGCTGAAAACTGCAGGGAAGCTCCTCCCTGAAGAAACAGTACCGTATATCCATCAGGAATGTTCATAAGCTTTCTGATATTGGCCTCGGCGTTTTTTATGATATCGTCAAACATCTTGGAGCGGTGACTCATTTCCATCACACTCATTCCGCAGCCATTGTAATCAAGCATATCTTCCTGTGCTTTTTTCAAAACCTCTTCGGGCAGAACCGCAGGTCCTGCCGAAAAATTATAAACCCTGCCCATCGTATAAAAACCTCCTATTCGATATTGTCAATACTCCCCTTAGGAATTATTTCTTTACGGTTCCTTAAATCTCATTGCTTTCAGAATATGTCTTTGCCTTTTTTTTGCTCTCTTCTATCAGGTCTTCCCCATCGAAAGTCTCTTCCAAGGTGGCTCCCGGAGAGACCATGGGCCACACTTTTTTGTCCTGGTCTATATGGCAGTCTATGACCACCGGTCTTTGAGTCTCTTTGAGGGCTTTTTCGAACGCCCCGTCAAATTCCTCCCGGGTATTTACATCATATGTGACAGCACCCATACCCTGTGAGACCTTGAGGTAATCCATCCCGTCGTCTAACACCGTGGCCGAATACCTGCCCCCGTAATAAAGGCTCTGCCACTGCCTGACCATCCCCAAAGCCCTGTTGTCTATAATGATCTCAATGATGGGGAGCTTTTCCCTGGATGCCGTGGCAAGCTCATTCATATTCATGCGGAAACATCCATCACCTGTGATGTTTATGACCCTTTTTTCAGGACGGCCGCACTTTGCCCCTATGGCAGCACCTAACCCATAGCCCATGGTTCCCAATCCCCCTGATGTGATAAGCTGGTGTGGTTCTTTGAAAAGGTAGTACTGGGCCGTCCACATCTGGTGCTGTCCCACATCCGTACACATTATGGCATCCCCATTAGTTTGTTCATAAATGTGCCTTATGATATAGGGGCAGGTAAGTCCTTCCGTTGCCACCACCTTGGGATATTTTTCCTTAAAATCATGAATCTTTGCCATCCATTCCGGATGACTTTGCTTTGTCAGCTTTTTAACAATCCTTGAGACTATTTCCTTCGCATCTCCTACCATGGGAAAATCAACGACCACGTTTTTATTGATCTCAGCGGCATCAAGGTCTATGTGGACAATCTTTGCCTTGGAAGCAAATTTCTTTGCGTCGCCTATGACCCTGTCGGAAAAACGCACCCCTATGGCCAAAAGAAGGTCGCAGTCCACCACGCCGAAATTGGAAACCTTGGTGCCATGCATTCCGAGCATACCTGTATATCTTTCATGATCTCCGGAAAAAACGCCCTTCCCCATCAATGTATCACACACCGGAGCATCCATCAGCTCTGAAAGCTGTCTTATTTCGTCTTTTGCCCCTGATAAAGCGCATCCCCCTCCCACAAAGATATAGGGTTTCCTTGATCTGTTTATGAGGTCTGTTATTTTTTCTATTTCCTCATCAGTGGGACTGGGAATCACATATCTTGATGTATCATCACTGCCTTTTTCATATTCTGTCTCCGCGGCTGTTACGTCTTTTGTGATATCTACCAGGACAGGTCCCTTCCTTCCCTCATTTGCTATACGGAAAGCCTTTCTGATGGTGGGAGCTAAGTTTTTGACGTCTTCCACCAAAAAAGAATACTTGGTAATCGGCATGGTCACTCCCGTGATATCTATCTCCTGGAAAGAATCCTTTCCTATCAAAGCGGTGCCCACGTTGCAGGTGATGGCAACCATGGGGATAGAATCCATGTAAGCCGTCGCGATCCCTGTCACAAGGTTGGTGGCTCCGGGCCCCGATGTGGCAAAGCATACCCCCACCTTTCCCGTAGCCCTGGCATACCCGTCCGCGGCGTGGGATGCCCCCTGTTCATGGGAAGTCAAAACATGATGGAACCTGTCACCGTATTGGTAGAGCGCATCATATATATTGAGGATTGCCCCTCCGGGATAACCAAAAATCGTATCCACACCCTGCTCGATAAGGCACTCCATCACAATCTGTGAACCGTTAAGTTTCATAATAAATACTCCAAAAATTATGTCTTTACAATGACTTAAGGCAACTCTAAGATGGCTCCCTTGGCCCCGCTGGTAGTCATTGCGGCATATCTTGCAAGATACCCCGTGGTAACCTTGGGTTTCCTTGGCTTCCAGTTCTTTTTCCTGTTTTCCATCTCTTCGTCCGATATGTCCAGGTTTATGGAAAGTTCGGGGATATTTATTTTTATGATATCTCCCTCCTCTACAAACGCTATGGGTCCTCCCACCGCAGCCTCAGGTGATACGTGTCCTATGGATGCACCCCTGGATGCACCGGAAAACCTTCCGTCCGTTATCAATGCCACGGAAGACCCCAGACCCATTCCCGCTATGGCGGATGTCGGGTTTAGCATCTCCCTCATTCCGGGTCCTCCCTTTGGTCCTTCATAACGGATGACCACCACATCCCCTTCATTTATCCTGCCACCTTTTATGGCATCTATCGCATCCTCCTCGCATTCAAACACACGAGCCGGACCCTCGTGAACGAGCATCTCATCGACCACGGCAGACCTTTTTACCACGCTTCCCAAGGGGGCAAGGTTTCCTGTAAGCACGGCCAATCCTCCCGTGGCAGTATATGGATCATCTATGGGACGGATAACACCCGGATCTTTATTTATTACATTTTTGATATTTTCTCCCACCGTCTTTCCTGTTACCGTCATGCAGTCAAGATTTAGAAGATTTTTCTTGGAGAGTTCATTCATCACCGCATATACGCCCCCTGCTTCGTTTAGGTCTTCCATATAGGTAGGACCTGCCGGAGCCAGGTGACAGAGGTTTGGGGTCTTTTCACTTATTTCATTTGCAAAGGTGATATCAAAATCAAATCCCACCTCATGCGCTATAGCGGGCAAATGAAGCATACTGTTTGTGGAACACCCAAGGGCCATATCCACGGTAAGGGCATTAAGGATGGCTTCCTTCGTCATTATGTCACGTGGTCTTATGTCCTTTTCCAGCATTTCCATGACCTTCATCCCCGCATGCTTCGCCAGGCGTATTCTCTCCGAATAAACGGCCGGAATGGTTCCGTTTCCCTGTAAACCCATCCCCAGAACCTCTGTCAGACAGTTCATGGAATTTGCCGTGTACATTCCCGAACATGACCCACAGGTAGGACAAACCTTCCTTTCGTATTCCTTTACGTCTTCCTCCGTCATGGTGCCCGCAGAGTAAGAGCCTACAGCCTCGAACATGGAAGAAAGCGATCTCTTTTTCCCATGTATGTGTCCTGCCATCATGGGGCCTCCCGAAACAAATACCGTGGGAACATTCACGCGGGCGGCTGCCATCAAAAGACCGGGAACGTTTTTGTCACAGTTTGGTACCATCACCAGGGCATCAAACTGGTGCGCTATGGCCATGCACTCCGTCGAATCTGCTATGAGGTCACGGGTAACGAGGGAGTACTTCATGCCGATATGCCCCATCGCTATGCCATCGCATACGGCAATGGCCGGAAATACCACGGGTACTCCCCCTGCCATGGACACGCCCTGCTTTACCGCGTTTACTATCTTATCAAGGTTCATATGCCCGGGGACTATTTCATTGTAGGAGCTTACTATCCCCACCAGGGGCTTTCCCATCTCCTCCTCGGTAAATCCAAGGGCATTAAATAATGATCTGTGTGGAGCCTGCTGCATCCCCTTTTTTACATTATCACTTTTCATAAAATCACCTATATCCTCTCAGCTATAAGATCCCCCATCTGCCTGCAGCCCACTTGCTTCAATTCCCCCTTGCCTTCATGGGGCATGATATCCACGGTTCTGTACCCATCCCTTAGCACCTGCCTTACCGCCTCATCAATGTTGTTTGATGCCTCTTCCATGTCGAATGAATATTTCAGCATCATTGAGGCGGAAAGTATGGTGGCTATGGGATTAGCCATGTCTTTTCCCGCTATATCAGGAGCCGATCCGTGTGAAGGCTCGTAGAGACCTGCCTTTGAATCATTGAAACTGGCGCTGGAGAGCATCCCTATGGAACCTGTACACATGGACGCCTCGTCCGAAAGAATGTCTCCGAACATATTTTCTGTAAGGATCACGTCGAACTGCCCGGGATCCCTTACCAGCTGCATTGCGCAGTTGTCGACCAACATATGGGAGAGCGAAACATCAGGGAAATCTTCTGCCACCTCATCCACCACTGCCCTCCAGAGCCTTGACGAATCCAATACATTGGCCTTATCGACGCTGGTTACTTTTTTTCGTCTCTTTTGGGCTATTTCAAAGGATTTTATGGCAATGCGCCTAATCTCGTCTTCATTGTAGGTAAGGGTATCTGTAGCAACCCTTTTTCCTTCTACCTCCACGGTCTTTCTTTCTCCAAAGTAAAGTCCCCCCGTAAGCTCCCTCATGATGACAAGGTCAAAGCCCTCACCGCACACGTTTTCCCTTAAGGGGCAGGCATCCTTTAATTCATCAAAAAGATAGGCAGGGCGCATGTTTACAAAGAGATTTAACTCCTTCCGGATCTTTAGAAGTCCTGCCTCCGGCCTTAAGGAGGGTTCTAATTTATACCAGGGAGATGTATTGGCATCTCCCCCTATCGCACCCAAAAGCACAGCATCTTTTTTCTTTGCGGTCTTTATCGCCTCATCGCTGAGGGGGATGCCTAATTTATCTATTGAGCATCCTCCCATGAGGATCTGTTCGTAATTAAACCTTACGTTATATTTTTCCCCCGTTTTATCAAGCACCTTCGTAGCTTCCCTTACTATCTCAGGTCCTATCCCGTCCCCGGGGATTACTCCCACATTAAATTCCATTTCGTCTCCTTTTTAAGAAAACTTATTTTCATACGTTTCCTTTGTTTTTCTTCTTATCCTTTGGATTGTCCTCAACTTTCACCGAATCAGCCGGTTTTTCCACGTCAGCTATGGCCCCCTGCTGCATGGGTATGCGGCAGTTCTTGTTGCTCCCGAACTCGACTATGACCATGTCATCCTGCACATCCACGATGGTGCCGTAAAATCCGCTGGTGGTAAGTATGGTATCTCCTATCTCAAGGTTTGAGAGCATCTGCTGCTTCCTTGACTGCTCCTTCCTTTGGGGCCTTATCATCATGAAATAAAGCAATACGAAAAGTATGACTATCCATGCGATCATCATCAAAGATCCGCCGGCTGCTCCCTCGGTAGCTGTAACTAAAAAATTCATTAAAATATCCTCCGATAATAATTTTTAGAAATTAAGCTTTTCATTAAAATAAGCTGCCAAATCCCCTATCTTCACCCTTTCCTGTTCCATGGAATCGCGCTCCCTAACGGTAACGCATCCATCTTCTCGGGAATCAAAGTCATAGGTTACGCACCACGGGGTGCCTATTTCATCCTGTCTCCTGTAACGCTTTCCGATGTTTCCCCTGTCATCATACTCACAGTTAAAATGCTTCGAAAGGGTGTTATATACCTCAAGCGCCCCATCTGCGAGCTTTTTGGAAAGAGGCAAAACGCCCACCTTCACAGGGGCTAATGCAGGATGAAGATGAAGGATCGTCCTCTTATCCCCACCGTCAAGCTCTTCTTCATCATAGGCAGATACCAAAAAGGCCAAAACCACCCTGTCAGCCCCGAGCGATGGCTCTATCACGTAAGGGATATATTTTTCCTTGGTCTCATCGTCAAAGTATTTAAGGTCTTCCCCTGAAACTTCCATGTGACAGGTAAGGTCATAGTCCGTCCTGTCGGCAATTCCCCACAGCTCCCCCCATCCGAAGGGGAAAAGGAACTCTAAGTCCGTGGTGGCCTTGGAATAATGTGAAAGCTCGGCCTGTTCGTGATCCCTTATCTTAAGTTCCTCTTCCTTGATCCCCAGTGAATAAAGAAAATCTACGCAATATTTTTTCCAGTATTCAAACCACTCAAGGTCGCTCCCCGGCTTGCAGAAAAACTCCAGCTCCATCTGCTCAAACTCACGGGTCCTGAATGTAAAGTTCCCCGGTGTTATCTCATTCCTAAATGATTTTCCTATCTGCGCTATCCCAAAGGGAACTTTCTTTCGGGAGGTTCTTTGGACATTTTTAAAATTGACGAATATTCCCTGTGCGGTCTCGGGACGCAGGTAAACGGTACTTGAGGCATCCTCTGTCACGCCCTGGAAGGTCTTGAACATGAGGTTAAACTGCCTTATGTCTGTAAAATCATGTCCTCCGCAGGAAGGGCAGGGGATATTTTTTTCCCTGATGTAGCCTTCCATCTGTTCCCTGGTCCAGGCATCCACAGCCCCTTCCATTTCGATATTGTTTTCGGCATTGTAGTCTTCTATTACCTTGTCCGCCCTAAACCTCTCATGGCACTGTTTGCAGTCGATCAAGGGATCGGAAAAATTCCCAAGATGCCCCGATGCCACCCATGTCTTTGGATTCATGAGGATGGAACAGTCCACACCCACGTTGTAAGGATTTTCCTGTACGAACTTTTTCCACCAGGCTTTTTTTACGTTGTTTTTCAGTTCCACGCCCAGATTACCGTAATCCCAGGTGTTTGCCAGTCCCCCGTAAATCTCCGACCCCGGATAGATAAATCCCCTGGCCTTGCAAAGATTAACGATAGTGTCCATTGTTTTTTTCATCGCCTAATAACCTCTCTTCAGATCAATCGTAAATAATATATGATAATCCTTCCGAAGACTTCTTAATCTTCACGGTATCCTTCTTTATTACCATAGTCCCGTCGGCAGATACGTAAGAGATTTCCCCCGGCACCGTCACAAGGAGGTCTTCCGAGAGGATTACCACCTTCGAATCAAGCATGTCCCTTATCTTTTCACCATCGGTATCCCCCTCATAGGTGACTGTAAATGTAATGTCTCCCGAGGCATCCCCCGAGGCATCGGCGGACTCTGATTCATCAGAAGCGGCAACAGGAACTGCCCCTATCCCATCTGCGCTTTCCCCATTTTTTATTGAAACAAAGCTTGTCTCAAACTCATAGCCTTCTGCTATGGCTTTGGCCACGGTTCCGCTAAAAAGAACGGTTCCATTAAAATCTTCATAGTCTTTGGCAGATTCATACTCCATCGAAAGGTTTGCTGTTTCTTCCTTTACCTTGAAGGATTTTTTCTTTACAGCTCCTTCATGGGAGCTGTTGTACTCATCCACCAGCGCATCTATATATTCCTCCAGCTCTGCCTCATCGTAGTAATCTTTTTCAAGGTCTTCTACCGAAACAGCAAATACCTTTCCATCTTTCGAAATCTTTATGGCATTTTCATCCGCCTTAAAGCTCCCCCCGCAGCCCGTAAAGATAGTCCCAAAAACCAAAAACATGCACAAGACACAGTAAACCCTTCTCATCAAAGCACTCTCCTCGTCAATACAACCCCAAGCATCCCATTCCTTTAATGAAAGTACCGATGCAGTCAATTTTTTTCGCAAAGCACAAAACTGTATTATACAATAATAACTATATTTTTTCAAGATATTTCCGTCAGATATTCCATAAACCTTTCCGATATCCTGACCCTATCGTACATCTTTGCGTATTCTTCTTCGGAGATTGCCACGTAATTTTCAATGAATTCTTTTTTAATTCCGGCTCTTATCGCAAGGTCTCTTGCCTTGTTGTATGCTATGGCGGCCTCCTGGGCCGTATCATACCTGCCTATCTTCCAGTCACCTTTCAGATGAAGGTATGTGTCAAAATATATGACATTATCCTTTTTCCCCATCCTCACCCCAAAATAGGGATTTATCACATGGATGTTGGAATAGCGAAAATCCGTGACATCACCGTTTATGAACACATAATCCCTTCCCTGTGCGGCATAAGGGAAAATTCCATACCTTGAGAGTATGGATACCTGCATTCCGTAGTCACTTACGAAATAATGCCCCTTTCTTACCATGATCTTATGTGAAGAGTAGTAAAAAAGGTCGTCAACGTCAAATTTAAGCTCCATATCGGGCGAAAGGAAATAGCTGAAATAATTGGTCCTAAGATAAATAGGAGTCTTTATGTATACCCCATTATCCCTTAAATTAAATAACGAGATAACTTTCTCGAAAGAAAGAATCCCGTTATCTACCCATTCATTAAACAAAAAAACGGGGTTGTCTAAAATCTCCCTGGCATATACATATGCCTCATGCGCCTTCTCCTCATCCTTAAAGCTTCCCAGGCTGATATGCTTGTCCCTGTAAGTGATGTTTGAACGGTAGTATATTTCCCCACTCTTTTTTTTTGCCTTAAAAACTCCCTTTAACATAGACCACTATTTAAGATTTATGTAATTAACCAACCCTTCTGACTTTATTATCTTCTGCATGAACTTTGGGAAGGCCTGGCCTTTGAAGGTTTTTCCCGAAGTATTGTCCTTTATTTCTCCGGTGTCAAAGTTTACCTCCACATCATCCCCGTCCCTGATACCGGCTGACGCTTCCGGACATTCTATGATGGGAAGGCCTATGTTTATCGCGTTACGGTAAAAAATCCTCGCGAAGGACTCCGCTATCACGCATGAAATCCCGGATGCCTTTATGGCTAATGGGGCATGCTCCCTGGAAGAGCCGCAGCCAAAATTCTTATCCGCAACTATTATATCCCCCGGATTTACCTTTTTCACAAAATCCTTGTCAATATCCTCCATGCAATGGAGGGCGAGCTCTTTGGGGTCGGAAGAATTAAGGTACCTTGCCGGAATGATGACATCCGTATCTACATTGTCCGCGTATTTTAAAACCTTGCCATGTGCTTCCATATTCTTCCTCCTATAAATCCCGCGGATCTGTGATATATCCCGTAAGCGCGCTGGCAGCCGCCGTGGCCGGGGATGCTAAGTATACTTCGGAGCCTGTGTGTCCCATCCTCCCCACGAAATTCCTGTTTGTGGTGGATATGCACCTTTCGCCATCTGCCAAAATCCCCATGTATCCACCAAGGCAGGGACCGCAGGTGGGCGTGGAAACTATTGCCCCTGCTTCAATGAAGATTTTCAAAAGCCCCTCTTCCATGGCATCTAAATATATCTGCTGGGTAGCGGGGATAATGATGCACCTTACGCCCTTTGCTGTTTTTTTGCCTTTAAGGATATCCGCTGCTGCCCTTAAGTCCGATATATGCCCGTTGGTGCAAGAGCCTATTACCACCTGGTCTATACGGACATCTTTTGACTGCCTTGCAAGGTGGGTGTTTTCAGGAAGATGCGGAAAAGAAACCGTGGGCTCTAAGCTATCAAGCTCTATCGTATATTCCTCATCATATACGGCATCTTCATCCGCCTCGTACTTTTTCCATTCCCTGTTTGTATGCTCCCTCAGGTACTCTTCCGTGACATGATCTACCGGAAAAATACCGTTCTTTCCTCCTGCCTCTATGGCCATGTTGGCAATCGTGAACCTATCGTCTATCCCTAAATGCTTCACGCCATCCCCGGTAAATTCCATGGATTTGTATAAAGCACCGTCCACGCCTATTTTCCCTATGATATGGAGGATAACGTCCTTTCCGCTTATATATTTGCCGGGCTTTCCCGTGAGGTTAAAACGTATCGCCGCGGGAACCTTAAACCACGCCTTTCCCGTGGACATTCCCACTGCCATGTCGGTGCTTCCCACTCCCGTGGAAAATGCCCCGAGGGCTCCATAGGTACAGGTATGGGAATCCGCGCCTATTATGGCATCCCCTGCCACGGCCAGCCCCTTTTCGGGAACCAATGCATGCTCTATGCCCATCTGCCCCACATCGAAGTAGTTCGTTATTTCATTATTTTTTGCAAACTCCCTTACCATCTTGCAGTGTTCGGCAGACTTTATGTCCTTATTGGGCACAAAATGATCCATAACAAGGGCTATCTTGTCCTTGTGGAATACCCCTTCTTTTTCTATGTCCTTACAGACATTAATGGCCACGGGGGTGGTTATGTCATTCCCAAGCACCAAGTCCAGATCAGCTTCGATCAATTCCCCTGAAGCTACGCTTTCCTTGCCCGCATGGGCCGCAAGGATTTTCTGAGTCATAGTCATTCCCATCGGGATAATCCTCCTTAATACCGCCCCTTCGGCCCATACAATGCCAAAGGGGCGAAGATCACAGATTAATTATTTATGAGCTTTGAATTGTCATCGTTCCAGGAATAAAGCTTCCTTATCTCTTCCCCAATCTTCTCCGAAGGATGCTCGGATGCAAGCTTCCTCATGGCTTTGAAGTGTACCTGGCGGCCTGAGGATGACATATCCTGAAGGAACTCAGATGCAAACGTCCCATCCTGGATGTTCTTTAGTACCTGCTTCATGGCTTTCTTTGTGTCTTCCGTGATAATCTTTGGACCTGTCACGTAGTCACCGTACTCAGCGGTATTGGAGATGGAGTAGCGCATCCCTGAAAATCCCGACTGGTAGATAAGATCCACGATAAGCTTCATCTCGTGGATGCACTCAAAGTATGCATTCCTTGGGTCATATCCGGCCTCAACCAATGTCTCAAAGCCTGCCTGCATCAGCGCGCACACACCACCGCAAAGGACTGCCTGCTCACCGAAAAGATCCGTCTCCGTCTCTGTGCGGAAGGTGGTCTCCAGGATACCTGCCCTGGCTCCCCCTATGCCTGCCCCATATGCCAGGGCCAGATCCAAAGCCTTTCCCGTAGCGTCCTGCTCCACGGCCACGAGGCACGGGGTACCCTTTCCTGCCTGATACTCGGAGCGCACGGTATGTCCCGGAGCCTTGGGAGCTATCATGGTAACGTCCACATTGGCGGGCGGCACGATGCAGCCGAAGTGGATATTGAACCCATGAGCGAACATAAGCATGTTCCCATCTTCGAGGTTTGGCTCTATATCCTTCTTGTACATATCCGCCTGCTTCTCGTCATTTATAAGGATCATGATGACGTCAGCCTTTTTTGCGGCCTCAGCCGTGGTGAATACCTCAAGACCCTGAGACCTTGCCTTCTCAGCCGACTTTGAACCTTCATAAAGTCCTACTATGACATTGCAACCTGACTCCTTAAGGTTTAAGGCATGTGCATGTCCCTGGCTGCCATAGCCTATGATAGCTATGGTCTTTCCTTCCAAAAGGGAGACATTGCAGTCTTCTTCATAAAAAATCTTCGCCATTTTAAGAATCCTCCTAAAAAATTAAACTTAAATATAAAAAAGTGAACCATTCACTCTTGTTAACGCTTTACATCTCACCCCTGGCTAAAGCAGTTACTCCCGTGCGGGCCATCTGGATGATACCGTACCCTCCCATAAGCTCTATGAAGGCAGAAATCTTCCTCTTGGATCCGGTCAGCTCTATCAGCATGGAATCGGGGGTGATGTCCACTACCTTGGTCCTGAAGATATCACACACGGAATGGATGGCCGTCCTGTTCGAATCATTGGCCTTTACCCTGAGAAGAACCAGTTCCCTTGCCACCGAATCATCGGGATAAAGTCTCTCCACAGAGATCACATCCTCGAGCTTTGCCACCTGGTTTTCTATCTGATCCAATATCAGACCCTCTCCGCTGGTCACTATGGTAATCCTTGAATAATTCTCGTCGGACGTAGTCCCCGCCGTGATAGAATCTATATTAAACCTTCGCCTTGCAAAAAGACCGGCCACCCTGCTTAATACCCCCGAAGTATTTTCGGACAGGATGGAAAGCACCTGCGTCTTCACCATTTTTCCTCCAATCAGCATCCACTTAAAGGTTTTGGGAAATTTCCCAAAGTGCTACTATAACATATTTTCCCTAAAATCACAAGCTCTTTCACGGAAAACTCACAACAATACTGGTGGTATACCAAGGATACCTGTTTGCCCAGATGGGACCTACAACGGCAGTATCTCCCGAATAGCCTTCATACTCGTAGCCGGCAAACATCTCCACATGGTAGATGCCCTTGTATCTGCCGTTTGAAGAGCCGGTCTGAAAGCCTAGGTCTCCAGGCTTAAATTTAAATTTAATTACTCTATTGTAGGTCATCTTCCAGTAATCCCTGTTTTTTGTCACGATGAGCCATCTTCCGATATCGGCGGCAACGGGAGCCCATCCCGTATTTTTTACTACGGTAACCCCGGCTTTCTTATATGCCCTCCACACCAAAGAGCTGCAGTCGTAATACCCTGACTGCATTCTCCTTGCCTGGCTGTAAGTGCTGCTTGAGGCTATGGATACCGCTGTCTTTATGGCCTTTGACTTTGCCTTGGTGGTAACAGAAGCTACGCATCCGAGCCGGATATCTCCCACGTAAGCGTATATGACGCACGATCCGTATTTTTTGGCCTTTACCTTTCCAGATGATGTCACTGTAGCTATACCGGTATCGGACGACTTAAAGGTTACTTTTGATGATGAAAAGGTCTTAAGGCTCCCATTTACCTTTTTTTGTATCTTTACCTTCAGCGTGCCCTTTTTTCCTTTCACCAGAAGAAGGGAGCTTGACATGGAAAGTTTTCTTACCTTGAGTGTCACGGCAAAGTCTGTGCCGTTTATCTTTATCGTCACCTTCGCCGTACCGGGACGGGTGCAGTAAAATTTAAGCACGTTGTCTTCCAGATTACAGGATATGTATTTCTTTTTTATTCCGGATGACTTGTAGCTAAATGTAGTATATTCATCATATTGATCCAGGGTAACGGGAAGGCCTGTAAGCTCTATAAAGCCGTTTCCGTCATAACCTTCGGTGTAAGAATAGTCCGTACTGTATAATATCAGGGAATCATCCGGAAGAACATAGTCCGACATGTCATACCTGGAAACGATGTACAGGGTGTAATACTCATAGTCATCATATATCCTTCCATCTGCGTAATTAGAAGTATCTTCTTCATATTCATCGTAATATTCGTCGTCTTCTTCTTCATCATCGTAATAATAGGATTCATTATACTCAGTGTTATCATCCGAAACATCGGAAGCGGATATATCTTCTTGGATCTTTGTGATGTTTCCATCCTGATCGCATGGATAGACGGCGGTATTTACAGTGACATACAGATATGTGCTTCCTATCTTCGATGCGGTATAGGAATAATTATCAAGGTCTATGCTTATCACCGCATCATCTTCTTCGTCATACGATGTGACAGATGAGATCATGTACCTGGTAAGCGTATATCCCGTATAATCTCCTACCGTACCATATTCCACCTTTCCATCGGTATAATATGATCCATCCAGAAAAATCCCCCCCGTGTAGCCCGATACGGTGTACTGGGTTTCGTAGTCATAGGATGGACCTATGAGTATGGGGTAGGCGGCATCATCCGCCCTGACACAAACCTGCCAATTGAGTATGAAGACAAACACCGCAGCCGTAAGCATTAACTTAATGACATTCTTTGTTTTTTCACACATATTAAATCCTCTCTTAATTTTTCTCCACTTTGGTTGCACACACATTCGTATATCGTACCACAAAATCACCTATAATTACAAGTGTTTTTTCTTACTATTTACAACGATTTTTTATTCATCAAATTTGAATTGATTTTACATATGAAAGAGTGTATAATAGAAGCTGCTGTATATTTTTACCGTAAAGAT
This sequence comes from uncultured Eubacterium sp., assembly GCA_905236805.1. Lineage (GTDB taxonomy): Bacteria > Bacillota > Clostridia > Lachnospirales > Lachnospiraceae > RUG14243. The sequence goes on along the minus strand of CAJOPH010000064.1, from coordinate 650 downwards.
ACAAGAAAAGCGAGGTGTAAATATGAACACGTATCTGGAAATCGAGGAGGTAAAGGGCAGGCAGATTATCGACTCCCGCGGAAATCCCACCGTGGAAGCCGAAGTCATCCTGGAGGATGGCACCGTGGGCAGGGGAGCTGCTCCCTCCGGCGCGTCCACGGGTGAATTCGAAGCCTTGGAGCTTAGGGATGGTGACAAGGCCAAATACGGTGGAAAGGGCGTATCAAAGGCCGTATCAAACATCACGGAAAAGATAGAAGATGCCATCCTCTCTGAGGATTCATCAGACATCTACGCCATAGACAAGGCCATGATAGACCTTGATGGGACAGATGACAAGTCAAAGCTTGGCGCAAATGCCATCCTTGCTGTATCCATCGCATCCTGCAAGGCAGCGGCCCAATCCCTGGGGATTCCCCTCTACCGCTTCCTTGGCGGGGTAAATGGCCACACCCTCCCCGTACCCATGATGAACATACTTAATGGTGGGGCTCACGCCACAAATTCCGTAGACACCCAGGAATTCATGATCATGCCGGCAGGCGCTCCCTCCTTCAAGGAAGGCTTAAGAATGTGCGCAGAGGTTTATCATAAGCTGGGCAAAATCCTGAAGGAAGAGGGATTTGCAACGGGCGTCGGCGACGAGGGTG
>CAJOPH010000063.1 GCA_905236805.1 uncultured Eubacterium sp. | reverse complement strand
GCCGTCTTTGACGGAAAGGAAATAAAGTACAAAAAATCCCCCGGGAGGCTTAAGGCTTTGGTCGAGATGACCCATGACGGATCCCTCCTTCCGGGACATTTGGGCATAGGTCATACCAGATGGGCCACCCATGGGGAGCCTTCCGAGGAAAACGCCCACCCGCAGTTTAACGCAAAAGGTACCATAGCCGTGGTGCATAACGGCATCATAGAGAATTACCAAAAGCTCAGAAGGAAGATGGAGCATAAGGGATTCTCATTTACGTCTGACACGGATACCGAGGTCATAGCGGTGATGCTGGATTATTATGATACCAATGATCCCGTGGAGACCATAGTAAAGGTCATGCACAGGGTGGAGGGCTCATATGCCCTGGGAATCATTTTTTCGGAACATCCGGACGTTTTGTATGCGGCAAGAAAGGACTCCCCGCTCGTTGTGGGAAAGGGCAGGGAAGGCAATTACATAGCCTCTGATGTTCCCGCGGTATTAAAATATACCAGGGATATTTATTACATAGCTAATGAAGAGATTGCCCGGATAACCAAAGATGATATCAATTTCTTCAATATCGACCACGAGGAGATTCACCCTAAGCTTCACGAAATACAGTGGGATGCCAATGCGTCTGAAAAGGGCGGCTATGAATTCTTCATGATGAAGGAGATGTCAGAGCAGCCCAAGGTCATCCGAGATACCTTTGAGCCCCATGTGAGAAATGGCAAGGTGGTATTTGATGACATATCCCTCTCCGATGAAAAGCTGGCAGATATTTCACGTATACACATAGTGGCGTGTGGCTCCGCGTATCACGTGGGTTTTTCCGCCAAATACGTGATAGAGGGGATGGCAAGGGTGCCCGTGGAGGTGGATCTGGCATCGGAATTCCGTTACCGCAATCCCATCTACGGGGAAAATGAAATCGTAATCCTTATCAGCCAGTCGGGGGAGACCGCCGACACATTGGCAGCCCTTAAAATGGCAAAAGATCATGGGATTCATACGATAGCCGTGGTAAATGCGGTAGGATCTTCCATGACCAGGGAAGCGGATGATACCGTATACACGAAGGCAGGCCCTGAGATTTCCGTTGCCACCACAAAGGCCTACAGCACGCAGCTTATCATCATGTATCTTTTTGCCATGAAGCTGGCGTATCTTAAAGGGCGCCTTAACGAGATGGAAATAAAAGGCTATCTTTCAGACATGAGGCAGATCCCTGAGCAGGTGGAGATGCTCCTTGCCAATAATGAGCGTATCCAGAAATTTGCCAACAGGTACATTGCGGCAAAGGATGTCTATTACATAGGAAGGGGTCTTGACTATGGAATAGCCATAGAGGCAGCCCTTAAGTTAAAAGAGATTTCCTACGTGCATGCGGAGGCCTATGCTGCAGGTGAATTAAAGCACGGAACCATTTCGCTTATCGAAAAAAACACCCTGGTTACGGCGGTGGTCACGCAGGAGGATCTCTACGAAAAGACCATATCCAACATACGCGAGGTAAAAAGCCGCGGAGCATTCATCATGGCGGTCACGAATATTGACCATACGGAGATAGAGGAAAACGCGGATTATACCATCTATATCCCAAAGACCAACAAATATTTCACAAACAGCCTGGCCATAATACCTTTGCAGCTGTTTGCGTATTATGTCTCCGCCGGAAAGGGCTTTGACGTAGACCACCCCAGGAACCTTGCAAAATCCGTCACGGTGGAATAATAGTGAAAAGTTCATAACCATTCAGGATTAAAGGGGGCTTTAATCCTGAATGGTTACGTATATGAAAAGAAGTGTAAGTATGAAGATATTTGAAAAGCTCAGCAAAACGGTTTTAACGTCTTTTTTGATAATGTCGCTGGTCGGGATGGCAGTACCATGCTCCGTATATGCGGACACCATGTATGTCTCCCCCGAAGATCCTTCCAAGATAAACGTAAGGTCTGCCCCCGATGACGGGGATGTGATAGGGTCTTTGGCCTACGGTGAAGAGGTGGAGGTTTTGGGAGAAGAGGAAGGATGGTACCTGATTCAGTTAGACTCTGACACCCAGGGCTTTGTGCGTGCCGACCTTCTTTCCGACACAAAGCCAAGTGACGCAGACCGGGCAACAGACCAGGCATCGGGAGAAGGCGCAGGCACACTCAGCGAGGGGGAGAGCAACCAGACCACGGGAGTGTCTGAAAAGACCTCTGATGATGCTTCGGACGGGGATGCGTCTGACGGTGATACTGAGTCGGAGAATATTCCGGAAATAGTATTTGAGCAGAATGGACACAAGATCACCCTCAAAAATCCTTCCGATGCGTCAGATGTTCCTTCGGGATATGTGCTTAGCGCACTTACGGAATTAGATCCCGAAGGAAAGATTTCCGTATTTCAGAAGGCATCCGCCTTCGGGGCAGCATCTTCCGACAGCGTAGATGAATCCTCCATCTATTATGTCTATGCGGCAGATGAAAATGGGGATGAGGGGTGGTACATCTATGATGCATCCGTTGGGGGATTCGTACATACGTCTTTCGAGGATGAGGATGATGATACCGGGGTTTTAGAAGAGACCTCTCCCTCAGCGGATACGATAGACAAGGACACCTACAAGCAGATGAAAAAGCATTACCTTATCATAGTGTGTGTCCTGGTCGTAATATGCGTCCTTCTGGCACTGGTGTCGGTAAACACCCTAGTTTTCCAAAGAAGGCAGGAAGATGTATTTGATGAAGATGATGAAGATACAAAAGATGAACCATATCCCGAAAGCAGGGAAAAAAAGAAAAGAAACAAAAAACAAAATGACCATGACTACGAAAGCTTCAAAAAGAGCATAGATGAGTCAGAAAGGCTCAAGGAAGATGAACCCCAAAAAGGGGTGGAAGTATCAGAGGATGATGATTTCGATATGATAGACCTAAATTAGGAGGATATATGATAAAATGCGGCATAATAGGGGCATCAGGCTATGCGGGAGCAGAGTTGTTAAGGATTCTTTACGCGCATCCCAAGGCGGACGTGACCTGGATATTTTCAAGGACATATGAGGGAAAGGAATTAGGAGAGGTGCTGGGCAGCTTTAACGGGTTAAGCACCCTTAAGTTCAAAAACGCCCCCCTAGAAGAGCTCTCCTCGGAAGTGGATGTGATATTTACCGCCACCCCCCAGGGATACCTTCAGAAGATACTGACAGAGGAAATACTGGAAAAAGCCAAGGTAATAGACCTGTCTGCGGATTACAGGATAAAGGATCCAAAAGAATATGAAAAGTGGTACAAAATGGAGCATGAAAGCACGGCTCTGCTTGATGAGGCGGTGTACGGTCTTTGTGAAAAAAACAGGAACCAAATAAGAAAGGGGCGCCTTATCGCAAACCCCGGGTGTTATCCTACGTGTTCATTTTTGTCCATAGCCCCCGCATTGGAGGGAGGTTTCATAGAAAAGGACTCCATAATAATAGACGCAAAGTCAGGGACATCCGGGGCGGGAAGGGGAGAAAAAAAGGCAAACCTTTACTGCGAGGTAAATGAATCCATAAAACCCTATGGAATCCCCGGACACAGGCATACGGTAGAGATAGAAGAGCAGCTAAGCCTTGTTGCGAAAGAAAAGATAACGGTCAATTTCACACCGCACCTGGTGCCGATGGACAGAGGCATCCTCGTTACAGCTTACGCAAGCCTTAAGAAAAATGAGGACGGCAAATACCCTTCCCAAGAGGAGATTTATTCCTACTACGAGGATAAATACAAGGATGAGTATTTTGTGAGGCTCCTTCCCACAGGAACCCTGCCGCAGACAGGGTGGGTTAAGGGGTCTAATTTTGTGGATATAAATGTCGTTGTGGATGAAAGGACAGGGAGGCTTGTCATGATGGGAGCCCTTGACAATATAGTAAAGGGCGCGGCGGGACAGGCAGTGCAGAACATGAATCTTTTGTTTGGCACGGATGAGGCAGAAGGATTAAGGTTTGCCCCGGTATTTCCGTAAACCTTCCGGACCTTGGGGTATTGCGGAAAATGTATCTTATAGTGATCACCCTTTTGTCGAGACTTGCAAAGTACATGGAGAGGAGGCTTAGCCGTGGAAAGTAATAAAAATACAAAGATTCACGTATCCAATCTTGAAAAGAGCTTTGGTAAGCTTTTGGTTTTGCGGGACATAAATATCGACATTACAGAGGGTGAGGTGGTGGTTGTTTTAGGACCTTCCGGTTCGGGAAAATCCACTTTTTTGAGATGTCTTAACCGTCTTGAAGAGGTCACGGGGGGTGATATCATTATTGACGGACAAGACATAGTAAATTGCAAAAGCGAAAAAGACCTAAACGACATAAGAAGTCATATAGGCATGGTTTTCCAGCATTTTCACCTCTTTAACAATCTAAATGTCATGGGAAATATGACCCTTGCCCCCATGGAACTTAAGAGGGGAACCAAAGGACAGATCGAAGAAAAAGCCATGAAGCTTTTGGACAGGGTGGGGCTGAAGGATAAAAGTGATGCGTATCCTTCCCAGCTCTCGGGAGGGCAAAAGCAAAGGGTGGCCATTGCGAGGGCCCTGGCAATGAATCCTGACATAATGCTCTTTGATGAACCCACCAGCGCCTTGGATCCCGAGATGGTAGGAGAGGTGCTTTCCGTCATGAAAAAGCTTGCCTCTGACGGCATGACCATGGTGGTCGTTACCCACGAGATTGGCTTTGCCAGGGAGGTCGCTGACAGGGTGGTGTTTATGGACGGCGGTTATATAGTCGAGGAAGGCCTGCCGGAAGAAGTTCTTGAAAATCCAAAAAACCAAAGAACCGTGGACTTTTTGAGCAAGGTGCTTTAGGAACTATAGTCAGCATAAGAAATGCCCCCACCTTTGAATGAAACATAGGTGGGGGCATAACAGAGCTTTATTTTCCTTCCTTCATGGCCCTTACCTTAAGCGAAAGACCAAAGAGGTTTATGAAGCCTTCCGCGTCATGATGGTCATACAGCTCACCGGTCTTAAAGCTGGCAAGGGATTCACTGTAGAGCGAGTTCGGGGATGTCGTCCCCTTCTTTATGATATTTCCCTTGTAAAGGGAAAGCTTCACCTCCCCCGTCATCTTTTCCTGGGTTTTTTCCACGAAGGCTTGGAGGGCTTCCCTTAAGGGGGTAAACCACTTTCCTTCATAGACCACCTGGGAGAACCTGTTGGCTATGACTTTTTTCATGTCATAGGTATCCCTGTCGAGGATAAGCTCCTCCAGCTGCTGGTGCGCTTCCATGAGGATGGTGCCTCCGGGAGTTTCATATACCCCCCTGGATTTCATTCCGACCACCCTGTTTTCCACTATGTCTATGATGCCAACACCGTTCTTTCCACCGATCTTGTTTAATTCTTTTATGATGGATGCTGCTGACATCTTTTTCCCGTTCAAGGCCACGGGACGACCCTTCTCAAAGGATATGGAAATATCTTCTTCCTCATCGGGAGCCTTCTGCGGGGATACCCCAAGAACCAGAAGGTGGTCGTAATCAGGCGCATTGGCCGGGTCTTCGAGCTCCAAGCCCTCGTGTGAGATATGCCAGAGGTTCCTGTCCCTCGAATAGGAAGAGTCTGCGGAGAAGGGAAGGTCTATGCCGTGATCTTTGCAGTATGCTATTTCATCCTCGCGGGACTCCATCTTCCAGGTATCGGTACACCTCCAGGGTGCTATGATCTTAATATCGGGAGCTAAGGCCTTTATAGCCAGCTCGAAGCGCACCTGGTCATTTCCCTTGCCCGTGGCACCGTGGCAGATGGCAGTGGCTCCTTCCTTCCTTGCTATCTCCACCAGCTTTTTTCCAATGAGCGGTCTGGCCATGGATGTGCCCAGCAGGTATTTATCCTCATAAATGGCGTTTGCCATCACGCAGGGCATGATGTAGTCGTCCGCAAATTCCTCTACCACGTCAAGGATGTGGAGCTTGGCGGCACCCGAGGCCAAAGCCCTCTCATCAAGTCCGTCCAGCTCGCTTTCCTGTCCCACGTCTATGCAGCAGCATATGACCTCGTATCCATAGGTTTCCTTGAGCCAGGGGATGATGGCCGTGGTGTCAAGACCCCCGGAATATGCTAATACCACTTTCTCGCTCATGATGTTTCCCTCCTTATTTGTCAGGTTCCTTGGTGTTTTTGTGTCTGCCATATTCTACTATATTTCAGGCAAAAATTCAACCTATATTTTCCTTTAACAAGGGTCTGCGTCAGTTCTTTTACTTTTTATGTTGATTTTGTGAAGAAAATATGATAAAATATAGCGTAAGTATATTGGATTACGAAAGGAGTGGAAAAGATTATGAAAAGACTTTCTACCAAGGTAACGCTTGTCATCCTGCTGGTCGTTATAGTGGGCATGGCGGTCCTGTATTTTGTCGTAAATAAAAATGTCACGAAGATGGCTGAGGATGACGCCAGGGACAAGCTAAAGGTAGCTGCCCAGCTGCAGGCAGGGTCCATAGCGGAGTATTTTAACACTTTGGAGAGGTACACAAACTCCTTCGGTCAGTCAAGTATCTGGAGTGACTATATCAGGCAGCTTAACGGCACAAAGGACACGGGGCTTTCGGACAAAAAGCTCTACGAGAAGGCCGAAGGGTATATACAAAGCCTTCAGGCAAATGTGGACGGAGAAAAGATAGAGGGCGTTTTGGTCACAGACCTTACCACAAAGCAGCTCCTTCACAGCAATGAAGACGGCATAGGGAACGTCGTAAGGGAAGATCCTGATTTTGCGGCTGAGCTCATGGAAAACGTGGACAAGGTGGGATCGGACGGGATATATACATCAGGTCTTAGGTTCACGGCCCAGGGCACGGGAACTTTGGTCATAGCGGACTGGTATCCGGTAAGGGATGATGATGGTACCCTGATAGGTACGCTGGCCATAGGAGGCAACATAGATCCCCTTTTGGAGATGCTCTCTTCCCATACGGTATCGGGTCTTGAGGGCGTATCCTACCAGCTGGTAGATCTCGAAAACTATGTCTACCTGATGGATAGCAGGAACCAGTCGAACCTTGGAGAGGGCATCGATGAGGCCATGCAGAATCTTGCGGATAGGGCCATTTCATCCGAGGCGACGGAAGCCCAAAGCATGCTTTATACCTCGGAAGGGACCGGATATATTGCATCTTACGTATACATACCCAAGTACGACTGGATGTTCGTAATGCAGGATACACAAAGCGAGGTGTTTGCGCCGGCAGTGGCCATTTCGAGGATGCTCCTTGTCATCGCCGTGGTGATAGGTGTGTTTATCGCCATAGCCTCCATGGCGGTAACGAATCTCATGATGCGCCCACTTCCCGTCATAGCCGCTGCGGTAAGGAGATTCGGTGAGCTTGATCTTACCATCAAGGGTGATATAGATTCGTATTTCAAGAGAAAGGACGAGATAGGCGTTATGGCAAATGCCGCAAGGAGCCTGGCGCTTTCCCTGAGGGATACGGTAGACGAGCTAAATGGCTGCAGGAATGACATAGGCGGAAACGCCGTGACCATGAGCTCTGCCATGCAGGAACTTTCTGATTGCGTCACGAGCAATGCCGCCATTACGGAGGAACTGTTTGCCAGCATCTCTGATACGAACCAGTCCGTATCAGACGTGGAAAGCGCCGTGGATTCCGTATTTACATCGGTGGATGACATCACGTCAAAGGTGGAGGCATCGAGCGATGTGACCAACGGGCTTCTTGATAAGGCTGAGATACTAAAGCAGAACGCGAACCAGTCCCTGGATTCGGGCAGGGCCATGATAGAGATTCACAAGGAAAAGATAGACGAGGCGGTAGAGGGGCTCCACGCCATAGAGAACATCAATTCCATGGTAAATGAGATCCTTGAGATAAGCTCCAAGACGAACCTCCTTTCGCTCAATGCATCGATAGAGGCGGCCAGGGCAGGTGAGGCAGGAAAGGGCTTTGCGGTCGTTGCGGGGGAAATATCCGGGCTTGCTGAACAGTCGGCTACCACCGCGGGGCATATACAAAGCATAGTAAAGGAATCCAACGATTCCATAGACAATGTAAGAAACTGCTTCATGGCCATTATAGATTACCTTGAGAACGATGTGCTGGTGAAGTTCGAGGAATTTGCATCGGTATCGGATGAGTACGGGGAGCAGTCGGGAGACATCGGAGACTCCATAAATGCCATTATGGAGAGCATGCACAGCCTGAAGAACTATATGCAGGACATAGTAAATAGCGCCAAATCCGTGTCCACAGCTGCCAATGAAAATGAAAAGGCCGTGACGGAAATAGTCACGAAGAATGAAAACCTGCAAGATCTTTCCGACAAGATGAATAATATCACCTACATCAATGACGCAAATTCAGCGCAGATAGGAAATGTCGTGGGTAAATTCATGCTGTAGGATTTGCATGGCAGGCAGGTATTTGCAAAAAAATTCAGCCCGGGAAAAAGACCGGGCTTTTTCCCTTGAAAAGTACGGGGGGATTTTGATATTAATGTATTATGGAAAAATCAGGAAACAGTAATTTGGGGGTTTTGCCTGTACCGAAGCTAATCAGGCAATTTGCCATACCCAGCATCATCGCGATGCTGGTGACCAGCCTTTACAATATAGTGGATCAGTTTTTCATAGGACGGTGCGTGGGAACCTTGGGGAACACTGCCACGAACGTGGTCTATCCTGTTACCATATGCTGCATTGCCATAGCCCTTTTGTTTGGGATAGGGGCAGCGTCTTCCTTTAATCTCGCAATGGGCGCGGGCAAGAAACAAAAGGCTCCTTTTTACATAGGGAATGCCGTGGCCATGATGTTTTGCTTTGGGGTAATTCTGGGGATGGCGTGCCTTTTTTTCAAAAGGCCCATACTTTACTTTTTGGGGGTTCCACAGGAAGCCTACAGCTATGCGGCACAGTATCTGGGAACGACAGCCTTTGGATTTCCCTTCGTGATTACGGCGGCCGGCGGGGCGCACCTTGTCCGTGCCGATGGAAGCCCTAATTTCAGCATGATGATGAACCTTTCGGGGGGTATACTTAATATCTTCCTTGACGCACTTTTTGTCTATGTCATGGGAATGGGTATGTTCGGGGCGGCCTTGGCCACGGTGATAGGGCAGATACTTTCCACGGTGCTTTTGGTATTTTATCTGAGCAGGTTTAAGACCGTTGAATTGCCGCTTTTAGCCTTTGTTCCAAGGGGAGACGTGGTGAAAAGGATAATGAGCCTTGGAGCCTCGAACTGCTTCAACCAGGTGGCAATGATGACGGTTGCGGTGATCTTGAACCAAAGCCTGAAGCACTACGGGGCGCTTTCGCCCTATGGTGAGGCTATACCACTTGCCTGTGCCGGCATAGCCACAAAGCTTATGCAGATAATGATGGCGGTCATAATAGGCTTGGCCCAGGCGATGCAGCCCATAGCCAGTTTTAATTACGGCGCGAAAAATTTTGGCAGAGTCAAGCAGGCTCTTTTTTGCGCGCTTGGAGTGGGGGGAGTGGTGTCTGTCATTTCATTTGCGATCTTCCAGCTCTTTCCCGGGCAGCTCGTAGCCATCTTTGGGACCGGATCCGAATCCTATATGGAGTTTGGGGTCTTGTTCATGAGGACGAACTATTTTTGTATATTCACGTATTTCGTGCAGCCCATCATATCGAATTTCTTTTCGGCCATAGGAAAGCCCGCGAAGGGAATCTTTCTCGCCCTCACAAGACAGATTATCTTTTACCTGCCGCCATTATTGATATTGCCTGTTTTTTTCGGGATAAACGGCATAATGTATGCGTGCATATTTGCCGATCTTATGGCAGTGCTGGTAAATGTAGTGATTCTCAGGATCGAGTTTTCGCTAGATCAATACAAGGAGGTGCCGGCAGATGGAAAATGAAAACGATCAGATGCCGCAGGCACAGGAATATGTGGTGGACGGGTTCGTATTCCATTCAAGGACAGACGCCCAAAAGGCCCAGAGGGAGCGTGACGGCGTGAATTACCTTATAGATCGCGCGGATCTTTCGGAATCCTCCAAGGTTTTGGCCCTGTATAACAGGATTTTGACCCAAAAGCTCTTTGACACCCAGATAGGGATGTGCTTTATAAGGGATCTTCAAAGGCTCCTTAGGACCTCTGATGACATAGACGATGAGACGATAATGCCGATAGACATAGAGCTTTCTACCCAGGCGGCTGTTCCCAGGGTAAAAAGACAAGAACCCATGGCAGAAAAAAAAGATGAACCCGGGCCCGGGGGGCGGGGGATACTTATTTTTTTTAATGTGGTTTTGACCATCATAGTAATAGCCATGTTCGTCATAGCCTTTATGTCAAATTCTTCCACCATAGTAAACTATGAAAATGACCTGGTGGATAAATACGAGTCATGGGAGCAGACCCTGGAGGAAAGGGAGCAGGTTATCAAAGAATATGAGGATATGTACGGAATCTCGGGGAGTGGTTCATCGTACAGCAACAATAATTAATTAAGGGAGATATGAAAATTATGGACGGTATTAAGGTTTTGGTGGTGGATGATGAGGCCAGGATGAGAAAGCTCGTCAAGGATTTTCTGGTACGCGAGGATTACGTGGTGATAGAGGCATCAGACGGCGAAGAAGCCATAAATATCTTTTATGAGAATTCTGACATAGGTCTTATCATCCTCGATGTGATGATGCCCAAGATGGACGGCTTCCAGGTCTTAAAGGAGATAAGGGCATCGTCCCAGGTGCCCGTCATCATGCTTACGGCAAAGGATTCCGAAAGGGATGAGCTTGATGGGTTTGACCTCGGTGCGGATGAGTTTATTTCAAAGCCGTTTAGCCCGAAGATCCTGATGGCCAGGGTCGAAGCCCTCCTCAGAAGATCCGGCAAAGGCCAGGAGGAGGAAATCCTTGAGATGGGCAAGATAAAGCTCGACAAGATGGCGCATGAAGTGGTGGCGGGAGGAAACAGGGTAGAGCTTTCCTTCAAGGAGTTTGAGCTTCTTACGTATTTCATGGAAAACAGGGGAATAGCCCTTTCGCGTGAAAAGATTTTGAGCGCCGTGTGGGATTATGATTATTTCGGGGATGCCAGGACCATAGACACACATGTAAAAAAACTCCGTTCCAAGCTGGGCGAATATGGGAGTTACATCCATACCATATGGGGCATGGGCTATAAATTTGAGGTAGAGGATGCAGAATAAAAAAATCCATTCCATAAGGATACAGTTTGTCCTTATATTTGGAGCGATACTTTTCGGGGTGATGCTGGTTTTCCTTTTGGTGAACGGTCTTCTCATAAACAAGGTCTACCTGATGAACAAGACCAATGTCTTAAAAGATGCCTATGAACTCATAGTATCCTCCATGGATGATGGTGAATTTTACGATGAAATGGAAAACATTTCGGCCAAGAACGGCATCTCTTGCGTGATAGTGGAATCATCGGGTGAGAGTGTTTATTCCACGGGGGGAGAAGGGGACAGGCTCTCGGAGCAGTTTCAGTTTTTCCTTTTTGGAAGCACCGAATCAAAGGTCATAAGCCAGACCGAAGACTACAAGATAGAGCGCAGTGAGGACATGGCCAAAAATGGGGACTATCTCGTCCTCATAGGGAATTTGGATGATTCCATGATGGTCATGATGAAGATAGCCATATCCAATCTCAACGAGAGCGCGTTGATAGCCCTGAGGCTAAATGTCATGGTATCCATTTTGTGTATCATCATAGGAGCCATAGTGGTATTCGGGGTGACCCGCGTGGTCACAAACCCCATATTAAGGCTTACATCCATATCAAAACGCATGACGGAGCTGGACTTTGACGCGCGTTATGAGGTCAGGGGGAAGAGGTACAATGAAATAGACGAGCTGGGAGAGCACATGAACCAGCTCTCAAAGACTTTGGAAGAGACCATATCGGAGCTAAAGACAGCGAACAACGAGATGAAGCTGGATCTTGACAGAAAGGAGCAGATAGAGATGATGCGCACTGACTTTCTGTCAAATGTCTCGCATGAACTAAAGACCCCTTTGGCGCTTATTTCGGGATATGCCGAAGGCCTTAAGGACAGCGTGAATTCCAATCCCGCCGACAGGGATTTTTACTGTGATGTCATCATCGATGAGGCAGACAAGATGTCAAAGATGGTGAAAAAGCTCCTTACCCTGAACCAATTGGAATTCGGGGCAAACGAGATAACGATGGAGCGGTTTTTTATCAATGACCTCGTGGACGATGTGGTATCAAACATGAGGATAATGCTCGAGTCGGACGGAATAGACGTGTCCGTAAAGTCCGATGGAAAGGTGGCGGTGTGGGCGGATGAGTTCAAGGTGGAGGAAGTCCTTACGAATTACCTGTCCAATGCCATCCATCATGTGGGAGGAGAAAAGAAGATTTCGATAACCATCGAAAGAAAAGATAAGAACGTGAGGGTGGGCGTATTTAATACAGGCACACCGATACCTTCGGAGGATATTGAAAGGCTCTGGGAAAAATTTTTCAAAGTGGACAAATCCCATTCGAGGCAGTACGGGGGATCCGGCATAGGGCTGTCGATAGTCAAGGCGATAATGGATGCCTTGCACCAGTCGTGCGGTGTCCAAAACCACGAAGACGGGGTAGAATTCTGGTTCGAGCTTGACGCATCTGCCTTTGAGGAAGGGGAAATATCGGGGCAGGATTGATTTTTTTAATCTGCCTGAGGGTTTAATGATGAAAAAATCGTTAAAATGACTTGTTTTATTTTCTGAATAGTGGTACAATAATGTGGGTGTAGATTTGCCGGATAGCGGCAGATCCGTTTCCCGTATTTTGTAAAGGAGTAATGGTATGAAGAGGGCGATGCTCGCTTTGTGCGCAATGTGCCTGTTTTTGACCGGCTGCGGCACGAAGCTCATAACCTTGACGGAGGAAGAAGAAGACCAGATAGTATCATATGCGTCTTTGGCTTTGCTCAAATACAATTACCATGCGGCCAAGGGCATTACCAATGCCAAGCCTGAGGTTCCCGAGGAGCCCGAAGATGATGAGGAAGAAGAAGAAGAACAAGACCTTGAGGAGTCGGGTGATGCGTCGGCAGCAGCGGTGACAGAGGAAGATACAGCCATTCCCACCGTGGCGTTCGATGAGGCGTTGGATCTTTCGGGGTGTGCGCTTACCTACGACAAGGGCGAGTTTGCCACGGAATATTCCGAGGGGAATTATTTTACCATGTCTCCCACGGGAGCGGGTAATATTTACCTGGTATTGAACTTTGTGCTTTCGAATGATACCAAGAAGGATGCGGAGGTGGACGTGCTCTCGCAGATGCCCTCGTTTTCGGTGGACATGGGAGAGACCAACGCGGATTCTGTCTCCACGGTACTTTCGGCCGATCTGTCGAATATCAAGGAGACCATAAAGGCCGGGGAATCCAAGAACGTTGTAGTGCTTTTTGAGGTTCCCGACGGGACGGGTGACGTGCCAAAGAGCATGACGGTGACCGTGGACGGCCGTCAGGGTACCATGGAATTGTGATATCGGGTCATTTTAAGGCTCATAGGGGTTTGGCGTTTACTGTGATACGAAACATTAATGAACCTGCATTAGCCTGCATGGATGGTGTGGTTATGCAGTTACATAAAAAGATCCAGGGGGAGGTTTTTAAATGGACACAAACATCTTAATGGAAAGCGGAACTAACGAGCTTGAGGTCTTGGAGTTTACTTTGGGTGAAAAGCACTATGGGATCAATGTGGCAAAGATCCGTGAGATTTTGTCATACCAGCCTGTTACGCCCATTCCCAATTCAGACCCCACCGTGGAAGGCATATTCATGCCCAGGGATACCATGATTACGGTCATAGACCTTAGCATGTGCCTTGGTTTTTCACAGAGCGAGGAAGGCGGGCTTTTCATCATCACGAATTTCAACAAGCTAAATATTGCCTTCCATGTGGATCAGGTGCTTGGCATTCATCGTGTGAACTGGGCGAAGATTATAAAGCCTGACCAGACGGTAAACGCAAATGAAGAGGGAGTGACCACGGGTATCATAAAGTTTGATGACAAGCTCATCATCATCCTTGATTTTGAGAAGATCGTCTCAGACATCAATCCCGAGACGGGTCTTCGCATGTCCCAGATAGATGAAATGGGTGAGAGGGACAGGTCAGACGCGAAGATAGTAATAGCCGAGGATTCGCCCTTGCTTTCGAAGCTCATCCAGGAGTGCTTGAAGAAGGCCGGATATGTTAACCTCAATGTAAACGCAGACGGCAAGGAAGCCTGGGACAAGCTCTGCGCGTTCAGGGATGCGGGTACCGTCGAACAAAATGTCGACTGCATCATCACCGACATAGAGATGCCGAAGATGGATGGTCATAGGCTGACGAAGCTGGTAAAGGAAGACGATGCGCTAAAGAATGTTCCGCTCATCATATTCTCTTCCCTTGTGAATGACGAGATGAGGCGGAAGGGAGAGAGCCTGGGAGCCAATGCGCAGTTGTCAAAGCCTGAGATAGGGCAGCTAGTGGACGCTATAGACAGGCTCATAGACGAGTCCAGGGGAGTTCCGGCGGCGTAAAACTCTTATAGCAAACGACAAAAGTATTTATACTTTTGCTCGTTTGACAAGCCGGCTTTTGGCCGGCTTTATTTATAGAAATGAAAGATAGGGAGGATTCAGTAAGATGGCTAACCAGGAAGATTATTTGGATGGGCTTTTAAATAATGTGCTCACCGGACGTTCTTCGAGTGATCTGGACGATGATCTGTTCGAGGTGGAGCAGGGTTTCAAAGATCCATTTGCGGAAGACGGCGGGGATCTTCTGGATTTTCCTTTCGACATGTCTGATGAGGATGCGGATGACTTCTTGAAGGAATTTGACAGGGAAGCCGGCTACGTGCCCCAGGGGAAAGCTACTCCCCCACAGGCACAGCCTGTGACCCCGGCTCCTGCGGCACAAGAGCCCGCGCCTGCTCCCGTAGCACAAGAGCCCGTACCCGCTGCCCCGCAGCCGGAAGCCGAGCCTGCGGCTTCTTCCCCCCAGGCTTCTTCTGAGCCGGCTCCTGCTCCTGATAATTCCATGGATGGGGGGCTGGATGATTTGATAGGGGGGCTGGAGAAGACAGTCAATCCATCTGCCGCACCTTCCGCACAGTCCGCCGCAGAGGCAAAGGTCAATGAGATCATGGAGGAAGTGGGCGCAAATGAGCCGGCCAGCGTGACAGATGCCATGGGCAATGCTTCCAATGAGCTGGAAGGAGCTTTATCTGACGCGGTAAAGGACTTAAAGCCCAAATACACTCCTGATCCCAACAGACCGAGGGGAATCAAAGGAAAGTTTCTGGCGGCTCTTTTTGATGACCTCGATGTCCCCAGGGGAGAGGAGCCTTCCCCGGAGGAAATAGCCGCAAAGGCTCTGGCCGAGGCAGAAGAAGAGGCAAAGGCAAAGGCGGAGAAGAAGAAGGCGAAGGCCGAGAAGGATGCCGCAAAGGCTGCCAAAAAGGAAGAGCAGGCCAAGCTGAAAGAAGAAAAGAAACAGGCTGCGGCAGAGGCAAAGGCTGCAAAGGCCGCGGAGAAGGCCAGGATAAAGGCGGAGAAGCTTGCGAACAAGCCCAAAAAGCCCGTAGAGCCGCGACGCCCCATCAGGAAGAAGCCCGTTATCCTTACATTACTCTTTGTGGCTTCCCTGGCGATACTGATAAATATTCTCTCCGGTGCGGGAGGGTATTCCCTCATCTTAAGCGATGCGGTATCGGCATACGATGCCGCTGATTATGAAAAGGCTTATTCCATATTAGCGGGTATGGAGATACGCAAGGCGGATGAGGATTTTTACCACAAGGCAGCGCTGATGGCGGGACTGCAGAAGTCCTATTCCGATGCCCAAAAACAGATCAAGATGGGAAAGAACGCAGAGGCGGTGGATGCGCTCATAAGGGGCATAGGAAAGTACGATGTGAACAAGGAACTTGCAGGGTCTTTGGGGATTATGGATGAATATGATGTCTTAGAGGCTCAGATAGAGGATTCGTTGAAGGAGTTTGGAATAAAGTATAAAAAGGCCCTGGAGCTCTACGATATGGATGACAGGGATGCCTATACTTTGGCCATACTGGATGTTGTGGGAGAAGGAACGGGGAATTGATAGCGGTCATAGACTATGATAGCGGCAATGTAAGAAGCGTCGAGAAGGCGGTGGAGTATCTCGGTGAAAAGGCAAAGATAACGGACGTTCCTTCCGAGATACTTGGTGCTGACAAAATCATACTTCCCGGTGTGGGGGCCTTTGGGGACGCTATGTTTAGGCTTAAGGAAAAAGGCCTTGAAGAGGTCATAAAGAAAGCATGCGGTGACGGAATTCCCTTCCTGGGGATATGTTTGGGGTTGCAGGTTCTTTTTGAAAAAAGTGATGAGGCCCCGGGCGTCAGGGGGCTTGGCATATTGGAGGGAGAGATCAAAAAGATTCCCAATACGGATGGTCTTAAGGTTCCGCACATGGGATGGAATTCCCTGGATTTTCCCAATGAGGGCAGGCTTTTTAAGGGTATCCCGAAGGGTGAGTACGCATACTTTGTACATTCGTACTACCTGGAGGCAGAAGATCCTGAGATAGTCACCGCCGTTACGGAATACGGAGTTACGGTTCATGCTTCCGTTGAGAAGAAAAATGTATTTGCTGCCCAGTTTCATCCCGAAAAAAGTGGAAAGGCCGGACTTAGGATCCTGAGGAATTTTATCGATGTTCACTAAAAGAATCATCCCCTGCCTGGATGTGAAGGATGGCAGGGTGGTAAAGGGGATAAATTTCATCAATCTGGTAGATGCGGGAGACCCCGTGGAAGAGGCAAAGGCCTATGATCTGCTGGGGGCAGACGAGCTGGTGTTTTTGGACATAACGGCCTCTTCGGATCACAGGGCCACCGTAGTGGATATGGCGGCCAGGGTGGCAGAGCAGGTATTTATTCCGTTTACCGTGGGAGGGGGCATTTCCTCGGTGGAAGATTTTTCGACCCTCCTTAAGGCGGGCGCGGACAAGGTCTCCGTTAATTCCGCGGCCATAGAAAACCCTTCGCTCATAAGTAATGCGGCAGAAAAGTTCGGAAGCCAGTGCGTGGTGGTGGCCATTGACGCAAAAAAGCAGGATGACGGTTCCTTCCATATCTACAAGCATGGGGGAAGGAAGGACACAGGGATAGATGCCATAGAGTGGGCCGGAAAAGTCCAAAGCCTGGGAGCGGGAGAGATTCTTCTTACCAGCATGGATGCGGATGGCACCAAGGCCGGGTACGATATGGAGCTTACCAAAAGGATTTCGGGGGAGGTATCCATTCCCGTCATAGCCTCGGGCGGCGCCGGAAAAAAGAAAGATTTTCTGGAGGTTTTGACAGATGGAGGGGCGGATGCCGCGCTTGCGGCATCATTGTTTCACTTTAAGGAACTAGAGATAAAGGACCTAAAGGAATACCTAAAGAAAAATGGAGTGTCCGTCAGGCTATGAGTGAAATAAATAATGACTGGAAGGATGCCCTCGCCGGTGAATTCAAAAAAGAATACTATAAAAGACTTTTTGAATTCGTTAAAGACGAGTACTCTTCCTTTGTGATCTATCCTCCCGCGGATGACATATTCAATGCCCTGCACCTTTGCCCCCTGTCACGGGTAAAGGTGGTCATACTGGGTCAAGATCCCTACCATGAGAAGGGCCAGGCACACGGCCTTTCTTTTTCTGTACCTGAAGGGATGGATATACCTCCTTCTTTGCAAAACATCTACAAGGAATTGCATGATGACCTAAATATACCCATTCCAAGTCACGGCAACCTTGAAAAGTGGGCTTCCCGGGGGGTCCTTCTCCTAAATGCCGTATTAACCGTCAGGGCGCATCAGGCAGCATCCCATAAGGGAAAAGGCTGGGAGATTTTTACGGATGCCATAATAAACGCCGTAAACATGCAGGATAGACCAATAGTATATATGCTATGGGGTTCTTATGCCCGGAAAAAGAAGGACATGCTGACAAACCCAAGACATCTTGTGCTTCAGGCGCCTCACCCTTCACCCTTGTCCGCTTACAGGGGGTTTTTTGGGTGCGGACATTTTGGACTGGCCAATGAATTCCTCATAGAACACGGGGAGGATCCTATAGACTGGAGGCTTTGAATAAAGATCATGTCAAAAAAGATAGTAGCCATCGTGGGCAGACCCAATGTAGGAAAGTCCACCCTTTTTAATGCCCTGGCAGGTGAGAGGATTGCCATAGTGGAAGACACACCGGGTGTTACAAGGGACAGGATCTATGCGGATGTCTCGTGGCTTGATAAAAATTTCACATTAATAGACACGGGAGGAATAGAGCCTTCTTCCAAGGACATCATACTCTCCCAGATGAGGGAGCAGGCCATGATAGCCATAGAGTCCGCGGATGTCATACTCTTTCTTACCGACGTAAAGCAGGGTCTTGTGGATGACGACGCGAAGGTGGCAGACCTCCTTCGCAAATCCGGAAAACAGGTGCTTCTCATAGTAAACAAGGTAGACCATTTCCAAAAATACATGCCCGATGTTTATGAGTTCTACAATCTTGGGATAGGTGACCCCATACCCATATCCGCCAGCGAAAAGCTGGGATTGGGAGATATGCTCGATGAGGTGATAGGAAAGTTTCCTGAAAACGGGGGGGATGATGAAGAAGACGACAGGCCAAAGATTGCCATAGTCGGAAAGCCCAATGTAGGAAAATCCTCCATCGTGAACAAGATTTGCGGGAAGGAAAGGGTGATAGTCTCAGATATCGCGGGTACCACCAGGGACGCCATAGACACATCCGTAACGAGGAACGGGAAGGAGTATGTCCTTATAGATACCGCGGGCATACGCAGAAAAAACAAGATAAAGCATGAATTGGAAAGGTACATGATAATAAGGGCCGTCACCGCGGTCGAAAGGGCCAACGTGGTGGTGCTGGTGATAGATGCCACGGAAGGGGTGACCGAACAGGACGCGAAGATAGCCGGCATAGCCCATGAAAGGGGTAAGGGTCTTGTAGTGGCCGTAAATAAATGGGATGCGGTGGAAGGAAAAAATACCAAGTCCACCCACGAGCATTCCGAAAAGATACGCTCCCAGCTGCCTTTTGCGCAATATGCCGAGATTATTTTCATATCTGCCACAACGGGGCAGAGGGTGGAGAAATTATTCGAAAAAATAGACCGGGTGATACAAAACCAAAACCTCCGCATACAGACGGGCGTGTTAAACGAGATTATCCTCGAGGCTACGGCCCTTCAACAGCCTCCCATGGACAAGGGAAAGAGACTCAAGGTGTTTTATTCCACGCAGGCATCGGTCTGCCCCCCTACCTTTGTGCTGTTTGTAAATTACAGAAGCCTCATGCATTTTTCATACAGGAGGTATTTGGAAAACAGGATCAGGGACACCTTCGGGTTCAAGGGAACCCCCATAAGGTTTATCATAAGGGAGAGAAAAGAATGATAGGACTAAGGATTATTTCCCTTATTATCGGATATTGCTTCGGACTCTTCCAGACGGGATATTTCATAGGGAAGATGAACCATTTGGACATAAGGCAGCATGGGAGCGGAAATGCGGGAACCACCAATACGATAAGGATCATAGGCTGGAAGGCGGGGGGTCTTACCCTTCTTGGAGATATCTTAAAATGCATTTTCGCAATCATGATATGCAGGTTCATGGTCTCAAGGGCAGGGGATGCAGATCCTTTGATATTGGGAGCCTATGGAGCATTAGGCGCGATACTGGGACATGATTTCCCGTTTTACCTGAAGGGCAGGGGTGGAAAGGGCATGGCCTGTACGGCGGGACTGGTCATAGGGGAGGCGCCCATACTGGTACCCCCGTTACTTTTGGTATTTGTACTCCCCCTTCTTGTCACAAGGTACGTGTCGCTGTCATCTATACTGGTGTCTTTGTGTCTTCCGGTATTTGCGTTTTTGGGGAGGACATACGGCTTTTTGAACATACCCGACGACGGAACCTTTTGGGAATTTATGATCATACTTATTGCGGTAGGTGTGCTTAACATCATAAAGCACAGGGCCAATATAGTAAGGCTGATCCGGGGCAATGAAAGTAAGTTGGGACATAAGGATAAGGAAAAATAAAAGTCATGAAAATAAAAGCCATGAAAATCGGGATGATAGGCGCGGGGAGCTGGGGAACGGCCCTTTCGGTGCTTTTGGAAAAAAATGGCCATAACGTGGATATGTGGTCTGTAAATGAGGATGAGGTAAGACAGTTAAATGAAAAAAGGGAGAATGTGACAAAGCTTCCGGGAGTAAAGTTAAATAAAAATATAACAATAACCCCGAACCTCGAAGAAACCGTTAGGGGAAAAGACATGGTCGTCATGGCCGTGCCCTCACCCTTCGTAAGGGATACCTGTGAAAAAATGGCTCCTTTTGCGGAAAAAGGGCAGTTGATAGTGGATGTATCCAAGGGAATAGAGGAGTCCTCCCTGCGCACCATGTGCGAGGTGATATCGGAGGTTTTGCCTTTAGTCAGGGTGGGCGTTCTTTCCGGACCATCCCATGCGGAGGAGGTGGGATTGGGACTTGCCACCACGGTGGTGGCAGGCTCAGCTTCCTTAGAGGACGCAGAGTTTATCCAGAATGCGTTCATGAATGATTTTTTCAGGGTATATACCAGCCCGGACGTTTTGGGGATAGGCTTGGGGGGAGCGCTCAAAAACGTAATAGCCCTGGCGGCAGGCATGGCTGACGGATTGGGCATGGGAGATAATGCAAAGGCGGCCCTTATCACCAGGGGAATAAAAGAGATAAGCGCACTGGCACTTCGCATGGGGGCTTACCAGGAAACCATAGAAGACCTTTCGGGCATGGGAGATCTCATAGTCACCTGCGCATCCAGGCACAGCCGCAACAGGAAGGCGGGAATGCTGATGGGGCAGGGGATGGATATGGATTCGGCCATGAAGGAAGTGAATATGGTGGTAGAGGGAGTCTATTCCGCAAAGTCCGCAAAGAAACTGGCCGGGATATATGGCATACAGATGCCGATAGTGGAAGAGGTAAACAAAGTACTTTTTGAAGGAAAGACGGTCAGTGAAGGTCTTTACGACCTCATGCACAGGGACAGGAAATCTGAGCATACCCACCTTTTCTGGAAGGGGGATAATTAGACCATGAAAGCAGGCATAAAAAAACTTAACGACAAGGCAGTCATTCCCACCAGGGGCACGGATGGAGCCGCGGGCTTTGACATTTATGTTTTGTCAGATGAAAAAATATCCATTATGCCCGGTGAAAACGTGATGCTTCATACCGGACTTTCCTTCGAGATACCTGAAGGGTATTTCGGTGGGATATATGCCAGAAGCGGTCTTGCGTCAAAGAAGTCATTAAGGCCCGCAAACTGCGTGGGTGTCATAGACTCTGATTACAGGGGAGAGCTAATGATCCCTTTGCATAATGATTCTTCGGAAGAAAGGATCATAGAGCCCGGGGAAAGGATAGCGCAGATGATAATCCAGCCGTACCTTAATGTGGAGTTTGAAGAAAGAGATGAGCTTTCAGATACCGAAAGGGGGCATTTTGGATTCGGGAGCACGGGACAAAAATGATGGAATTATTAAAAAATATCCTGATATTGGTTTTGGGCTTCATACTTCTCATAAAGGGCGCGGATTTTTTTGTGGACGGGGCGTCCTGTGTCGCGAAGAGGTTCAATGTACCGGGGCTTATCATAGGGCTTACCGTGGTAGCCATGGGGACATCCCTCCCCGAGCTTTCGGTCTCCGTGACAAGCTCACTGGCAGGGGAAAATTCCCTGGCGGTAAGCAATGTGGTAGGCTCTAATATATTTAATGTCATGGCAATACTGGGCATTACGGCCGCCTTGAAGCCCGTTCCCGTCTCAAAAAGCGCGCTAAAGACAGACTTTCCTTTTAATCTTTTGTGTGGGGCAGTTCTTCTTTTGGCTTGTCTTATTGGGGGAGAATTATCAAGGGCAGATGGTATCATCATGCTCATCATCTTTGTGATATTTCTCATGAATTCCATCCTGAGGGCTAAGGGGCAAGACCCAGATGATGAAAACACGGTCAGGGATATTTCCCTTTTTCTCAGCGTTGTATTTATAGTGGGGGGAGCTATGGCCGTGAAATTCGGTGGGGATTTCGTGATTCAGGGAGCCAGCTTTATCGCCCATGCGGCAGGGATGAGCAAGACCCTGATAGGCCTTACCATAGTGGCCTTTGGAACATCCCTTCCCGAACTTGTGACATCGGTGGTTGCCGCCCGGAAGGGTCAGACAGACATGGCGGTCGGAAATATCCTGGGATCTAATATTTTTAACATCGTATTCATCCTGGGAATTGCTTCCACCATAAGCCCCATATTGATCATCACGGAAAACGTGATAGATATAGTGTTCATGACAGGCTGTATCATCCTTGTGTTTGTTTTTGCCCTCTCCGGAAGAAAAATAAACAGGATAGAGGGTGCGGCAATGCTCCTTTCCTATGCGGGATATGTGGGGTACATATGTATAAGATAATTAATTGACATGAAAAGTCCGCTGTGCCCGGCGGGCTTTTATTTTGAAAAAAATCAGAGAATTTCATATAATTTGATTGAAAATTCAGTATAAATGTAGTATAATAAATCTGTATATATTTTTTGGACGTGAGGTTATTATATGAGCAATATCAAAAAAGAGCTAAGCACTTTTCATGGTGGGGAGAATTACGAGTCGTATCGTATTTTCGGGTCGCACAAGGAAAACAAGGGCAATATAGAGGGAGTGACTTTCCGTGTGTGGTCGCCCAATGCGAAGGCGGTGTCGGTGGTGGGGGATTTTAATCAATGGAACCCCGGGGCGAATCCCATGAGGGAGATTGATGATACGGTATATGAGCTTTTTATCCCGGGGATAGAAGAGTACGGATTATATAAGTACGCTATCACCACACAGGATGGGGATGTCCTTTTCAAGGCAGACCCCTATGCTTTTCATGCGGAAACGACAGGCATGGGTGAAGGCACGGCATCAAAGGTATATTTTCCGGAAGGGAAGTTTACCTGGACCGATTCTGCCTGGATGAAAAAGCGTGCCCAGACCAATTTCATGCGCTCTCCCATGAATATTTACGAGGTGCATTTGGGTTCGTGGCGCCGCTATAATGACGGGAACAGCTATGATTACGTGAAGATAGCAGATGAGCTGATCCCATACGCAAAGCATATGGGCTACACCCATTTGGAGGTAATGCCCGTAAATGAATATCCTTACGACGGCTCATGGGGCTATCAGCCCACGGGATACTTTGCCATCACATCCAGGTACGGTGCGCCCGAAGGCTTTTCATACTTTGTAAACAAGGCTCACAGGGCAGGCATTGGTATCATCCTTGACTGGGTTCCGGCCCATTTCCCCAAGGATGCCTTTGGGCTCTACAGGTTTGACGGTGAGTGTGTCTATGAAGATCCCGATCCTTTGCGCAGGGAGCATCTGGGATGGGGGACGGTGGCCTTTGATTATGGACGGCCCGAGGTACAGTCTTTTCTGGTATCGTCCGCGATGATGTTTTACAAGGAATACCATGTGGACGGTCTCAGGGTGGATGCCGTGGCCGCAATGCTCTACCTGGACTATGACAGGCAGGACGGGCAGTGGCGTCCGAATAAAGAAGGCGGCAGGGAGAACATGGAGGCGAGGGCCTTCCTCCAAAAGCTCAACCACGCCGTGGGTGTAAATGTCCCGGGAGGCCTTATGATAGCGGAGGAGTCTACCGCATGGCCCCTGGTCACGGCTCCGCCCGAGGAAGGGGGATTGGGTTTCCACTTCAAATGGAACATGGGGTGGATGAACGATTCCGTTTCCTACATAGAGACAGACCCCTACTTCAGAAAGCATGCCCATGAGAAGCTTACCTTCCCGCTTTGTTACGCGTTTTCCGAAAATTACATCCTGCCCATTTCCCACGATGAGGTGGTGCATGGAAAAAGATCCCTTCTGGACAAGATGCCGGGAAGCTATGACGAGAAGTTTGCGGGCTTTAGGAGCTTTTTGCTCTTTATGCTTTCCCAGCCGGGGAAAAAGCTCCTTTTCATGGGCTCCGAGCTGGGGCAGTTTTCAGAGTGGAAATATGACGATGAGTTAGACTGGATGCTTTTAGACTTCGAAAAGCACAGGCTCACTCAGGATTATGTCCGTGAAGTAAACCATTTTTACCAGAGGAACCGCTGCATGTGGGAGTCCGATGACATGGGATGGGACGGCTTCAGGTGGATATCTGCCGATGACAGGGAAAAGAACATCATTTCCTACAGGAGGATAGATTCGTCCGGAAATGAGCTTCTTTTCGTGATAAATTTTGCCCCCGTATACAGGGAAGGCTATGGGGTAGATGTTCCCAAAAAGCGCAACTACCACGAAGTCTTCACCACGGACGATCCCAGGTTCGGGGGAGGAGGAGTCTTTAACAAGGGAGATCTAAAACCCATACAAAAGCCTGAAAATGATGAAGAACAGTACATACAGGTAAACCTTCCGCCACTGGGAGGAATTGTACTGAAGTAGCATAAATTAATTTTTTTAGAAAGGGGGAAGAGCTATGGCTAGAAGGAAAGAGTGCGTGGCCATGCTGCTGGCCGGCGGTCAGGGTTCCAGGCTGTATCCTCTTACCAAGTATGTGGCAAAGCCTGCCCTGTATTTTGGAGGCAAATACAGGATAATAGACTTTCCGTTGTCAAACTGCATTAATTCAGGAATAGATACGGTGGGTGTACTCACCCAGTATCAGCCCCTGGAGCTGAACGACTACATAGGAAACGGGCAGCCTTGGGACCTGGACAGGAATTACGGTGGGGCGCATATCCTGCCTCCCTACCAAAAGACCGAAGGGACCGACTGGTACAAGGGCACGGCCAACGCCATCTACCAGAACATCCCGTTCATGGAAAAATATGACCCTGAATATGTACTTATTTTATCAGGCGACCATATTTACAGCATGGACTACAACAGGATGCTCCAGGAACACAAGGACAATAATGCGGACTGTACCATTGCCGTGCTGGAGGTACCTTTGGAGGAGGCATCGAGGTTCGGTATCCTTACCACCGATTCCGACAACAAGATCACGGAGTTTGAGGAAAAGCCCAAAGAGCCAAAGTCCACCAAGGCCTCCATGGGCATTTACATATTTACCTATGATGTGATGAAGAGGTATCTGGAGAGGGATGAGGAAGACCGGGATTCCGATAATGATTTCGGAAAGAATGTTATCCCCGCCATGCTTGGTGACGGATGCCGGATGTTTACCTATGCCTTTGAGGGATACTGGAAGGACGTGGGAACCATTCCCTCGCTGTGGGAGTCAAACATGGACATGCTCGCCATAAAGAAGGAGCTTAATCTTGCGGATCCTTCCTGGAGGTTTTATTACCGTCATGCGCCGCGCCATCCGCATTACATGGGGAAGGATGCGGTGGTTAATAACTGCATCATAGCCGAGGGCTGCGAGATAGAAGGGACTGTGGAAAATTCCGTCATATTCGCGGATGTGAGTGTGGGTGAGGGAGCCGTGATAAGGGATTCCGTGATCATGCCCGACACTTCCATAGGCCGGGGAGCCATAGTCAATTACAGCGTGATCTCCACCCGCGTGAAGATAGGTGAGAATGCCACCATAGGTGAGCCCTTTGCCAATGATTCATCAAAGATTACGGTATTGGGAGATGATGTGGAAGTAGGAAGCGGTGAAAACGTAGAGGCCGGCTCTTCATTGGAAGGCTCAGCCAGGGGTCAGAGGGAGGTGGTTTCATGAAATCCATGGGAATAGTTTTTTCTAACATTCATGATCAGAGCCTGCCGGAGCTGACAAGGCGCAGGACCATTGCCTCGGTTCCCATTGCCGCCCGATACAGGATGATAGATTTCGTGCTCTCATCCCTGGCCAATTCCAAGGTGACGGAGATAGGGATCATCACCAAGACAAAGTATCATTCGCTGATGCAGCATGTGGGCTCGGGCAAGGACTGGGATCTTGACAGGAAGAACGGTGGCATCACCACCATCGCACCATTCGTGGATGCCCAGAGCGGTCCATTGTATACCAACAGGCTCGAGGCCATGATAAACGCCAGGTCTTACATAGAGTCTTCCAAGGCGGACCTTGTGATACTTGCGGACTGTGACCTTTTGGCGAATGTACATTACAATGAGATAATAGATGAGCACTTAGAGTCGGGCGCGGACGTGACCGCCGCATATAAAAAGATAAAGTTTGTCCGCAAGATAGACCGCAACGTCCAGGAGCTGGAAGTGGATGATGAAGGAAAGGTTACGGGCGTGCGCCATCACAATGAATGCACGGGTTCGATGAATTACGGGATGAACATTTATGTGATGAGCAGGCAGATGCTCGTGGGGATATTGAACGAAGCCCAGACCTATGGCTTTAAGAGTTTTTCCAAAGATGTGCTTCCCAGGCTTTTGCGCACATACAGCATCCATGGATATGAGTTCAAGGGGTACATACGTTCGATAAGCGTCCTGGATGAGTATTTCAAGGCAAATATGGATGTATTGGACAGGGATATCAGGGATGAGATATTTGACAACAAGGATTTCCCGGTATTTACCCATGTTTTGGACTCACCACCTACCCAGTACGGGCCAAAGGCTCAGGTAAAAAACAGCCTCATAGCCGACGGATGTTATATCAACGGCGTTGTCGAAAACTCGGTCCTTTTCAGGGGGGTGAGGGTAGATGAGGGAGCGTCCGTGAAAAATTGCGTGATATTAAACGACAATATCATAGAAAACGGCGCGTCCTTAGATCATGTGGTCACCGACAAGAGGGTACTTGTCAGCAGGGAAAGAAGACTTTCGGGATGCGAAGGCTATCCGTTCTTTATAGGTTGGGGAGAATCCCTTTGACGCCTGAAGGAGCGATGGCTGCAGGGCTCCGATAGAAGTTTGCAGGGTATAGCTGTTTTTTTTACAGAAAGGAATATTGCCATGGCTGATAGGAAAAGAAAAAACAAAAAAGACACATCTTCCAAGGCTAAGGCTTCATCTAAGAAGGCAGGTGAAGAGGCTAAAGAGGCCGTTGACGCACAGCCTTTAGAAACAGTGAAAAAGCCTAAGAAGGAAAAGACCAAAATACTCTTTGTATCACCCGAGGCACAGCCCTTTGCGGTGTCAGGGGGTCTGGGAGAGGTGGTGGGCTCGCTTCCGGTATCTTTGGCAAAGAAGAGAAAATACGATGTCTCCGTGGTCATTCCCCTGTACCGGGGAGTGCCCGGGGAGTATAGGGAAAAGATGACCTTCGTCAAGTACTTTTACTTTCTTTTGGGCTGGAGGTCACAGTATTGTGGAATCTTCAAGCTCCGCCAGAATTCCGTCACCTATTATTTCATTGACAATGAATATTATTTTGACAGGGACGGACTCTATGGGTACTTTGACGATGGGGAGAGGTTTGCGTATTTCTGCAGGGCCGTGATGGAGATGTTCCCGCAGCTGGGATATTATCCTGACATAGTCCATACGAATGACTGGCAGACGGCTCTTGTGCCCATCTACAATATGAGCATATACCACCTTGGCTTCAAGAGCATCTTTACCATACACAACGTGGCATATCAGGGAAAGTACGGTCTGGAGATTTTGGGCGATGTGTTCGGGCTTCCCGCTGAGGCCGGGGCGTTCGTTGAGTACGGAGGCTGCATAAACCTCATGAAGGGCGCCATAGAGTGTTCAAGTATGGTGACCACGGTATCACCGTCCTATGCTGGTGAGCTGCAGGATCCATATTTTGGGGAGGGCTTAGATTCCATCATCAGAAAGAATTCCTTCAAGATGCGGGGGATCCTTAACGGCATCAGTACCGAAGTCTACGACCCGTCAAAGGACAAGGAAATCACGGCCAAGTACACGGCAGACGATTTATCGGGAAAGGTCAAGGACAAGGCAGAGCTTCAGAACATCTTTGGGCTGCCCCAGAATCCTGACATTCCCGTGATAGCCATTATCTCAAGGCTCGTCCACCACAAGGGCATGCAGATCATCCAAAATGTCATGGACCAGATTCTGCAGGAGAATGTACAGGTAGTCATCCTCGGGGTAGGAGACCCCGGTTACGAAAATTATTTCCGCTGGATTCAGGGGATATATCCGGGCAAGCTGTGTGCGAACATTTCGTTTAACGGAGGGCTTTCCCACAGGATGTATGCGGGGGCAGACATGTTCCTTATGCCGTCCCTTTCAGAGCCGTGTGGGCTGGCACAGATGATAGCCTGCCGTTACGGGACCGTTCCCATAGTGCGTGAGACCGGAGGCCTTAGGGATTCCATCCACGATTGCACCATGGGCGAAGGGAACGGTTTCACCTTCCAAGGCACTGATGCGGGAGGGCTTATTGATGCGGTGAGAAGGGCCATAGGCCTCTACTGGAGAAAAGAGGACTGGGAGAATCTTAAGAAATACATCATGGGGCTTGACTTTGGCTGGACCAAGTCGGCAGCTGAGTATGACAGGCTTTATGCGGATGTATTGGAAGGATGATTTTGCAGTTGCGGATGTATTAAGTTACGGATG
>CAJOPH010000062.1 GCA_905236805.1 uncultured Eubacterium sp. | reverse complement strand
CGTATTGGGATGTATCTCGATGGCTCCCTATGTCAGCCTTACCCTCTGCACGGCATCTTCCGTAACAAACAGGTAGTCGTGCAGGCGCCCAAGCGACAGCACATTGTATATCCTTGTGTCAAACTCATAGGAAAACCTCTCCCTGCCGTCCGACTCATAAATGGACATGTCATACTCACCTATCACGGCTATTTCCCCATTGTCAAGGAATTTTACTTCCTTATAAGATATGTAGAGTTCTTTGGAAAACTTCAACTCCCCCCGCGAATCATATACATACATCTCAAACGGTGCCTTGCCCCTTGCGTCTGAGGTCTCTTCATAGAATACCCCATCGTTCTTGTAAACTATCCCGAATTCTCCCTTGGCGCAAAACACTGACGCTGCATTTTTTGGGTACGTGATCTCTTTTTTTAATTCCGGCTCTTCTTTTCCTGTGTAAATCCTTGCCTTCTTGTCTGAAAACGTTGCCAGCCTGCTGTCATCCAAGAAATACAGCCTGGGGCATACCTCTCCTTCCAGCTGATACGATGCCACGATGTTATCATCAACAGCCTTGCCCGCATCCGAAAAATTGTAGAAGGTAAGCACCGAATCTGCCCCGTCCCCTCCCGCCGAAAGAAACGATACCGCCAAAAGATCCGCATTCCCGGAAAGCGCTATGGCCAAAGGATAACCGCTTATCTTCATGTGTACGTCTCCCGATGCTATTACTTTGCCGGAGGTGTCATAAAGATTTATCCCGTATCCGTCATTCAAGGACAGCACGAGCGCAAGCTTGCCGTTGTTTGATATCGCTGCCGAAAGGATTCTTCCGGATGCATCCATCTCCCCCAAAAAGCCGCTCGGGGTGAAAATACATACCTTGGTGCCGTTTCTTTCTGCTATCAGGGCATATGAATCCGATGCCTCGAACAATGGCTGATCCATCTCATAGCTGTAGCTCCACAGCAAGCTTCCCTTCTTGTCTATGCACGTGGCTCCATCACTGTCATATGAAACAAGGTTTCCGCCAAACTGCGCATTCTTTGATGAGTCGCTGTAGCTTCTGTCATATGAAGACAACACCTGGTATCCGTCGTATGTCCTGTACTGGCCCGCAAAATAAAATGCGGCAAGCACCACCGCGGCCAAAGCCGCCCCTATCAATACTAATCTCTTTTTCATAAGGATCCAAATTCCTTCTTGAGATGCCCCTAAGGAACTTCACCGTCGTTGAGGGGTTTCCCTAAGCTTTCCGGTCTGTTGCGCATGAAACTCTATTATAAGCCCTTTTCCAAAATATATCAATATTTAACTTGAATAAAATCATTTTTTAATGTATGATAAGGAGCGTGGATTTTTGAATGAATACCGGGAGATCATATGAGACTAAGATACGTAAAAGCCGCCTTGGGCGAAATAGAAAAAAGCCCCTATGTGGTTCATGACCCCTTCGGCGCAAAGGGGAAATGGAATGATTTATTTGGCAACAATAATCCGCTGCATCTGGAAATAGGCACGGGAAAGGGCCGGTTCCTTATGGACCTGGCAGGGCTTAACCCGGATATTTCGTATGTGGGCATGGAAAAATATTCGAGCGTCCTTTACCGCGCGATACAGAAAATGGAAGACGAACCCCTCCCAAACCTTTTCTTTGTAAACGAGGACGCGGTGCGCCTTGACGAAATCTTTGGGGAAAACGAGGTGGACAGGATCTACCTGAATTTTTCCGATCCCTGGCCCAAAAAGCGCCATGCTTTGCGGCGTCTCACATCGGAAAGGTTTCTTCCCCTCTACGAAAAGACCCTTTCGCCCGGATCCCACATCGAGTTCAAGACCGACAACGAAGGTCTTTTTGACTACTCTGTGGAATCCCTCCGGGAAAACAGCTGGAACATCCTTCAGATGACACGGGATCTCCACAATGATCCCGTAATGTTACGGGGCAACACCATGAGTGAATATGAAGCAAAGTTCTCTGCCATGGGTAATCCCATATACAAACTGATAGCTGCTCCCGGCTCCTGAGAGGCCCATGCTTTTGCCGGGAAACTTTCACATGATTTACTGAGGATTTTACATGATTTGCTGAAAATTTTACATGATTTACGGAGGATCTTACATTGGAATCATCATTTGTGAAGCTGTGCAAGAACAGATATGACGACGGCATCGCCCTGGCGGCCGGCGTGATGCGTTGCGGGGACATAGTGGCTTTTCCAACGGATACGGTATTTGCCCTAGGGTGCGACCCATTCAATCCTGACGCCGTCCGCAAGCTCTATGAAGCCAAGAAGCGTCCCATGGATAAGCCGGTCCCCATCCTTATTTCCGATGTCTCTTCCCTGGAAAAAATCGCCGTGAACATTCCCGAAGAGGCGCTTAAGGCTGCCAGAAAATATTGGCCGGGAGCCCTGACCATCGTATTTAGGAAGACTTCCCTCGTTCCTGACATACTCACCTCGGGAAAGGATTCCGTGGCGGTACGCATACCGGATCACCCCATAGCAATAAAGCTCATAGAGGACGTGGGAGGCTTCGTTGCAGCTACCAGTGCCAATCTGTCAGGTCATGACTCCACCGTGGAGGGCGATGAGGTGGTAAACCAGCTAAACACCCTGGTTCCCCTCATCATAAATGGTGAGCCCCTGGGCAAGGGCACCCCTTCCACCATTGTGGATTTTTCGAAAGGCCGGATGGAGATAGTACGAAAAGGAGCCATAAGCCTTGAATAATGCATTATCAACCATATTCACTCATTTCATATTCTTCGAAAATGCCGTGGAGACTTTGGGGTTTTTTTCGCACGAAATGGAAAAAGCCCTTTTGTCCTGTGGCTGTAAAGTGCTCTTCGTAGACATAAAAGATCCCGGCCCCATCCCCAAGATCAGGTGCTTTTACGAAAAAAAACGCACCCTTTGCGTCACTTTTAATTTTATCGCCTTCTCCGGGGAACCCGGTTTCATTGAAGATAGGCAAAACATCTTTGAAATCCTGGGTATCCCCATCGCGAATATCCTTGTGGACCATCCCCTCTACTACACAAAGCAGCTTCCATCCGCACCTGAAAATATGAAAATATTCTGCGTAGACAGGGGGCATGTGGATTTTATCGGGAAATATTACCAGAATGTTTCCCGGCCCTTTTTTATGCCCCTAGCGGGGACAGCATTCCGGGATCTTTCGGGTAAGGGTGCCCCTCCCCTTTCACAAAGAACCCACCCCCTTATCTTCACCGCAAACTATGTGCCCGTGGACAATATTTTATCTCAGATGGAAGCAGTGGGGGACGACTACAGGGAATTTTATCTGAGCGTGGCATGCGACATGATTTCCCATCCGTCAAAATCCCTTGACGAAGCCTTTGAGGACGCCCTTTTTTCGTTATTTCCGGATGCCGCTTTAGATGAGGTGCTTTGCGCAATGAGGGGAATGCTCCCTATAGACCTCTATGTGCGGAGTTTTTACAGGAAAAAAATAATCGGCCAAATAGCAGATTCGGGACAAAAAATCTTCATCGTCGGGAAGGACTGGGACAAAATAAAATGCTCCCATCCCGAAAACATCACGTTTACGGGCCAGCTTGATACCGCTGACTGCCTGAGGGAGATTTCTGATTCTGTGTTATCATTAAACATCATGCCATGGTTTAAGCAAGGCGCGCATGACAGAATCTTTTCGTCCATGCTGAACATGACCCCGGTATTGACGGATATGTCGTCATATTTGGACACGATTCTTACCGAAGATGATGATGTATTCACGTTTTCCTTGGAAAAAACAGAAGAAATCCCGGATAAAATCCATATGATACTCTCTGACAAAGAAAAACTCTCCCACGTATCGGAAAAGGCATACGAAACCGCCAGATCCAATACCTGGGAGAGCAGAATGGAGCAGATCTTGCTCACCTTCTAAATATTCAGAATTTAACTATCCGGAATTATGCGGAGACCGCCGGCCGGACTATATCCTCATGGCAGTACTGTAGGCCTGCCTGGTAGCTTGCTGAACGGTGGCCGGAGCCTTGCAGTCCCCTATCATGTAAAATTCCTGCGCGGATCCATAGAATGACAACGCCTCGTCCGTATGGGGCTTCATTCCGGCAGATACCACTATGGAGTCACACTTGATGGTTTTAAGCTCACCGTGACTGTCCTTGTAGATGACCTCTCCGGGCGCAACCTCTGCCACGGCACACCCCGTAAGCGCGGAACACCCCTTGTGTGCTTCCCACGCCGCGGTGAGCATCTCCCTGTAGTGTATCATCGTCGAGTCGGCGGCTATCTGATCCCTCATCTCCATGACTGTGACGGTATGACCTTTTTCCTCCAGGTGCATGGCAGCCTCCACGCCTACCTCTCCTCCGCCTATGACTACCACATTCTTCCCCAGGGAATCGGGATTCCTGAAGGCGTTGTCGGCAGATGAGACCTCTACCTTGTCTATTCCCTTGATGGGAGGAACGGCAGGCTCAGCTCCGAGGGCACAGATCACCACATCGAAGCCCTCCTTGGAAATATCCTCCGGGGTCACCTTTGTGTTTAGCTTTACGGTGATATTTTCCCTCTTGTCACACTGATGTATGAGGAAATTCTTGTAATCCCTAAGCGTCCACTTGAATGATACGAAATCGGAATGTTTTATGGCTCCGCCCAAAGCATCCGATGCCTCATAAATCGTTACCTTGTGCCCACGGTCATCAAGGAACATGGCGCAACGCATGGCTGCGGGTCCTCCCCCCACGATGGCGACGTTTTTGATTTTGTCCACGGGCTTTGCAAGCCTTGAAAGCTTCTGCTCCAAGCCTATGCGGGGATTCACCGAGCATACGGAGATGAACGGATCGTTTGGTCCCCTGCCATGACATTTATTGCAGCGCAGGCAGGGCACGATATCGTCATCCCTTCCCTGTACGATAAGGTCCGCATAGTCAGGATTCGTGATATAGGCGCGTCCCGCGTAAATAAGGTCGGCTTTTCCGTCCGCTATGGCCTTGTCGCAGGTCTCGGGATTGTGGTATCCTCCCACCGTCCCTATCAGCATCCCGTCCACACGCTCTTTGATGTAACCGGAAGCCTCCAGGAAGGGAGTCTCCTCAAGCTCGAATCCCGTGGGATGCGCATCGTCAACATTTTTGGCACGAAGCTGCACTATGTCAGCGTATTCCTTGGCCTTATTGAGAAATTCCACGGTATCGTCTATGCTGTACCCACCCTCTTCGTCCTCGAATGAATGGATGACCTCTATGATCATCCTCGGTCCTACGGCCTCGCGCATGGCCTTTAGCACCTCCAGGGGGAACCTCATCCTGTTCTCCAAGGAGCCGCCGTACTCATCGGTGCGTTCATTGGTCAGGGGAGATATGAACTTTCCGGGAAGGTTTCCCCTGTAGCACATATGTACGCTCACCATGTCAAATGAAAGGAACTTCAGTATCTTTGCCTGCTCGGCATAGGACATACAGACCTTCTTCAGCTCTTCTTTCGTGTATTCATGGGGGAGCTTGTGTCCATCTATCTTCTCGATGGTAAAATGCCTGGGCTTGGGAGGCTCCAAAGCCCCCACCGTAAACTCCGCATCCCCATCGCCATCCTCTCCGGGAGGTGGGGGAGGAGCCGTGGAGAGATCTATTCCATATTCCCCATCGTCCCATTTCACCAAAGGATAGCAGGACGGGGGGCCTACGAATATCCCCATGCACGCGATGGAATCATAAAAATGAATCGCATCTGCCATTTGCATCAGATAGTTCTGTGATGTGGTGTCATACAGGTCATAGTCCGGAAAATGGGAAAAATCCGCTGCCATGGGCATCTGCTGCTCACGGGAGAAATTGTTGATGCCCATACAGGTAGTGATACCCGCAGAGCGGGCCTTGTTCTCGTAATGGGCTATGACTGTATCTGCGGGATACGACTCCGGTCCCTGCAAGAAATGCGGAAGGGAGTTCGATGCCGCCAATCTGTTCTTGATCACGAAATTGCGCACCTTTACAGGGCTGAGCAGGTGCTTGTATTTGGGGCTAGACATATTTACCTCCTATTAGTACAAGATGCTATGCAGACTGGGTCAGGAAAGCATTTAGCTTCTCGACCAACAGATCTGGGTCTATTCCATGAACCATGGCCGCTTCTTCTATTGTCTCCATCTGGGACGCGGGGCATCCCAGGCAGTGCATGCCAATATCCATCAATATGGGTGTCACATCATTATTGATCATCAAGAGCTCGCCTATCGGCGTTTCCTTTGTGACGGTTTTTTCCATCGTTGCTTCCATTGTTTACGGCCTCCTTATCATACGGACATACTTTTATATGTTCTATGGTGAAAAGTATTGACTCTTATCATAACCTATTTTTCCGCATAATGCAAGACCAAGATACGAAACTTTTAGTGAAAAAAGTCGCTATTCTTTTGGAATCCCCTAACCGTCATACTGCAGGGGTCACCTGTACACGTACTCTGCCGCCCCAAAGCACACGTGCATCCCGGGAGAAAGCTTTGTTTTTTCGCCCGGCTCTAAGATTTTTCCATCCACCAGGGTTCCGTTCGTGGAATTGCAGTCTTCCACATATATGTCCTCCCCATCCTTTGTGACCTTAGCGTGTACCCTCGAGACACTGGGGTCTTTTACCTGGATATCCGCAAAAGTCCTGCTTATTCCTATGGTCTGCACCGCCTCATTTAGCAACAGCTCCTCGCCCGCGCCCCGGGCGGGAATGAGCTTTTGCCATACCATCCCCTCTATCGGCATCATGACGGTATGGAAATCTTCCGGAACATCCGGGGGGCTTGAAATGACAGGGGCTTTGGGAGGCTCTATGAGGGGGCTTTCATTTTCCACATGGACCGCCTCGATATCCATTTGGTCTTTTTCTTTCCTTTTCAGGATTTTCTTCACATTCTCCTTCGCATTCAGCTTTACATTCGGCTTCGCATTCGGCTTTATGCTCCCCTTCATGTTTCCCTTCAGCTTTCCCTTCACTTTGTCAAACAGAAAGATCAGGAAATTATCCGGCATATCATCTTCAAACTCATCATCCGCATAATCAGGATATGTCTCCTTGGGCTTTATTATGACTGGCTCCATATTATTATTGGCAGGCTCTTTTGACCCTGCCTCTTCCTGCCGGATCATATCCCCTGCTGATGGAGCAGGTTCGTTTAATGGTATCGCGCCGCGAGCAGGCTCCTGCCACTGCGAAAGCGTAAATCCGTCCCCGGATGCGTGGTTGTACAGGTCATACGCTATGTCCACCGCATCCCTGTCTGAGTGATTTAGCTTTGGCAGGATGAACATTTCCAAAAGCTCCCTGAATCCTTCTATAAATGTAATCTCATCTGAGGGCACATACGAAAAGCAATATTTTTCATCTATGTAATTTATGTAAATGAGCCTTGGATCCATTGATATCCTGTCCGTCTGAAGAAGGTATCGGGAACATTCATCCAAAGCTTTTTTCAGCTCATCCGTAAGGTGCCTTAGGTCTTTTTGTCCTATGCCCTTCTTCTCAAACCTGGACTCCAAAGACTGCATGCCCGTTATCTTGTACTGGATCTGCCACCTGCCGTCAAGGAAGATCCTCTGCATTTCCAGCAGATGGGAGGGCTCGTTTTTTTGAATCATTATCTCCTCGTATTCGCACTCGTCCACCGGCAGGATGGAGCTGCCCTCCAGCACCGCATAGTTCCCATTGGCATTTCTGAGATAATTTATTTCCATCATTTTTTAGACTCCTCCTAATCCCCCATCAGCTCATTTACTTCCCTCACCTTGCGTATCAGCGCACATGGTCTTAGTATCTTTTCCTTCTTGGTCACCGATATCCCGGAAAAAGTCTCCCACCCAAAGCCCTGTATCCATCCGGAAAAGGGAATGATGCACGATCCCTCTATGGACACTTTGATTTTTTTGGTATTCTTCGTCACGGATACCGACGTGCCATTGTCCATAAGGATACAGTCGCCGGCGTGGGCTGCCCCATACCCTGTAACCGTGCCTTCGGGCGCATAGTCAAACAGCTCCTCCTCCTCCCCGTACTTTGCTATGGCCAATGCGTTAAAATACGCCAGGTCCCTGTCACATAGCCACATGGCAGTAAGCCCCGTAAGGAGAAGCAATGCGAATGCCATCGGCATGATATAGGATGCCTCGATGGTAAAGCTTGCCTTAAGCCTGATATTCATGACCGGCCTCCCATCATCAGCATCGCCACATACCCAAACAGCACGAAGGGCGAAAAAGCAATCTCATATCTGCCGCTTCCCCGCCCGGACGCCAGCAGTACCAAAGCATACATCATGACAGAAATCATGGCGGCGGTAAGGAGAGAAAGATTTCCCCAGAATCCAAGATATATCCCTGTCACAAAAAACATAAAGCCATCCCCATAGCCGATCTTCTGCCTGCTTATAAGCCCCATCAGCAAAAGGAGTGCGCCTATCCCCATGCCTCCCAGTATGTCGACTATCCCTGTCTGGCGGTAGATAAGGTGCAGCACCATCCCCATTATGCCGAAGGCGCAGACCACCCACAGCCTTATCTGCTTCCTTTTGACATCCTCAAAGGAGCAGATGGAAAGCATTCCCAAAACGCATACCGATTCCATGATCATATACCTCCATAAATGAATTGTTGTCCTAAAAATCCTTACCCTCCGCACCTCGAGCACGGATGACGTCCCCCCACCTCGGACAAAGGCACACAATATATCGTCCTTTTCAGTCCGCTGCAGTTTAGGTCCGTATGGTAGCTTCCCCCGTAATTAGTGATATATACGGTTCCCCCGGTACAGTTTCTTGCGCATGTGGCGCACGGATAATATATTCCCCCACCCGTATTTCTCCGGTATGACAAAGATTGATAGCTTACGCCGGATATGGAAGGGTTCAGGTAACTGCAGCCCCTGTCCCTGTGGTAGGCTACCCCCGTGGGCGTAATGTATACCATCTCCTCATCCCGATCACCTGTATCTGCGCCCTCCGCCGGGTCATATCCCGTCCATTTTCTTACCCTGGCATGATCGGTCATCGGAAAGGAAAGGTTTCCGAAAAATGAAATGGGAAGCTTTATCACGTAGTTGGCAGTAATATCCACCATGTCTTCGTCATCCGTATTTTCGGTGCACACTACCGCTCCCACTATGTACCCGGAAAACTGTGCGTCCGATACAGCCGCATTCACATTTGCCGTACCCACCACTCCCCCAAGGCCATAGTTTCCGAGCCGGATATCTCCCAGGGCATCGAGGTTTTCCTGCGCGTAGGACATGAGGGCCATCTGCTCCGCCGTATCGTAGAGCTCCTCCCTCACCTTCCCCTGTATCAGCATTATTTGGAAAAGGAAAAGGACACATACCAGCGCCATGAGCATTATCGGGAAGGCAAGTGCGGCCTCTACCGTAATGGATCCTGCGGATAATTTTTTGCGGTATTTTTGTGGTTCTTTAGCCGCGGCTATCTTTTGATCTGCGTAAAGTGGCCTGTGGGCGCAAAACCTGCCCGGTCTGTAAAGGCTGTATAGGGGTGTCTCCCAAACATATGGATTGTTTTTTATAGAAGGAATATCTATACGTTTTTCAGAAAAAATTTGATTGGCAAGAGGAAATTGTTTCTTTTGAAATAAACTAAAGATAAGATAATAAAAGACTTTGGGAAACACCCCTATACAGCCTTTGCAGACTTTGCCGCCTTCGCTTGACCTACTCATAATAATATATACCTTCCGACCTGTACCTGTAGCCGTCTTTTCCCGGGGAATTCCCCACAAGGCTCATGAACATTGGGCCTGCCGTAAAATCCGCCGACCACTTAGCATAGGTGATGCACCTATCCATCCTGAACATACCATACCCATCCTCCAGGGCTATGTTTTTTTCTATGAGATCCATGCTCCTTAGCGTAAGGTCTTTTTCGCTCTTTAGGAACAAAAGTGCCTGGAGATATTCGCCATAGTCAAGACCCCTTCCTCCCCCGGCCTCTTCTGCCTGTGCATTGACCGAAAGGGATGTCTTCCAGTCCGCTGCGGTCTTTACCAAGGGAACCTTTCCGCCGGAGAAAAGGCAGCGCACATCCGCCACGCTTTCCATGAAGCTCCACGCCACCAGGATACCATAATATATAGCTTCTACTATCGCGGGAAGCGCCAAAAGCCCGGCGATCGCTATTGCCAGTATCCTGGCCTCGGACTGCTTCCCTGCATCCGTCATAAGGTACGCGAAATTCGCGGCCTCCCGTATCCCCAATAACGCCTCTGCCACGGCAGAGAGGTTTTCCTTGTCGGTATCCTTTCCGGCATAGATGTACTCCATTTCATAGTCAAGGG
Organism: uncultured Eubacterium sp.; assembly: GCA_905236805.1. Lineage (GTDB taxonomy): Bacteria > Bacillota > Clostridia > Lachnospirales > Lachnospiraceae > RUG14243. Next base: position 14,277 of record CAJOPH010000062.1, on the reverse strand, counting down.
CACTCTTTCCACCCTTACGGTCCCCATACATGGAAAATTTCTCCCCAATGTATGACAGAAAAAACACCTTCCTGTAAGCACCTGTTTCCCTCTCCGTGTCGGGCCTGTTTCCTGCGTTAAGGGTTCTTTGGGACAAAAGGTCAGCAGAACTTATCCCCTTCCCCGAAACCGTGGATAGATCTTCCATGCACAAAGCCAAAACGCCCTCTGCCATAAGCTCCGAGACATTATCCATAAGCCCCTTGTCCTCTTCGGATACCTCTTCGGCCTTTTGCTTTTCCTCTTCCGTTATGGATGCGTTTTCTTCTTCCCCATAAGCTTCATCCGTGTCAAGGGCTTCATTGGCATCCAAGGCACTCTCCCAGGTATCTTCCAGGTTCCCCGAATCATCGTCTACGTTCTGAGCGTTTAGCTTGTTCAAAAGGGTCCTTGCCGCATTTACACCCATTTTGGACTTCATATAATCAGTAGCCATATTAAAATACGGCGCACCATCCGCATCCGTGGAAAGCTCATACTCTGATATCTCATCATCCATCAGGTGGATCGGAAAGAAATTCTTTGTGGACAATAGCCCCCCGCCTTCCTTTGTGTTCTCATAGATAAACTTCCCCCACCGGCTTTCTGCCTGCGATATGTCAAATCCGCCCTTCAGGTAGCCCCCATCCAGCATGATAAGGTCATACCTTTCCAGAAGCTTCCTGTCGTATTCCGCAAATACCGACCGGATCGCCGCATGCGCCAGACGGTCCGCTTCTATCTTAAGACCCCTGATCCTTGCGCCCTCCAGGAGGGTAAATATCAAAGAGATCATCAGCGCAAAACACATGGCAAAGTATATCGTGACAGACCCCCGGGCCGAAAGTTCCTTACGGCCACGGGGCTTTTCCTTTTTGGTCATGGTCCTCACACCTGTCCGCTCCTGTCCGTGATGGTGTCAAAAATATTATTGACTATTGTGGTCAGCTGCTCCTTGAATATCAGAACCAATCCGATAAGTACCACGAGGATCAATATCACCTCCACCACGCCTACCCCGTCTTCTTCTTTTAAAAATCTTTGCACCGCATTGGCTGTTTTTAAGAACCATTTATTAATCATGTAAAACTCCTTTCATATCAATGCCCCTCCCGGAATCCTTTACCGGTTCCCTTTCTCCTACATCAAACTTCCCGAAAAGGACATAAACCCGGGAACCATTACTATCAGCATGACTATCCCCATGAGCATCAGCATCGGGATCAAAAGCTTCGTGGATGCCTCCTCCCCCCTGGTCTTCGCATATGCCTTCCTGTCCTCAAAGGCCTCCCTCATCTCCTGGTCTAATATCTTTCCCATGCCGCCTGTACCCATGCGGAGGTTTTGTGTGATAAGGGATGAGAGCTTCATATATGATCTTAACCCTATCCTTTTTCCAAAGTCTTCGTAGGCAAAAGATTCGCTCTCCCCCTCCTTCATCCTGTAATAAGTGACCAGTATCTCCTCATAGGCATATCTTCTGACCTGTGGGTCGGACTCCTTTTCATTACGGTAATTCACCGCCAGCCTCTCCCATACGCCCTTCATGGAAAGCCCCGCCCCCAGCAGAAGGGATATCTTGTTCACGAGGTCAGGGTAATCCATTCTCAGCTGCTCGTCTCTTTTCTTAAGCCTCCTTTTAATATCCTCCTTTCCTTCGTACCATATCAGGATGAGCACCAATACGCCCAACGCCAATACCTTTGGTGCCATGTTTTCCCGGTACTCACTCCAGGAGAGGGCAGTCCCTCCCGCCTCCGACGGAAGATAAAACTTTTTTTCAAATGCCGTCTCTTCGTCCGCATTCTTCACCGCCTCCCCTATCTCATCAAGCATTTTTTCCTTTCCTGTCTTTGTGAGCTTGTAGACATTCGCGTACATTACGTAGTCCATCCGCTGCTTCCTGTAACAAAGGGTAGCCGTGATGGTGACCAAAGATCCCTCATCGGTCAGGTTTTCTTCCACCGGTACACCCTGTGCATCAAGGATATCATAACCGTCGAAGACCCATTCCACCTCGAATACGCCGTTGTAACATTTGCTGACGAGGTTTAACGGCTCCTCCACGTGGTCCAAGGACTCATTTTCCCCCACGACCAGGGTGTCCAGCTCCTTCATTCCCTCCTTGAACGCCGTATCCAGTTCCTCATCATCCAGGGTCTTTTCAGCCACTTCCACGGATATGGATTCCTCATCCCCCTCTCCCCGGCTTACATTCAGGGAAGCCTCATAGCTCCCGTCCCCCGCATCGTTTCTTTCCAGGTACCCGTCTTTGAGAAGAGTCTGACCCCCCGCAAAGAGCCCTGCCATTATACAAAGAAACACGACGGCCAAAGATGCCTTGAGTAATAGCGAAAGGTTCTTTTTCCTGTATTCAAAGAGCTTTTCCTTTGGGGATGCTCCCGGATAAAGGGCTTCAAACTCAGCTCTTTCCCTGGAAGCCTTGGGGGAACCCCTCCCCAGATAGGCCTTTACCACGGGTATCCCCAGGATCTTTCCCGCCAGCCTCCCAAAAAAATCTTCTTTTTCTTCCTTAGACTTCAATGGCTATTATCCTCCCTGATATCTCATAGCTTGCCACATATACCGCCAGTGCACCCGTCATTATTGCTATTCCCATGACATTTCCATACATGACGTCCAGGTATCCGGGCGATCCCAGCCTCAGGTACAGGCAGATTCCCAATGGGATCAGGTTCATTATCATCTGCTCCATCCTTTTTGCGGCCGTAAGGGTCCTTATCTCCCTTTCTACCTCCAGCTTTTCGCTCATCCTGTCTATGCAGCCCTCTATGATCTTCGCAAAGTTTCCCCCGCTTTTTTTCGCAAACCTGTATACTTCCGCAAAGCTCTTTCCCTCCTCTATGTCCATTTCCTCCGCAAAGTCGTCAAGGACATTTTCCATGGTCTCATTGATATCAAGGCGGCCCTTCATGGTCTTAAGGCGCTTTACCATTTCATTGTCCTTTCCATAGAGGTGTTCCATCTGCGCATGGGCGTTTTTCCAGGCGTTTTCCATGGCGTATCCTGCCCGAAGTCCTGACCTTACGCAAAGCAGGCACTCCCTGAATTCATCCTTTTTCTCCTGCTTTTTTTTCAGCCTCACATCCGAAGACCTTCTCTTTGCGTAATACACCCCTATCGGAATGATGGGTATGACTGCAAGGAAAGTCCCATAAAAAAGCTGCGCGAAAAGTACCGTGACAAGAGCCGCCTCCGCATATACCCTCAAATATTCTTTGGAAAAGCCCAATCCTCCCGCGATGTTTTTTGACCTAGATCCTGTCAAGCTTTTCCCTGTGGGTGACCTCTGCATTTTTCGTCCAGGTTTCTTCTTCATATTTTCCTCCCTTCGGGTGATATTCAAAAATATTGTTAAGCACTATTTCACCATCCTCATATCCGATCAGCTCTTCTATGGCCAGGAGCTTGCGCTCCCCATTGCGGTTCCTTCCCAGGTGCACCATCAGGTCTATGCCGGCCGCTATCTGTCCCCTTATTGCAGCTACCGGCATGTCCACCGCCATCAGGATCATCATCTCCAGCCTCTTTAACATGTCCTTGCAGGAATTGGCATGTCCCGTGCTCAATGACCCGTCATGGCCGGAATTCATTGCGCTGATCATGTCCAGAGCCTCCCCGGACCTCACCTCTCCAACTATGATACGGTCCGGCCGCATCCTCAGGGCTGATTTTATCAGATCCCTGATGGTGATTTCCCCTTCGCCCTCGACATTGCCGTTCCTGGTCTCCAGGCGGACGAGGTTTTCCACCTTGTTCAGGCACAGCTCAGCCGAATCTTCTATGGTGATGATGCGTTCGCCCTTCGGAATGAAATTTGCCAGCACGTTAAGGAATGTCGTTTTGCCGCTCGATGTCCCGCCGCTGACGAAGATATTTTCTCCCGCCTCCACCATTTCCCTTAGGAACCCGGCCACCTCTTCGGATAATGACCCCTTTGCCAGAAGATCGGACATAGTGAAGGGATTGTCAGGGAATCTCCGGATGGTGACTATCGGTCCATTTATCGCTACGGGAGGAAGGACCACGTTCACCCTGGAGCCGTTTTCCAGCCTGGTGTCCACTATGGGATGGGTCTCATTCACCATGCGGTTTGCCTTTGCCACTATCTGCTGGATCACATCCGTGAGCTTTTCGGCGGATGAGAAGGTCTTGTCCCAAAGAAGGACCTCGCCCTTTCTTTCCACGAATATCCTGTCGGGGCCGTTTATCATGATCTCTGATACCCCGGGGTCATCCACCAGCTCCTGAAGAACGTCCAGCTTCCTTAGCGCATTGAACACCGTCTGCGAGAGGCTTTCCTTTTCGCTTATTGACAGATGCTCCCTTCTTCCATGCAGGAGTACCTTTTCGTCTATTATCTCCCGCATTTCCTCATCCGAAAGCTCCATGGAAATATCGATGCTGTCTATGATCTCTTCCCGGATCTTTTTTTCTATCTCCCCGGCCCTCATAACGGATCATCCTCGTCAAGCAGCCTTCTTACGTATTCTCCCATATCTCCCCATATCCATCCGTTCAGGAGATCATCTCCCTCATACAGTTCCTTCATCTGGGGGATCTTTATCCGGCGAAGCTTTTCCAGGACCCCTTCCAGCTGTCTTTTCTTTAGGTCCTTTTCGAATTTTCTGCCCCTGGCCTTTCCGTACTCGTGATCTTGCAGCGGTACATATATCCTGGCAGATGCCTCCAGTATTTCATAAAAAATCGGCAGCATCCCGCAGATGTCAAGTATCACACAGTCGTATCCGGATTCATTTGCCAGAAGATTCAGAAAATTCAGCCATTTTTCCCTAGATAGCAGTACCGCGTCCACTGCCATCTCCATCGGGGGTATGTATGTAAGATCCTGGTCTTTTTCCACTGTCCCCGAAAGCATGTTTCTGAAAGAATCCCTTTTTTTGTCTGACAAATATATCATGTCCGACACATCCTTTTGGTATTCCTTGTCAAAGATCTCATCAAATGCCGCATTTTCCTTAAGGTTTACATAAAGGCTTCTCAACTGCCTGTTCAGGCACATCGATAATGTGGCCGCAAATGCCGTCTGCCCTAAGGCATGACCGGGTGAATACACACATATGAGCCTGGTACCTGCCGTTATATCTATCTGTCCCCCGGACCCCTTGGGCGGTTCATATGTTGCGTATATCTGCCTGACTATCTCATCGGCCGCCTGGTATTTCTCGACGGTTACGACCCCCTCGGGAAGGGCGCCCCTGCCATCACAAAGGACTATCACCTGCGCCTTTGTCTCATCCAATTCCTTGGACCAAAGGCCCTCCTCCACGAGGATCACGTCCGCCCCGGTCTTTTCCAGATAGCCCAAAAGAGGCGCCGTCGACGTAAATCCTGACGCAAGGATCTCTGCCCGGTACTTTTCACTCATATAACGGACCAGGGCAGACACATACCTCTCGCAGCTGTCACAGACAGCGACCTTTAGTTTGTCCATACTGCCTCCTACCATGCACTCACCAGCGCCGCTTCGCCCATTTCCACGAACACTGCCGCATAGAGCATGGGCACCGTGAAACAAATCTTTGTTTTTATGTTCTTCTTCCTTACCGCTTCAAAAAGGCCAAAAAAACCCCCAAACCAAAGCGATAACACTGCCACATATCCCGTAGGACATGCCCCTATAAAAATACCTGCTACGGAAAATAATTTGACGTCCCCTGCGCCCAGAATGCGCGTCAGGAACAATGGAAATAAAAAGATAACCGGTAATCCAGCATCCAGAATGATTGAAAAAAAATTAAAAGATTCATGAAGATGAAGCCTGTGTATGAGCCCCAAAGAAAGACCCATCAGGATCAGCCGGTTATCGACCCTTCGTTCCCTCATATCCTGCCATACGGCTAATGCCAGGATGAAGGAAAACATTAAGATTCGATTCAAACCTTCCAGCCTCCTCTTCGTTGTGTCTAACACTTTACCACTTTTCGGAAAATTTGTAAAGCAGAAATTTTTTGTCAGAATTTTTCTGAATGATACTGAAAAATCCGGACACAGGAAAAGCCCGAAACCGTAAAGGCTTCGGGCTTGGATTCAAAAATAAAATGCTGAGAGAATTTTGATTTTTTTCTTAAATATATGCGGAAAGTCTTATTGATAAATGTTATCAATAATCGCTGCTGCCATACCCCCTACAGGAAGAAAATGATCATGTCCACCAAAAAGACCGGCAGCAAAAACCTCGCTGACCACCATATGTAGCCAAAGAACGAGGGCATGACGATACCGTTTTCCTCCGCTATCGAACGCACCATGAAGTTCGGCGCATTGCCGATATAGGTATTGGCACCCATGAATACGGCTCCCGCGGATATCGCCATCAGCATCTTCGGTGCTATCACGCCCAAGGTGGTAGTTATCCCGGAAGTGGCTCCCAGTGTGCCCGCAGTGGTAAGGAACACCAGATAGGTGGGCGTATTGTCCAAAAATGACGACAACGCACCGGTCACCCAGAACATCTGCCAGGGCGAGGTAAGTCCCAGTTCGGATCCATTGGCCTTTAGTATCAAAAGCGCCGGTATCATGGTGATGAATATCCCTATGAATAGGATCGCGACCTCCTTTATGGCCTCCCAGGAGAAGTGGTTCGACTCCCTGACCTCCTTGGGTGTGGTCTTGTAGGAAAGAAGGGCCGCTACCAGGATGATGACACATTCTATGAGGGACGGATACGTCAGCGTAACCTCCCCTATGATGTGGATTCCCGCCACGGCTCCGTCCGCTGTTTGGAAGAGCGACCACGAAGGCATCACTCCGCTGAGGATGACGGCCATTATTATCATCGCAATGAAGATGATATTATGCTTCCCATAGAGATGAAGGGCCGCCCTCTGAATATTCAGCCGGGGCTTGTGACCCTCCCTCAGGTCCCTCCTGTATGCGATTGAGTCCAAGATAAAAAATATAATCGACAGTATGCCAATATTAATTACCAATAACGGAAACAGCCTCATGCTCCAAAAGAAAGGAACCTCCCTCATGAAGCCCATGAGCAGCGGCGGATCGCCTATGGGGGTAAGGCAGCCCCCGATATTCGACACCATGAAAATAAAGAACACCATGATCTGCTTTTTCCTGATGCGCCAGCTGTTTGCCCTGATGATGGGACGAACCATGACCATGGAGGCCCCGGTGGTACCTATCCAGCTCGACAGGGCCGTGGCTATCAGCAGCAAAACCACATTTACCGCAGGCGATCCCACCAGGTCTCCTTCCAGGGCTATATTTCCGGCCACGCAAAAAAGACCGAACAAAAGCACTATGAAGGTAAGGTAATCCCCCACAATACTCTCGGCCACCTGCTCCGCAGCGGTATGCACACCGTATTTTACCGCAAAGGGTATCACGAACAAAAGACTCCAGAATACCACTGCGTATTGTTTGTTTTTATCCCACCATTCCCCCTTCACAAGCGGGAACACGGCTATACAGAGCAAAAGCCCCACAAACGGAACACAGCTCCATAAAGGCAGCACCGACCCTAACTCTGCAGTTTCCATAATGTCATTCCCCCGGCGTCAAAAATATAATCACATGATTTGGAATATACCATTCCATCACAACTGTCTAATTCTAGTACTTTTTTTGCAATTAGTCAAGGGAAATTTCAAAATAAGGGTGAAATATCCTCTTTTACGATACTATTCACAGCCCACTGCCCCATACATTCATTTCTTACACAAAAAACCCCCGGCCTCCCAGGGACGTCTCTCCATAGGTGTTGACGTCATCCCGTCCATAGGTAAGGCCCGCATAGACCTGTTCGGCATTCTTCATAAGGACCGGGGAATCATCCTTCTTCTCAAGCTCCCTGAATGTGTCCGCCATGGATATGATCATATCGTATATGCGGTCCAAGCCCTCTTTGGAATTTTTTATTATGGCCATCTCCAGAAATCTGCCCCAAAAATCATAGATCTGCCAGAGGTTTGCAGATATCTCCCGATCCATGTCCAAGGCTCCTTCCAGCTCATAGACTATGCGGGTCGCATTCCTAAGGGAGTCCTTCAGCCGTTCATAGCCCTCCGCATCCATTCCTTCCTTCACGTATGTCCCTAACGCATCAAACAGGACGGTAATTATCCCCGTCCTGTTTGCATTGGAAATACGCAGAGTATATTCCTGTATCTGCTCTTTCTTCATATGCGTCACCTGAGCATCTGAAGCGCCTGATCCGGAAGCTCATTGGCCTGTGCCAGCACCGACGTGGCCGCCTGCACCAGAATGTTCATATTGGTGTAGGTAGTCATCTCCTGTGCCATGTCCACGTCCTCCAGACGGGATACCGATGCCGTCATGTTCTCCTCGGTGGTTGCAAGGTTGTTCGTTGTGTAATCCATCCTGTTCATGTAGGCACCCAGTGACGCCCTGACACTTGACAGACGGTCTATGGCCTCATCCAGCTTCGTTATGGCCCTGTCTGCCCCGGGTTCGGATACTACGTTTAGCTGGTCTATCCCCAGCGCATGTGCCGAAAGATCCGGTATCTCCACCTCCACGCCCTGGTTCTCATTGGAGCCTATCTGCAGGTACATGGCGCCAATGTCGGTGGCCGTAATATTCACTGACTGGCTCACTTTATCGCCCAGCTCTACCACCATTTCAAAGCCATCCTGCCTGCGTATCACGGCCCTTTGACCGTCTGCCGAAACGGATTCTTTTCCCGTAAAGTAAGAAGTCTGATCACAGGTAAAGGTCACATCGGTGCCCCTTACGGTACCTGTGCTCCCCGCATAATTCCCATCCACTTTTACGTCCAGGGTCACGGACGACCCGTACTCTATGGATGTTACGGAACTGATGGAAGCTGACCCTGCGGAGGCCGTAAAGTTAATGGACACCCCTGCCGACTCCGCCAGGGAATTTAGCTTCGATGCCACCTCATCTGCGGTATCCGAAGCTCCTATCGCCCTCTCAATGCCGTTGATGCTGATAACCTGATCTGACCCCACGTTAAAAGCACTTGCCGAGGCCTGGGTGGCCTTTGTTATATTGGTGATACTATATGTTCCCTTTGGCACATCCGTGGTGTCCAGCACCGTGGCGTAATTATCGCTGGTGTAAGCCCTCTTATTCAGGGTTCCGTTCAAAAGCCCCTTGGTATTAAACTCCGTGTCAGTGGATATCCTGTCTATCTCTTCGGTCAAAGATGAAATCTCCTCTTGTATATTGGCCTTGTCTGATTCGGTATTGGTCTGGTTGGCAGCCTGCACGGAAAGCTCCCTCATCCTTTGAAGGATGGACGACATCTCATTCATCGCCCCGTCGGCCGTCGTCAGTGCGGAAGAGCCGTTTCCCGCATTGTCTGACGCCTTCTTTATGCCCTCTATCTGGTTTTTCATCTTGATCGAGATGGCAATACCCGTCGGATTATCCTTGGCGTGGTTTATCTTGAGACCGGATGAGAGCCTCTCCACGGATGCCGCCAGGGAATTTTCGTTCCTCAAAAGATGGTCGTTTGATATCACTGCCGAAATATTGCGGTTTATTCTCATAATATTCTCCTTGTGGGACAGCTCCTCCACCGGGCTGTCATGCGAAAGTGTCTCCACCGGACACAATACGGAATGGTCAAAATACGCCTACTATACCTTTTATCGGCAAACCTTGAGGAATTGTTAACCCTCAGATGCCCTTATCACTCCCCTTATGAATGCCTTGGACATTCCGTAAAGGGTCTTGGTCTGCACCTCATATTCTTCATCCTCCTTGCGGGAGGATCCTTCTATCAGGGCGTGGGTCTTTTCCCTCATCTCAAAGGCCGAAAGGTCTATACCCTCATCCGTGATGAACTTTAATGACACATTCGTCCCGTCGGTAGCCCCCTCCCGGACCATGAGCCTGTGAAAGTCCGCGGCCCTCTGCCGGTAGGTTTGCGTTGCTTTTTCATTGTCCGCTATGATGACGCCCTCTATCTTTCCCTTGACAAAGGAAAGCTCGGATGCGACCTTTCCCAGGCTTTCGGTTTCAAAGACTATATTGACCCTCCCCCTGTCTTCATCATTTCTGACTATCTGAAGGTGGATGGTGCCATCCTCTCCTTCCACGTTCACCGGAATGGCGTATTGTTCATTTTTTGCCAATGCGGATGTGAGCTTTATCTGGGTACTCATGAGCTTTAGGTTCATGATGTCGTCATGTGTAAGGGTTCTTGCCGGAGGAAGAACGTCCCTCGCTGCCTTTTCGGTCAGATCTGCCAGCTCCTCCTCGGCCTTTGCCATCTCTGCGGGAGCCTTGGCGCCCTCCCCAAGGGCCTCTATCAGGGCCTCTTTCGCCTCAGCTAAATCATGCTTTAATTTCTCGTCCTTCAGCCCTTTGGAAATGTCCTTATAAAGCCCGTTTCTGTTGTATATCATCTCTCCGGCTGCCGCCTGGGAGAACATGGATACCGCCTCGTTATTGGAAGAAAGAAGCCTTAGGACCGTATCCTCCGGGGTGGTATTTTCCATGAACTGCTCATAGAGCTGCCGGGAATACCGGGCATCGGCATCCGATGTGTCCTCCCGGGACTGCTGCATGGTTTCCACGGCTTCTTCCAGGGTCATATCCGCCATCCCCTGTTTGGCCAGACCTTCCATCGTATCGGCATCCGACAAATGATGCCCCTGGCGAGCCAGATCCTGCATGTAATCCGTGGTCTCCGAAACATACGTCCTCATGTCGGAAGCATTTACAAATCCCTTTTCCAGCTGTGCGGCTATCGTATCATCCGAAATATCCAGGCTCTCTATAACACCATACTCTTTGTCTATGGTCACCTCCATCCCTTCAGCGGAACGGGTCTTGACAGAAGTCAGAAGATTCCGCATCGTGATGGGAGCCCCCTGCTCTACGAGCTGACCTATGACCGCGCCGTCAGACTGCTCTATCTGCGAAAACAGCCTGTATATCCCTATGTATGCAGACCTCTCATCCTCGGTGATGTCATGTTTTTGCTGGAGATCCCAGAGAAACCTTGCCTCATCCGCAGTATCGTTATAGCCGTTTTCTTCCCGTATGGACGCAAGCTCCCTTGACAGATCCGTCACGTTCATATCAAGGGGGTTTAGCCCTTTCTTTATCAGGTGAAGTGCTGCCTGCGGGGTCATCTCCTTCATCATCACCTGTACCTTGGCATCGGCAGCCTTCATTTTTTCCACGGACTCCGGGGTGATGTCGGATGAATTGTAAGCCAAGATCCTAACGGCCCTCCTGTTTGATTCATTTATGTCCTCTCCTATATCCTCCAGTATGTCATCCACATTCGAGAAGGCCTTTTCAATGGAATCCCCAAGGTCTTTGTTGGGCTGTGTCATCAGGGTCTCATATTGCCCCAGCGCGCGGAGGGCAGATCCCGGCATAGCAGACCGGCTTACCGGGGCGGGGTCTTTGGCCATGAGGGCCTCCCTGATCTTTAGCCCGTCCTCATGGAGGGTTCCCATGGTGGTCTCCTCGATCTTGCGTGCGCCCAGTGAATATGCGGGGAGTGACGGAAGCTCCTGTGCGACCTTCAGGGTCCTTTCGTAAAGATCATGATTCTCCTCAGTGTCTTCCACGCCGGCGTCCCTGAATACACCGGCAGACAGCTCCCTTTCCATGGACTTTAGGTCATCCACGAGGTCTGAGAGACTCCTGGTCTCTATCTCTATGCCGCTTTTTGCCAGATGATAGGCTCCCTGAAGCGTCATGGAGAGCCTTAGCTCTTCCAAGGCCCTTAGGTTCTTTATGTGTTCCAGGTCACCGGCTACCACTGTACGGGAATCTTTTGCGGAATCTTCTGCCGTTTCATTTGCTTCTTCCGCCGGCTCAAATACCCGGGGCGCCTGGTTTCCAAAGTCTTTGCTTTCGTCCCCTGAGCCCTTGCCCGTGCCTTCTGACGGATGCTCTGCTGCCCATCTTAGGGTTTCTATAGTGACGGGCTTTGCCTCCCTCTCCAGCTGCTCCACCTCTTTTTCGGTGGCGCTCTTTAGTACATCTACCGCGGCCTTTGCCCTTTCCATTATGGACGGACCTTCCGTAAGCACTGCATCCTTGGGCCTATATCCATCCATTACGGCCGACGCAATGTTGCCCATTACCTTTTCTTCGTCCAAGGGAAATGACATATTCTCCAGGTCGTACGCCAGCTCCACGTTTTCGGGAGTAAAAGGGATTCCCTGGGTGATCATCCATTTCGCGGTATTAAGTCCTCCGGGAGTATCCCCGAAGGAGGTGCCGCTCAATATCCTTTTTACCTGATCCTCCATCTGCCCCAGCTCTATCTGCATGTCCATGGCACCGCCCTCCGCGGATGCCGCATGCCCGGCCGTGTAAATATTTTCGATGGTGGGCGTCATCCCGTTAGAGAGCATGTATTTTTCCGCCGCCTTGGAAACAGGCTCAAGTCCTCTTGCCATCTCCAGCGCCTCAAGACCTTCCTTGATATTCCCGGAGGTAGCCGGGATGTCAAGGCCCGCATATGCCTCCTTTAGCCTCGCAATGTCTGCGGCAGAGCCTCCCATGGCCTCTATCTCAGATGATGACAGGGGAGTGCCTCCCCAGTCGGAAATATCCACTCCCGCCTCCAGAAGAGCCATTTTTATCTTGTCGGACACCGTGACTATCGTGTCTATGGGCTCATCTGTCACATCTATCCCCTCGTCCATCATATGGGCGAAGTCCTCCGGGCTCATGACATTGGAAAGCACCGCCAGCTTGTCCTTAAGGACATCCACGTCCACCTGCTGTGCCTCCTCCAGGATGTCTGACCCGGATCCGTCAAAAAAGCCCTTCATCATCGAAGTGGCAGACAGGTTCCCGGCATTCTCATTCGTACCTACCCCATAGATTCCCCCATCCTTGGATACCTGTGACTGTTTGTCAGCATCGAGTCCCAGGGATGATATTAAATCACGATTTTCTATCATGCCGGGCATTTGGTCTATTCTCATAAAAAATCTCCTGTATATGGCTATTTCCTTGCAAAATCCGTGCGCATCCTTGCGTTTACTATAACCCTATGTATCATTTCGGCTTTTTCTATGAAAAAAACAAGGGGCATTTGTCCCCTTGTTTCAAAAAATCATGCGTTTTATTCAAAATCCTTCTCCCTGAGCTGCCCCATTTCACCTTCCTTGCGCTTCTTGAAAAGGCTTCGAAGCCCGGGGCGTTCCGCACTCTCTATGGCATCATCCACGATTTCCTTCACTTCCGTGAGGGTGGTGGCCTTTGTACCGTTCCTAAGGTTCCCTATCCTGTTGTAAAGAGCCAAAACCCCCAGTTCGTCTATGACATATCCCATGTCCTTTGCATAGGCCTTTCCGAAGGTTACCAGCTCGTCATTCGTAAAAATGGGAATCCTTATCTTTTCGGTGAATTTCCTGGCAAGCAAAGGGCTTCTTTCCAAAAGCCCTTTAAGGCCCTGCCTGGTGCCTTCCATGATGACCATGAGTCCTCCGGTCTGCCCGTCCATCTCCATGGAAAGGTCGGTCGCCGTATCTTCATTCAGCTGACCCGAATGCTCTATGATAAGGTATCCCCCGTTTATCTTCTTCAAGACCTCCGCCACGGACTTGTGGTTTAATGAATCCGCATCGATCCGGCCCACCCTCGTGGTGTCATGGGGGTACATGTTCGACATGACTTTAATTAAATCTGTCGCAAGCACCGTTTTGCCGCTGAAATTTTCACCCTCTATCAGAATGTTGCCGGTGACGGAGGTCTTTTTCTTCCGCCTGTCGCGCACTCCCGAAAGGACAGAGAGTATCTGCTTTTCCATGCCTGCCACCGGCATGAAATACGTAAATACCTTGGCCTGCTCTTCGGTCAGCCGCTCCATGGGCACATCCTCCTCATCGAGCTTAACCTCTATCTCACCTGCAGCCTCCTCAATGGCAGCCCTTTCTATCATTGCCTCGGGATCAAACTTTTCTATTTCCTCCCCGGTCATGCCGGCATCATCCTCCTTAGACAGGTAATCCTCCACATCCGGAATTTTTACGGTCTGATCAAGACCTGATATCCTGGTGGTCTCCCGGGATACAGACTTTATGGCTTCCTTTTCGGGAGCTTCGTCTTCCTTTTCGGGGACTTTAGCTTCTTTTTCTGCCGGGGCAGCCTTTTCTTTTTCTGCTGTGGGCTTTTCTGCTGTGGGCTTTTCTGCTGCGGGCTTTTCTGCTGCGAGCTTTTCTATTGCGGGCTTTTCTGCTGCGAGCTTTTCTGCTGCGAGCTTTTCTATTGCGGGCTTTTCCGTCGGGGCAGCCT
>CAJOPH010000061.1 GCA_905236805.1 uncultured Eubacterium sp. | reverse complement strand
TATATCCTTCCGGCTAAGGAGAAGGGCGTTACGGTGCATAAGCTGGGGATAAACTTTGGTTATGCGGAAGGCGAGAGGAACATCACGGACTGGGAGGAGAAATGTGAATAAGAAAACCGGTCATGTCTCTGTATAGGGTGAGATGGGTTTTGCGGTGTATTTTTTTGTTGCGTCCTTGGGTTGGTCGTGATATAATGATTGTGACTTTATGTTTGGAAAAACCAAGGAGAATGCAGAGTGCGGCGGAAATCATGGCGTACGGTACTGCGGTTAAATTTGTCTAATTGTTCCTAAAGGAGGATTACATTACGATGGAAAGAAGAAATGTCTGGAAGGATTATTCCGAGAGGGAAAAAAAGACCGTATTTGAATTTGCGGAAGGTTACAGGGATTTTATATCAAATAACAAGACCGAGAGGGAGTGCGTAAAGAGCTTTTTGAAGGAAGCAAAGGACGCGGGGTTTGAGGAGCTTGCTACCCTCATCAAAAAGGGCAAAAAGCTAAAGCCCGGGGAAAAGATCATAGCCACTAACATGGGAAAGGAAGTCGCCATGTTCATCATTGGCAAAGAGCCCATAGAGAAGGGAATGAATATCCTCGGGGCTCACATCGACTCCCCTCGCCTTGACCTAAAGCAAAATCCTTTGTATGAGAGTAACGACCTGGCGCTTCTTGACACCCATTATTACGGTGGGATAAAGAAATACCAGTGGGTGGCCCTCCCCCTTGCCCTTCACGGGGTGGTCGTCAAAAAATCCGGTGAGAAGGTCGAGATTAATATAGGCGACAAGGAAGGTGACCCGGTATTTGGGGTATCTGATCTTTTGCCCCACCTGGCGCAGGATCAGATGGACAAGAAGGCTTCAAAGGCCGTGGAAGGAGAGGCCTTGGACCTTATAGTGGGATCTGTTCCCATAAAGGATGCCAAGAAGGAAGACAAGGACCTTGTCCAAAAGAATGTCCTTGATATACTGAAAAAGGAATACGGCATCGAAGAAGAGGATTTTCTCTCGGCCGAGATAGAGGTGGTGCCTGCCGGTCCTGCCAGGGACTACGGGATAGACAGGAGCCTTATCATGGGATATGGCCATGACGACAGGTCCTGCGCATATCCGTCATTCAAGGCGATGATGGAAATAAAAAAGCCAAAAAGAACATCAGTTTGCCTTTTGGTAGACAAGGAAGAGATAGGCTCCGTGGGAGCTACCGGCATGAAGTCACATTTTTTCGAAAACTGTGTGGCCGAGGTAATGAACCTGTGCGGAGACTATGACGAGCTTAAGCTAAGAAGGGCCCTTGCCGCATCCTGCGTCCTTTCTTCTGACGTCTCTGCCGCGTTAGACCCCAATTACGAATCCGCATTCGAAAAGAAAAATGCCGCGTACTTAGGTCGCGGGATAGTCTTTAATAAATTCACCGGAAGCCGCGGAAAGTCAGGCTCAAACGATGCCAATCCCGAGTATATAGGGGCGATTCGTAAGATCCTTGACGATGAAAAAATAGGCTTCCAGTTCGCGGAGCTTGGCAAGGTGGACCAGGGCGGTGGGGGAACCATAGCCTATATCTTGGCCCGCTACGGCATGCAGGTCATTGACTCGGGTACTGCTGTCCTTAATATGCATGCGCCCTGGGAGCTGATATCAAAGGCCGATCTTTATGAGGCTCTTAGATGCTATGTGGCATTCCTTGAGAAAATAAGCCCGGAGAGCATGTAATGGATCTTTTCGTGGAAAAATTAAAAAAAACACTTCCGGAAGAGGCCATAAAAAAAGATGAGCCCATGAAAGATCACACCACTTTTAAGATAGGCGGACCTGCGGATTATTTCCTTATGCCTTCCCCGGATGAGCTTCCCGGGCTCCTTAGCTTCCTTAAGGAAGAAGGAAAAAGTTTCCATGTGATCGGGAATGGATCCAATATATTGGTTGGAGACAGGGGCATAAGGGGAGCCGTGATCTGCCTGGGCAGAAGGTTTGACGAAATATCCGTGAAGGGAAATATGATAAGGGCAAGGGCCGGGACGCTTTTGTCGGCCGTTGCGAAAAAAGCATCCGAAAATTCTCTCTCGGGACTGGAATTCGCATCGGGGATTCCGGGTTCCGTGGGGGGAGGGCTCATCATGAATGCCGGTGCCTACGGAGGGGAGCTGAAGGATGTCTTAAAGTCCGTCACGGTGTTTTTTCCGGACGGGGAGATAAGGACACTCGGAAGAGAAGGGTACGGTGGAAGGTACAGGGGATCTAAGGTGGCCGATGAAGGAGGCATAGTGCTTTCTTCGGAGTTTGTCCTGGAGGAAAAAGATTCCGGACTTATTTTGGAAAAAATGAAGGAGCTTAACCAAAAAAGAACGCAAAAGCAGCCCCTTTCCCTTGCGTCCGCGGGAAGCACTTTCAAGAGACCGGAAGGGCATTTTGCCGCAAAGCTCATAGAGGATGCGGGGCTTAAGGGATATATTGTGGGAGGCGCCATGGTTTCCGAAAAGCATGCGGGGTTTGTGGTGAATTTTGACAGGGCTTGTGCAAGTGACGTAAGGACCCTTATGGAACACGTAACAGAAAAGGTATACGCCGCTACCGGGGTGCGTCTTGAGCCCGAGGTGAAATTCATCGGTGAGTTTTAATCTATTGATGGCAACATGAAATCGGATGTGATAGTAATACTTGGAGGAGACAGATGGAGCTGGTCATTCTTACCGGCATGAGCGGTGCGGGAAAATCCACTGCCCTTAAGATGCTTGAGGACATGGGGTTTTTGTGCGTGGACAATCTCCCCATACCGCTCTTTAGTAAATTTGCGGAGCTTGCCTTTTCGGGTTCGGGCGAGATAACCAGGATAGCCTTAGGGATAGATTCCAGGAGCGGAAGGGACCTTTCCGTAATGAATGGGGTCTTTGACCAAATGGAAGAAAATGGCAAGGGATTTAGGATAGTGTTCCTGGATGCCGAGGATGATGTTTTGATCCGCAGGTACAAGGAGACCAGGAGGATTCATCCCCTGTCAGCGGACGGCAGGGTGGAGGACGGCATCAGGAAGGAAAGGGACGAGGTGCGTTTCCTCAGGGACAGGGCCGGCATCATCATTGATACCAGCCACATGCTGACCAGGGACTTGAACCAGAGGCTGAAGGACATTTTCCTTGAGAACAGGGTATTTACCGGACTTAATATCAATATAGTCTCCTTCGGATTCAAATACGGTATCCCGAAGGACTGTGACATGGTGTTTGACGTAAGGTTTCTTCCAAATCCCTACTACGTGACAGACCTTCGCCCCTATACGGGGCAAGATCCGGAGGTTCATGACTACGTGATGCAGTACCCGGAGGCGAAAACATTCATCGACAAGCTCGAAGACCTCATGGACTTCCTTCTTCCCATGTACGTGGAGGAAGGCAAAAACCAGCTGGTCATAGGGATAGGATGCACCGGGGGCAAGCACAGGAGCGTGACCTTGGCCATCGAGCTTTTTGAAAGGCTGAAAGACAAGGAAGGATACGGCTTTGCACTGGATCACGCCGATATCGAAAAGGACAGAAAGAGGGGGAAATAGGGAGTTAAATAGGGAGTTGAACAGGATATGTCGTTTTCCCACAGGGTAAAAGAAGAATTATCACAAAAAGAAGAACCCGCGCTCCACTGCCGCAGGGCCTATGAAGCGTCCATCGGGGTATTTTCGAGGGGGGGAAAAACGCCTGATCAATCCCTGCTGTGGAGGGATTGCTGCAGGAGGGCGTACATAAGGGGAGCATTTATTTCATCGGGTTCCGTGACAGATCCCGAAAAAAACTACCATTTTGAGGTGATTTGTGGTACAATGGAAGCAGCCACCCAGCTGGCCGATGTTATATCGGAATTTAACATCGATGCCAAAGTCCTGAAAAGGAAGGGAAGCTACGTGGTATACGTGAAGGAGGCCTCAAACATCGCGGACCTTCTCACCCTGATGGGGGCCCACGGGGCCGTTCTTGAGATGGAGAGCGTCCGGGTGGTAAAGGACGTAAGAAACCATGTGAACCGTCAGGTAAACTGCGAGACGGCAAACCTCTCAAAGACGGTGTCCGCGGCGCTTAAGGAGATTGAGGCGATAGATTTTCTGGAAGAGAAGGGGATCCTTGCGGGGCTGTCCCCAGGTTTGAGGCAGATGGCTTCCCTCAGGAGGAATTTTCCCGACAGCCCGCTGAAGGAGCTGGGGGAGATGTGCGATCCTCCCGTTGGCAAATCCGGGGCAAACCACAGGCTTAAGAAACTCATGAAAATAGCAGAGGATGAAGGGATGTGACGCTATGATATCTAGGAAAATAATGGTGGGGGACATTCGTGACGAAAGACCCATAGGGACACTGGTGAATATGGCCGGTCAATACAAAAGTTCCATATACTTCATCTCTGAGGGGCGCAGGATAAATGGAAAGTCCATCATGGGCATGATGACCCTGGGGATTTATCCTGATGAAGATGTGGAGGTAGAGATAGACGGGGAAGATGAGGAAGAGGTCCTTGGTGAAATAGAGAGATTTTTATCAGGGGGTTGATTTTTTTTTTATTAAGAGTTATAATATAGAGTGAAGTAATTCAAACGGGGTCAGGGCGCATATTTTGCGTTCAATATATTATATTCAAAGGAGATATTGTTATGTCGTACAAAGTAACGAAAGCAAACGAAGCTGTAACCTATGAACCACCGGGACATTATGACGTGCGCTGCACGAACCTTCATAAGCCCGATCAGGTAGACGATGGGGAGATATCCTTAGGTCTTTCCCATTTCCTTCCGGGCGGTGGGGCAGACATGGCACCTGCTCCCGTTGAGATGTTCTACTACATCGTAGATGGTGAGATGACCGTAAAGACCGGTGATGGCAAGGAGCACGTGCTTCACGCAGGAGACTCCATCCACATGGGCAAAGGCTGCGAGAGGGAGTCGAAGAACACGGGTATAAAGACGGCACAGATGCTTGTCTGCCTCGTAATGAAGAAATAAACCGAAGATCTTGGCCCCATCCTGAAAGATGGGGCTTTCTCTTTAGGAACCGTAAAAAAACTTTCCTTACATGGTCACCGAAAGGCCGGACCTGGAGCAGCTGTTTATGGATGATAGAAACAGGCAAAAGAAAGAGATCATAGATACCAAATTAAGGAAAAAGAAACGAAAGCACCCCGTTCTTCACGGCATATGGGTGACGTTCAAGTGGTGCTTTGCAATCATTTTTTCCGTGGGGGTATTCGGGGCATCTTGTGCCTATGGGGTGTACAGGGGCGCACTGGAAGATACGCCTTCAGCCGACTCCATAGATATTTCCCCGACGGGATTTGCCACCGATGTTTACTATGACGATGGCAGCCTTATCACCCAGCTGATATCCTCGGGATCCAACAGGGTCTATGTTACCTTGGATGAGATCCCGGACGATGTGGAGCATGCGTTTGTCGCGATAGAGGACGAGCGCTTTTATGAACACAACGGAATAGACAAAAAGGGTATAACAAGAGCCTTTATCAAGGGCATAACAAACGGATTTCATTTTTCGGAAGGGGCATCTACCATTACCCAGCAGCTGCTGAAAAACAACGTCTTTACGACATGGACAGATGAGAAGGGTTTTGGTCAGAGGTTAAAGCGAAAGATTCAGGAACAGTACTTGGCAATAGAATTGGAAAAGATCACGGACAAGGACACCATCCTTGAAAACTACCTAAACACCATAAACCTGGGCGCGGGGTGCCTGGGGGTACAGGCCGCGGCCAAAAGGTATTTTGACAAGGATGCGGCAGACCTTACTCTTTCAGAGACGGCCGTCATTGCGGGCATTACCCAAAATCCCACAAAGTACAATCCCATAAACAACCCCCGCGACAATGCCGAAAGAAGGGAAAAAGTCCTTTCCAAAATGCTGGAGCAAGGATACATAACTGACAGGGAGTATACAACGGCCCTTGAGGATGATGTCTACGCGGGCATTCAGACCGTTGCCACGGACACTACGGTTTCCGCGTATTCGTATTTCGTGGACGCATTGATAGACAGCCTCAAGGAAGACCTCATGGATCAAAAGGGCTACTCGGAATCCCAGGCGAACAAGCTCATCTATACCGGCGGACTTTCCGTATATACCACCCAGGACAAGAATATCCAGAAGATCTGCGACAAGGAAACCAAAAGAAAGGAAAATTATTCCGAGGGCACCAAATATTCATTTTCCTTAAACCTTGCCATACAGCACACGGACGGTACGATAGACTACTATGACGATCAGTCCCTTCTTTCCTGGCTGGGAAAGGGCTCATACATGATCTATGATTCCAAAGCCGCTGCCAGACAAGTCATAGATGAATACGAGGACTATCTGATGGGACCTGGTGATACCATCCCTGACAATGGGGAGTCTGTCACCTACACCCTGCAGCCCCAGACATCCATGGTCATCATGGACCAGCATACGGGAGAGGTAAAGGCCATAGTAGGGGGAAGGGGAAAGAAAAATGCTTCGCTGACACTCAACAGGGCGACCGACACCTACAGGCAGCCGGGCTCCACCTTCAAGGTGCTATCCACCTATGCGCCCGCATTGGACACCGGGAAATTTACCCTGGCCTCCGTCCAGGACGATGCCCATTACGAATACGAAAACGGCACCGAGGTTCACAATTACGACGGCTCCTACAGGGGGTGGACCACCCTCAGGGAGGCAATAAAAAATTCGATAAACATAGTCACCGTAAAGACATTGACGGACCTTACCCCGAAGGTCGGGTATGAGTACCTTGAGAACTTTGGCTTTACCTCCCTTACGGATACCGACATGGTGCAGGCCCTTGCGCTGGGAGGGATTACCAAGGGGGTATCAAACATAGAGCTGACGGCGGCCTTTGCCGCCATTGCCAATGGCGGAGAGTATATTAAACCCAGATTTTACACCAAGGTCTATGATCACGACGGGAACATCCTCATCGACAATACCGCACAGACGCACCAAGTGATTTCCAATGATGCGGCCTGGCTCCTTACCTCAGCCATGGAGGATGTGGTAAAGGAAGGCACGGGGACTGCGGTAAATTTTGGTACCACGGCCATAGCGGGAAAGACGGGCACCACCACGAACAACGTGGACTCATGGTTTGCCGGATACACGGATTATTACACCTGTGCCATCTGGGGAGGATATGACACGAATGCTTCCATGGGCACGACATCATTCACCAAGATCATCTGGAAGGCCGTTATGGAAAAGATCCACAAGGATCTGGAGTATGCGGAGTTTACCAAGCCTTCCGGTGTGACCAAAAAGGAGGTGTGTTCCGAATCGGGGCTATTGCCGAAGTCGGGGACATGCGGCGGGACCACGATAGAGGAGTATTTTGCCAAAGACACCGTACCAAAGGATGAGTGCGACCACCACGTAGTAATAAAGGTCTGCTCATCCACGGGCAAAAGGGCCACCTCTTCGTGTCCCTCTACGACCTACAGGACCTTCATCTCGGAGGGCTCCGGGAAAAATATCCCCGGATACTGTACGGGGCATGATGAATCCTCCGATGACGAAGATGATGATGACGATAAAAAAGATGATAAAGATAAGGACGGGGATGGCAAAAAGAAAAAAGATGACGAAAAGGGAAAGACCGGTGAAGCCGCCTCGGAGAGCAGGGAAGATGAGGGACAGGTAGAGTGAATGATCCGTATTTTATCATAAAGGATACCGTAGAAGGACAGATAGTGGTAAAAAAATCCCGTTTCATAGCGACCGTTGCCCCCGTGGCAGATAACGAAAAGGCCATGGAGTTTATCTCTTCCATGAAGAAAAAGTACCATGACGCCAGGCACAATTGCTCTGCCTATATATTGGGAGGCGGACTTTCGCATTCATCAGACGACGGCGAACCTTCGGGTACGGCGGGACGCCCCATGCTCGATGTCCTTTCGGGGGAGCGCCTTTGTGATGTGTGCGCGGTGGTCACCAGATATTTCGGAGGGGTACTCCTTGGGACGGGGGGGCTTGTCAGGGCGTACCAGGGAGCCCTCCTTGAGGCCTTAAAGGGTGCCGAAAAATACGAGATAGTTCACGGATTTACAGGCGAGCTGGAATGTTCATATAATGACTACGGAAAAATATCAAACCTCATGAAGGACATGGGGGTGTCGGGGGACGACGGCGAGTTTGGGGCAAACGTAAAGATGCCCTTTAACATCCCCTTTGACTTAAAGGATGCATTCGAAAAGAAGGTTACAGACATTTCCAACGGGAGTGCGCGCATAAAGTTTTCAAAAGAGGCGGGCTTTTTTGAACGAAGGCTGTGACAGGCAGCCGTCAATAGCGCCAAAATATTTTGGCGTCCACCAAAAAAGTCCTTGATTTTTTACCTGTAATGTGATACAATAGCTTCATTGTGCTTGTGGCAATGTAAGTATTTGCGCACGCGTGTAAAGCTTTATACAGGCCTATCGCCAAATGGTAAGGCAACGGACTCTGACTCCGTCATTTCCAGGTTCGAATCCTGGTAGGCCTGCTGGATTTGAATGGTGAATGCCCGACCCTGCCCGGTCGGGCATTTGTCTTTACAGGACCGGTGAAAACCCTAAGCGCGGCTTTGGACAGCTTTTTTACGGGAGCCATACAGGAGGATCAGGGATGTATTCATACCATACGAGGATACCATATTCATCCGTGGCAAGAAACGGTAAGATTTCATATGGGGCGGTTCTTGACCTCTTCCAAAACTGCTCCACCTACCAGTCGGACGATATGGGGGTGGGTCTTGAATACCTGCTTGAGAGGGGAAAGGGCTGGATAGTCGCATACAATGAGATTATTTTCAACGACCTTTCATACAGGAAGGGGGAGCTGACCGTGGGCACCTGGCCTTACGAGATGAAGGCGGTCTTTGGGAAGAGGAATTTCATCCTGAAGGATGAAGAAGGAAGCCCCCTGGCAGTCTCGGATTCCCTGTGGGTATTCATGGATACCGTAAAGGGACGCATGGAAAGGGTTCCGGAAGAGATAGCAAAAAGCTATGCCACCTCCCATGGGGACAGGTATGAAATGAAGACCCACGACAGAAAGATAAAGCCCCCCGCGGACATGGAATACATAAAGGACTTTCCGGTCCGCCTTTCGGACGTCGATACCAATGGACATACCAACAATGCGGTCTATGTTTCCCTGGCCGAAGACCTTTTGGATGAAAAAAAAGAATACGAAAGACTTCGCATAGAATACAGGCGCCCGGTGATGTACCCCGGGATAATGAAGGCCTATCTGGGAAATGCGAAAAACAATCTTTTTATAGAGCTAAGGAATGAACAGGACGAAAACTGCGTGGTCATGGAGTGGTACCCCAAGGCTTAGGAACTATAGAACAATAAATTGCACATTTTGACTTGTCTTTTCGCTCATCTGCTGCGTTGGCTTCAATCGTCGTAGCACTCGCTACGACTCATTCAGCCGCCTTGCATATGAACGAAAATCCTTCGTCCAAATGCACAACTTATTATTCTACAGTTCCTTAAGCCGGGAAGTATTATGCAGGGGAGGAAAAAATGGAACTTGGGCAAAGGCAAAAGCTTTGCGTAAAAAGAAAAACAGATCACGGAATGTACCTGTCGGATGAGGATGGGAACGAGGTCCTTCTCCCAAAGAAACAAACCCATGGGCTTAAAATAGGCGAAAAGGTCATAGCCTTTGTCTACAAGGATTCCGAAGACAGGATAATATCCACCTTGGAAGAGCCTTTTATAGAGATGGGGGAGCCGGCCGTCTTGTCCGTAAAGGCGGTATCTGAAATAGGCGCCTTTCTGGACTGGGGACTTGACAAGGATCTTTTTCTTCCCTTCAAACAGCAGACAAAGAAGGTAAATCCCGGAGATGAGGTGTTGGTGTACCTCTACCTTGACAAGACACAAAGGCTTTGCGCCTCCATGAAGGTCTATCATGAGCTTTCGACAGACCATGACTATCATGTGGACGACATAGTAAACGGCAGGGTCTATGAAGTCTCACAGAGGTTTGGGGCCTATGTGGCGGTGGACGATATTTATTCCGGGATGGTATCTCCCACGGAGGATATATCGTCCCTTTCACCGGGCGACATAAAGAGGTTTCGGATATACAGGATAAAGGAAGACGGCAAACTTGACCTTACCCTGAGGCAAAAGGCCTACCTTCAGATGGATGACGATGCGGAAAAAATCCTGTCCCTCCTCGACATGTATGAAGGAACCCTTCCCGTGGGCGAGAAGGATTCCCCGGAAAAAATAAAGGAAGAAACAGGCCTTTCCAAAAACGCCTTTAAGAGGGCCCTGGGGAGGCTTTACAAAAAAAGAAAGATCACCATAGACGGTGATGGAAGGGTATCTTTGGCATAGGACATGGATGGCAGCATTTTTGATTATCTGGCAAAAAAGGAAAAGGAGGATAAATCCCCCCTCGCATACCGCATGCGCCCAAAGACCTTGGACGAGGTGGTGGGCCAGGAGCACATCTGCGGGGAAGGAAAGCTCCTTAGGAGGGCCATAGACGCAGACAGGATCTCATCCGTCATATTTTACGGGCCTCCCGGCACGGGAAAGACATCCCTTTCTGAAGTCATAGCCAATCAGACAAAATCCTATTTTACGAGGATAAACGCCACCACCGCGGGAAAAAAGGATATGGAAGAGAGGGTAGGGGCCGCAAAGGAAGCCCTCTCCATGTATGGAAAAAGGACGATACTGTTTATAGATGAGATACACAGGTTCAACAAGTCCCAGCAGGATTACCTGTTGCCCTTTGTGGAGGACGGGACCGTGATTCTCATAGG
Organism: uncultured Eubacterium sp.; assembly: GCA_905236805.1. Lineage (GTDB taxonomy): Bacteria > Bacillota > Clostridia > Lachnospirales > Lachnospiraceae > RUG14243. Next base: position 1,280 of record CAJOPH010000061.1, on the reverse strand, counting down.
GGCCACAACGGAAAATCCCTTTTTCGAGGTAAATCAGGCACTTCTTTCCAGATCTTTGATACTGGAGCTTTACAAGCTGAGCCGTGACGACATAAAAAGGCTGATGCTAAGGGCCATTGAGGATACAGAAAGAGGCCTTGGGGCCTTTGACATGGAGGTGGAAGATGAGGCCCTTGATTTTTTGGCTGATTACGCGAACGGGGATGCAAGGGCGGCGTTAAATGCCCTGGAGCTTGCGGCCGTAACCACGGGGAAGTCCGGCGATGGGAAGATTCATGTGGACATTGACACAGCCTCCGAATGCATCCAAAAGAGGGTGATCTCATATGACAAGAACGCAGACGCCCATTACGACGTGATATCCGCATTCATAAAGAGTATGAGGGGATCTGATCCCGACGCGGCGGTCTATTACCTGGCCAGGATGATAGCCGCGGGAGAGGACATAAAGTTCATCGCCAGGCGCATAATGATCTGTGCGGCGGAAGACGTGGGTCTCGCGGACCCAAAAGCCCTTTTGGTAGCGTCCGCGGCGGACCGTGTGGTAGAAAGGGTGGGGCTTCCCGAGGCGAGGATCCCCCTGGCGGAGGCCGCCATATACGTGGCTCTTGCCCCAAAGAGCAACAGTGCCTATATGGCAGTGGACAAGGCCCTTTCAGAGGTGGCGCAAAATACCACCCCGCAGGTTCCCATGCATCTTAGGGATGCCCATTACAAGGGGGCTGCAAAGCTGGGAAGGGGACTTGACTATAAATATGCCCATGATTTTGAGGAGCATTATGTAAGGCAGCAGTATCTCCCGGAAGAAATAAAAGATACCGTGTTCTATGATCCGGGAGACCTGGGGGAAGAGCTTGGGATGAAGGAGAGGCTAAAACGCCTAAGGAGCAGGAAATCATAGGCGGACAAATCACAGGCAGAAAGTCATTAACCGTAAATCATAAGGAGGAGATCATAATAATGAAGCCATATATCGAATTGACTGACGAGGAACTAAGGTCTGAGGAAGCAGCCGTCACAAAGCTCTATGAGCAGGCGCAGGCAAAGGAGCTCTCCCTGAACATGTCCAGGGGAAAGCCATCCTCCATTCAGCTGGACATATCAAATCCATCCCTTACCATGGTTTCCAAAAGGAGCGGCTACCATTCCGAGAACGGGACAGACCTTAGGAACTACGGGGGACCCTACGGTATCCCCGAGGCCAAAAGGGTGCTTGCGAGGATGATGGACTGCCGCCCGGGGCATGTCATAGTCTACGGGAATTCATCCCTCAAGCTCAT
>CAJOPH010000060.1 GCA_905236805.1 uncultured Eubacterium sp. | reverse complement strand
GACCCCGAAACGCTGCTCCTCGTCTATTATGAGGAGCCCCAGGTCTTTGAACCCCACATCCTTTGACAGGAGCCTGTGGGTTCCTATCACGATATCGCACGAGCCTTTTTTCAGGTTCTCCACAGTGACCTTCTGACCCTTTGCTGACCTGAACCTGCACAAAAGCTCCACATTCACCGGATAGTTTTTCATTCTCTGTACGAATGTATTGTAATGCTGCTGCGCCAGTATGGTGGTGGGCACCAGGTAAGCCACCTGCTTTCCCTCCTGGACGGCCTTGAAGGCGGCACGTATGGCGACCTCCGTCTTTCCAAAGCCCACATCCCCGCACAAAAGCCTGTCCATGGCCTTGTCGGATTCCATGTCGCCTTTAACGTCCATTATCGCGTTCATCTGATCGAAGGTCTCTTCATATGGAAAGGCCTCTTCGAACTCGGTCTGCCAGACGGTATCCTTCCCGTAATGGTAGCCCTTGGCCTTGGCCCTTTCGGCGTAAAGCTCCACGAGGTCCTTAGCTATTGACTCTACCGACTCTTTGACCTTCCCCGTGGTCTTTTTCCATTTCCCCGAGGACAAGGAATCCATCTTCGGGGTAACGCCCTCAGGCGCTGCGTATTTTTGCAAAAGATCCAGCTGGGTTACCTGCACGTAGAGCTTCCCATTGTCGGCATACTCTATCATAAGGTAATCCTTGGTGGCTCCGCCGACCTCCACCTGCTCGATCCCCCGGTAGATTCCCAGCCCGTGCTTTTCATGCACGCAGTAGTCCCCGACAGAAAGCTCCGCAAATGACGAAATCCCATCGCCCTCATAGGCCTTTTTCCTTGACCTTTTCTTCCCGGAACCTGAACCCCCGAAGGCATCCTGCTCCGTGATCAGCACAAAGCCTATTTTTTCGTACGAAAAGCCCCCCTTCAGCCTCCCCTGGGTGAGCATGATCTCCCCGGGCTTGATCTCGTGTGTGGGATCATCTGAATAAAACGCATTCAAGCCGTCATTTAATAATTCGTCCGCAAGCCGCCTTCCCCTGGCCCTTGACTCGCTGACAAACAAGACCCTGTATCCTTTTTTCCTGTATCTGAAAAAATCGTCCAGAAGGGTGTCGATGCTCCTTGCGTAATGTGGGGATTCCGTAGCGGGAAAAGAAACCTTTTCCCCGCTTTTTTCAAAAAAATCACCGAAAGAATCGTCGAAAGATGTGCATATAAGGGGGGATTTGAGGAGGTCTTCCCTTACTTCATCCGGCGAAAAGACCCTGATATCGGCCATTATCTCATTTGTATCATCGCCATTTGATATTTGCCTGTGAGCCCTGGAATCTTCTATTTCCTCCTCCACGGCCTTCATCCTCTCCACGCAGTTCTTAAGCCCCATGACGATGACGAGCCCTTCGCCCAGGTATGAGAGTATGGAAAATGTCCCCTCCTCCCTGCCGATGGGAAGGACCAAAAAGCCTTCCACATTCCCGATGGATCTTTGGGAGGATGGGTCAAACTTCCTGATGCCGTCTATCTCATCTCCAAAATACTCTATCCTGAAAGCACTCCCGGCCCCTACCGGATAGATATCCACTATACCTCCCCTGACGGTGTACTCTCCCTGGTCTTCCACTATGGAGACCCTTTCATATCCCAGATCTTCCAGGGATTTTTTGAGCTCATCCAAAGTAAGGCTATCATCAATGCCAACCTTTAATTCCAAAGAGCTTAGATCCTCCATCCCCGCTATCGGATCCATCAAAGCGTCAGGGGTAGTGAATATGACGGTCCTTTTTCCGTCAAGAAGCCTTGAGTAGACAATAGCCCTCTCCTTTTCCACCTCGTCACCACGGATGTCGGACGAATGGAACAAAAAATCCCTCGCCGGGAAGAATACCCCTCCCTCCGAAAAAAAGGAATACTCAGCAAGCAGGCTCCTTCCCTTGTCCTCGCTGGCGCAGACAACCAGCGCCCTGTCATGGTCTTTGGTAAAAAGAGACAAAAGCCCCCCCTCCTGGGAGGGAATGACTCCCGGAACCATTATGGGAAGCTTTTTGGTTAGCTCTTTATTTAATTTATTGTACTCATCCAGTTCTTTCAGTATGTTGCAACAATCGTACATGCTAATTTTTCCTATTGAACCTGTTCATGGCCTCTTCGATACCGTCTTTCAGTATCACTGATATGGCGTCATTTGCCTTCTCTATGCCCTGTGCCATGTATTTCGCATCATCACCCGTGGGGGCGCTAAGCACATGGTCTATCAGATCCCACTCCTTTGGCTTTTGGCCGACCCCCACCCTCACCCTGGGAAAGTCCTCGGTGCCTACGCGGGCTATGATGCTCTTCATCCCGTTATGGCCTCCGGCAGAGCCCTTTTTCCTGATGCGGATCGCGCCGGGGGAGAGGTTTATGTCATCGTATATTACTATCAGGCGCTCCCTTTCTATCTTGAAATAGTCCATGAAGGGGCGTATGGCGTCCCCGGAATTGTTCATGAAGGTAAGGGGCTTTATGACATATACGTTCCTTCCTTCTATTTCACCCTGTCCGTACATGGCCTTGAATTTTTCACCCTTTTGCCTTATCCCGTGCCTTTCCACCAGGAGGTCTGTCACCATGAAACCCGCATTATGCCTGGTTTTTTCATACCTTTCCCCGGGATTTCCAAGACCCGCTATCAGGTACGAATCCTCCTTTGGCACTTCCTTTTTCCTAAAAAAATCCCAAAAGCCCATGTATCTGTCCCCACGCAACAAAGACCCCGGCATGTAATCCCGCCGGGGTTTCTTTCATTGTCTACAGTTTGAAATGTTTCATTGTCTACAAGTTCAAAACTATCCGCAAACTCCCTATAATGCTTCTCCTCCATACTCGTCCTCATACTTGCTAAGAATCTTGTCCTGTATGGAAATCCTTGTGTTAGAATTGATGGGGTGCGCAATATCCTTGTACTCACCGTCAGGAGTCTGACGTGATGGCATGGCTATGAACAGACCTTTCTCGCCCTGAATCACCTTTATGTCATGCACGACGAATTCATCATCGATGGTGATCGAGGCAACAGCCTTCATCTTCCCCTCCTTTTCTACTTTTCTCATCCTGATATCCGTAATATTCATTGCCTACCTCCTAATACTTCCCCGGGGGATTGAATATGACACTAACGTTGGATATACTGTCCCACTCATGAGCCAAAACTCCGGAGCAGAAGATTCTGTATAACAGGCCAAATGCATATACATTTACCCTTATTATCATAGTGTACCATTTTTTCAAATGGTTGTAAACACAATAATGTGTTTTTTTTGTTTCCTAAGGCT
>CAJOPH010000059.1 GCA_905236805.1 uncultured Eubacterium sp. | reverse complement strand
TTCCTTGGTATTTTCCTTGGTATTTTCCCCGGTATCGTTCCCGGTATTTTCTTTTAGGGAATCATTATCTGACAGGTCTTCTTCATTATCCCCATTGGCTTCTTGCGAAGCTTTCTGCCCGGAGCTTTCGCTTTCCGTAGAAAGATCGCTTTGGGCTACCTGCCCTTCATTTACCGTGGTACTACTTCCCTTAAGAACAAAGATCAAAACCACTACCAAAGCCACCAGGGCCACGGCTACTCCCGCAAGGGTCGCTATAAGCGCGGTCCTTTTCTTTGCTTCCCTGTTCGCGTCATTGTATGCTTTGGTGTTTGTTCCTGAAATGGTAGCTTGCGTCAGTGTATAAGGAGAGCCTCCCCGGGTCACAGGACCTATCTCACCGCCCGTTTTTGAAAAAGCCCATACCGCAGATCCCGAGGAAGGACCCAATACCAACTGCCTCCCGTAAAATGCCTGATAAAGCTCCGGAATAGCGTGATACCTTTCCTCCGCATAGACAGCCAAGGCCTTCATGAGGGCAGCTTCGATGTCAGGAGGAAGGCTTGCTCCCAATGCCGAAGGAGCCCTGAGGGAATCTCCCCTCATCCTCTCCATGGACTCCGGGGGAGTTATGCCGGTGATACACCTGTAGATGGTTCCCGCCAAAGCGTAGATATCGGACCAGGGTCCCTGCTGCCCATGGGAACGGTACTGCTCCTCCGGGGCATAGCCGGGCTTTAGCATGACAGATAAGCTCTTGTCCGCGCCTGCCGTATAATCCCTTGCCGCGCCAAAGTCCAAAAGCTTCATGGAGCCGTCTTCCGCGACCATGATATTGTCGGGGGAGATGTCCCTGTGTATTATGCCGTTTGCATGAACTTGAGCAAGGGCTGCCATTACAGGCTCCAAGGCCGAAAGGAGCCATGATGGATCAAGCCTTCCGCCCGCATCATCCGCATAGGATTTTAATGTCTTTCCCTCACAGTACTCCATGACGATGTAGGCGGTATTGTTTTCCTGAAAATAATCCCTTACGCCCACGACCCCGGGGAGACCCTGGCATTTCCCGAGGGCCCTTGCCTCCTTGATGAAGCTGTCCCTCCATTTTTCCACCGTGGCCTTGGCAGATCCCTCATACAGGGAAATCTGCGTGGTAGATGCCGACTCCCTGGTGGCATAGCCGTTTGGGTAAAACTCCTTTATGGCAAGCTTCATTTCGAGGTTCAAGTCATATCCCACATAGGTTATCCCGAAACCTCCCTCGCCCATGACCTCGCCTACCATATACTTTCCCTGAAGGATGGTAAAAGGAGGAAGCTGATGCTGTACGGACACAGCCTCCCCTATCTTTTTGCCGCAGTTAGGGCAAAAGGCTCCCGGTACATTATCGAGGGACTCCATGCACCTTGGACAAAGATTCTTGCTCATATATCCTCCTTTCAATCCACCATCCGGATGTTTATATCACACGCCCCGCTAACCCCATTAACTTTTCCCTCGTTCGTATACTGCCAGCAGGTAAAAGCATAAGGGCTCTGGGGACTATCCTCATAATCCGCATACCAGAAGGGGTACTGTGTAAGGGATGACATATCCAGCTCATAGGCTTCCCAGAGCATGTTCGCATATACCATGGGTTCATATCCCGCCTCTTTTATCCTGTCGCAAAAGGCTATTGTTTCAGCGGTAAATTCCTCCTTTGTGACAGTAGACGTCCTGGCTTCGGGGATCTTTTCTCCCTCATCATCCAAAATGCTTTCGGGATCATATACCACGGGCATCTCCAGTTCCATCCCATCAAGGATATCAAGAACAAAGTCAGCCTCCTCCAAAGCCTCATCGGTATTTACCGCCTGCGAAAAAATATAGACCCCACATTTAATGCCGTTAGCCTTTGCCTCCTTAAGGTTCTTTAAGGCCGTTTCATCTTCATTTAAGGATCCCGTGTCACCGTAGCCCCGGTAAGCAATCCTGATAAAGGCAAATTCATATCCATCATCCGCAACAGCCTCCCAGTCGATATCTCCCTGATGCCTTGAGACATCTATGCCAAGCATTGTTTTTTGGGAGGGGTCATTGTAGGACATCTTATCCCCGCTTTTTTCAAAAAGAGATGAATCATAGGGATTGGAAGGGACTGATCCGTCTATCACCATCCGGTGCTCTTTTCCCCTTACGTCCCGGAATGTAAGGGTATCTCCTCCTGTATTTCCGGTGTCTTCGGATGAGATTAAATCTTCCCCCTCCGATATATCTTCAGAAGATTCCCCCATACGCAGATCCCCACTTTCATCGGAAAGAACCTCCCCTGCATCGTTTTTAGTATCCCCACAGCCTGAAAGGGCAAAAACTGCCGCGGATACGGTAATTAAAAACAATGCTCCCATACTGACAAGAGATTTTTTTGTTACCATCTGTCTTCCACCCATGCCTTTGCCTGTTTCTTGTAGGCCTTGTAACTCCTTGGACCTTCGCTTGACCCTGAAAATCCGCACATCCTGTAGAGGTTTTCCACCACGTAGCCCTTCCTGTAGTCGTCTTCCTTGTCTGTGTACCGGGGCTTAACAGATATCATCTGATAGACATAGTCCTCATCCACCTTCACCAGCTCATACGTCACATAATCGGAATCCTCCCCGGTCATGACGAGCTTTCCCGTGTCGGGCTTGTTTTGGATCGCTGATGAGGACGGAAGGGAACTCATCTCGCTATTATAAACAGCGGTAGTTTCCTTGGATATGGACCTGTCGTCCGTTCTTTTGGTCAATATGAACGAAAGCGAAGATCCTTCAGAGCCGTAGAAATTTATCGTTTGGACATTCTCACCGTATTGCGCATCCCACGAGCTGTCATCATAGGAAACGTCGTAATAAAGGTTTGTCGGATACGAAAAATCAAAATCACCTATCCCCGAATCATAGTATGCGTATTCTGAATAATCCGAGGCTTTCACCCAGTCCTCTATGGTGTCTGAATATATCTCAAAATACGGCTCATCCGAAGAATCATCTGCGATATATTCCCCCGAATACTTTACGTAGGCATCAGGATAGGTCTTTTTGATGTCTGAAAGCACCTCCCTAGCATCAGATTCATCATAATACGTCCCCGCAGTGATACAGTACCATGTGTCAGGATTTAGGTTTTCCCACTCATTGGATACTATGATCTGGGCATCATAGCCCATGTCTGCTATATCATCCGCTATTTCCCCGGCCTTGGAATAATCCTGGTTTGCGGAACAAAAAACCCCATAGAAGGACTCTCCCGAAGAAAAATCTATGTGATCACTGGTATCTTCAACGGTTTCTTCTTCTGTTTC
>CAJOPH010000058.1 GCA_905236805.1 uncultured Eubacterium sp. | reverse complement strand
GGTAAAGGTAGAAGGCGTGAGGATGCCTGTCAGATATGTGGCTGAGATGTTTGCGGACAGGATAGCGGCAAGCAAGGTCTACAGTGGAAGTAAATATACAGACGAAAGCCCCTATGTGTACTTTAAGAGGGCCAAGGGCAACAGGGATATTTTAATGCACCCCGATACCGAAAGGCTTTTGGAGCTAATGCTTAAAAGCCTTGCAAAATACGGTGAAAGAAGGACTTTTTCATATATCAGGAACGTGGTCCTAAAGAGGGGCTATTCATTACTAAAGTGAAGTTTACTAAAGTAAAGATTATTAAAGTGAAGATTACTAAAGTGAAAAATTGGAGATAAAGCAAATGCTAAACGACAAAAAAATCCTTTTCAGCGGGATGCAGGCTACGGGATCGCTTACATTGGGAAACTACCTTGGGGCGCTAAAAAACTGGCTTGCCTTAAACGATGACTATGAGTGTTTTTACTGCGTGGTGGATCTTCACTCCATTACCATAAGACAGGACCCTTCAGAGCTTAGGAAGAGGGCAAGGGATCTTCTTACCCTTTATATAGCGGCGGGTCTTGACCCCGTGAAAAACTGCATTTATTTCCAGTCTCATGTGCCGGGGCACGCGGAGCTTTCGTGGATACTAAACTGCTTTACCTATATGGGAGAGCTAAACCGCATGACACAGTTTAAGGATAAGGCTCAAAAGCATGCCGACAATATTAACGCGGGGCTATTTACCTATCCCGTGCTCATGGCATCGGATATTTTGCTCTATCAGGCAGACATAGTGCCCGTGGGGGTAGACCAGAAGCAGCATTTAGAGATTACCCGGACGATAGCCCAGAGGTTTAACGCCATTTATGGGGATGTGTTTACCGTACCCGAAGGGTACTTTGGAAAAAACAGCGCAAAGATAATGAGCCTGCAGGATCCTTCAAAGAAGATGTCCAAATCCGATGAAAACCCCAATGCCAGCATCTATCTTTTGGATGACGAGGCGACGATCAGAAGGAAGTTTAAGAGGGCTGTTACCGATTCTGTGGCAAAGATTGCCTATGACGATGCACAGCCCGGTGTGAAAAACCTCCTTGACATCTACTGCGCTTCAACGGGAAAGGACATAAAAGACGCCCTTGGCGAATTCGAAGGGCAGGGCTACGGAGTCTTAAAGGACGCCGTTTCGGATGCGGTATGTGCCCTCATTATCCCGCTCCAGGAGAGGTTTAACGAGCTTAAAAAAGATAAAGAATACATAGACTCTGTAATAAAGGAAAATGCCCAAAGGGCGTATTACGCATCGGAAAAGACCCTAAGGAAGGTCAAAAAGAAGGTAGGGTTCCCCGAAAAGATAAAATAACCTTTTTTATGGTAAACGACAAAAGTATTTATACTTTTCATCGTTTACCATAGGGGGTATTGAAAAAACATATCATAAAACTATTGATTTTTCAGGCTCATCATGTTATGATGAGCCTGTCTTTGCAATATTCTTTAAATTATTCGTTACTATTCACAGCTGATTTTTCCCTTATTTTTTTCCATATTCCTTTCTACGATTTTAGAAAGGACTTATTTATGTACAGTGTAATCAATACGGCGGCTGTCTATGGGATAGACGCCAGGATCATCAGCGTTGAAGCTGATGTAAGCGACGGGCTTCCTTACCTTGAGATGGTGGGGTATCTGTCTGCGGAGGTCAGGGAGGCAAAAGAGAGGGTGCGCACGGCGTTAAAAAACTGCGGCCACGCGCTTCCTCCAAAGAGGGTTACGGTGAATCTTTCACCGATAAACCTAAGGAAAGAAGGAAATCTTTACGACCTTCCCATGGCATTATCAATTTTGTCGGCAATGGGGGTGGTCTTTTCCAATGACCTGGGCAGATACCTTGTGATAGGCGAGGTGGGTCTCGATGGCAAGGTGCGCCCCGCGGACGGGGTACTTCCCATAGTAGCCAAAGCCAAAGACGAGGGGTTTTACGGGGTGATCTGCCCCGTAGAAAACCTTTCCGAGGGGCGCTTGATAGAAGGCATAAAGGTAAAGGGTGTGGGAAGCATCACCGAGGCTATAGATTTCTTAAATACCGATGAAAATGAAAAAGATTTTGGCGGTGTAACGGAAGGCATATCCGGGGATATTTTGTCAAAGGAGAGTATCCCTGATTTTTCTGACATAAGGGGGCAGGGGATATTAAAGAGGGCCTGCGAGGTGGCCGTGGCAGGAATGCATAATTTCTTGATGATAGGCCCCCCGGGTTCCGGAAAATCCATGATGGCAAGCCGCATCCCATCTATCCTTCCTTCCCCTGACTTTGATGAAAGGATGGAGATATCCAAGATATACAGCATAGCCGGCAAAATGAAAAAAAGCGGCACCCTCATTGAGCAAAGGCCCTTCCGTTCCCCGCACCATACGATATCGGTCCAGGGAATGTCGGGAGGGGGAAGGATCCCAAAGCCGGGTGAGATAACCCTCTCCCATGGGGGAGTATTGTTTTTAGATGAGCTTCCCGAGTTCCAAAAAAGCGTCTTAGAGACGCTGCGACAGCCTTTGGAAAACCATTCCATCTCCATTTCCAGGGCGCAGGGGACCTTTGAGTACCCTGCTTCATTCCAGCTGGTGTGCGCCATGAATCCCTGCTCCTGCGGATATTTCCCCGACAGAAACAGGTGCAGCTGCTCTGTCTCCTCCGTAAGAAAGTACCTGGGAAAGATAAGCCGCCCCCTTTTGGACAGGATAGACATATGCGTGGAAGCCCCGAGGATCACTTTCAGGGATTTAAGGAAAGACCCCGAGGCCGAGACATCAAAGACCATTAGGAAAAGGGTGGAAAAAGCCCACGAAATCCAAAGGGAGAGGTACCGGGGGCTGGGGGTAAGGTTTAATTCCCAGCTTGATGGTGCCATGACAGAAAGGTTTTGTGCCCTTGATGAGGAACAAAAGTCCTACATGGGAAAGGTCTTTGAGACCATGGAGCTTACCGCAAGGGGGTATTACAAGATACTGAAAGTAGCCCGTACCATAGCAGACTTAAGGGGGGATGAAATAATAGTAAGGGAAGACCTCTCGGAAGCCATAGCTTACAGGGGAGTGGATGAAAAATATTTCGGGGAGGTATGATGAGATGAAATACAGCTATTGGCTCATGAACATTGAAGAATTAGGTCCCGTATCCCTGGGCAGGATGTTGGAAAACGGATACCGTGCCAAAGACATATATGATATGCCAATCAACAAGCTCGAAGCGATAAGCTTTTTTAATAAAACACAAAAAAAAGCCATCGAAAAAAGCAGGGCCACCTTTGATATAGATAAAAAGTATGACGAATTATTAAAAAGTGATACAACTTTTCTTTGCAGGGAGGAGGGACCCTTCCCCGGGAGGCTAAAGAATATCCCCAATCCCCCATACGGAATCTTCTTTAACGGCGCCCTTCCCGATGAGGGGCGGCTTTGCGTCGGGATAGTAGGGGCAAGGAGCTGTTCTACCTACGGGAGGATGGTGGCCCTGGGGATAGGAAAAGCCCTGGCCGGGGAGAAAATACAGGTAATAAGCGGTCTGGCAAGGGGTATAGATTCAATCGGCCAAAAGGGAGCCATGGAGGGGGGAGGAGATGTATTCGCGGTCCTTGGCACGGGGACGGACATTTGTTATCCCTCGGAGAACATTATTTTATATAGACAAATCTTAGAGAGGGGCGGACTCATATCTGAATATCCCCCGAAAACTCCCGGAAAGCCATTTCATTTTCCCATGAGAAACAGGATAATCAGCGCGTTTTCCGATGCCATCATAGTGGTGGAAGCGAGGAAAAAAAGCGGCTCCCTTATCACCGCAGACCTTGCGTTAGAGCAGGGAAAGGACATATTTGCGGTGCCGGGGATGATAGATTCAAAGCTAAGCATTGGCACCAATGAACTGATACGCCAGGGAGCCCATGTATTTACATCCATGGAAGGGTTTTTGGAGGATATTTCGGTAACCCCCTTATATGACCATAAATATGGCCCCAAATCAAAAAAAGAAAAAATAACACTTGTAAAATCCGAAAGAGTGGTGTATAGTATTTTGCGTTTGTCACCCATGGGAATAGATGAGATAGTCTCTGAGGCAGGCCTTGGGTACCGGGAGGCGCTGGATGGGGTTCTTGGCCTTATTCTAAAGGGTTTAGCCATGGAAGTGACCAAAAATAATTATATCAAAAGCGCTGATATTTAGGGGTCAAAAAACTAACAGATAAGGACGGTTTTAATTATGGCAAAGAATCTTGTGATAGTGGAGTCTCCGGCAAAGGTAAAGACCATAAAGAAATTTCTTGGAAAAAATTACGAGGTCATGGCATCAAACGGCCATGTGAGGGATCTCCCCAAAAGCCAGCTGGGAGTGGACGTTGACAATGATTTTGAGCCAAAATACATCACCATAAGGGGAAAGGGGGACATATTGGCCTCCCTCAGGAAGGAGGCCAAAAAGGCAGACAGGGTCTATCTGGCAACCGACCCGGACAGGGAGGGGGAGGCCATATCCTGGCACCTTATAACGGCATTAAAGCTGCAGGACAAGGAAGTTCTGAGGATAAGCTTTAATGAGATCACCAAAAACGCGGTAAAGGAGTCATTAAAGCACCCAGGAAAGATAAATACTGACCTGGTGGATGCCCAGCAGGCAAGGAGGGTTTTAGACCGCCTGGTAGGTTACCAGATAAGCCCCCTTCTTTGGGCAAAGGTAAAAAGGGGGCTTTCCGCGGGAAGGGTGCAGTCCGCGGCATTGGGAATAGTGTGCAAAAGGGAAGAAGAGATAAACGCCTTTATCCCCAAAGAATACTGGACGGTGGATGCGATCCTTGATGCGGAAGGCGAAAAAAAGCCCCTGATCGCGAGGTTTTACGGTGATAGGGACAAAAAAATAGAAATAGAAAATGAGGACGATGCGAAAAAGATAGAAGAAGAGGCCAAAAAAAACACATTTGCCGTCGAAGAGACCAAAAAATCCACCAGGAAGAAAAAGCCCCCCCTTCCATTCACCACCAGCACCCTGCAGCAGGATGCCGCAAGAAAATTAAATTTTACGCCCCAAAAGACCATGCGTGTAGCCCAGCAGCTCTACGAGGGAGTTGCGGTAAAAGGCTGGGGAAACGGCGGACTTATCACGTATCTTAGGACGGATTCGGTAAGAATATCCGATGAGGCAAAGACTGTGGCCGCGGAGTATATATCACAGGCTTTTGGGGAAGAATTTGTTAATGATAAGGAAATATCAAAAAAAGGATCGGGAAAGATCCAGGATGCGCACGAGGCGATAAGGCCCACCGACATAAATCTTCTTCCCGAAAAGGCAAAAGATTCACTCTCCAGGGATCAGTACAGGCTCTACCAGCTGATATGGAAAAGGTTTACGGCCTCCCAGATGGCCCATTCACAGACCCAGACCATCTCCATAAAGATATCATCCGGGAAATATATCTACACCGTCTCTGCCTCCAAGGTGGTTTTCCAGGGGTATCTGAAGGTCTACTCGGATGACGATGGAAAGAAGGATAATGCCAATGTGATACTTAATTCCATAGGAAAAGACACATCCCTTTTACTGTCTGATGTAGAAAAAACGCAGCATTTTACCAAGGCTCCCGACCATTACACGGAAGGGTCTTTGGTAAGGACCATGGAAGAGCTGGGGATAGGAAGGCCTTCCACCTATGCCCCCACCATAACGACACTGCTATCAAGAAGGTACCTTTTGAAGGAGGAAAAAAACCTCTACGTCACGGAGATAGGGGATGCTGTAAACGGCATCATGCAAGAGTCCTTCCCCGAGATAATGGATGAGAACTTTACGGCCGGTATGGAAGAAGAGCTCGATGAGGTGGAGCAGGGAAAGAGGGCCTGGAAGGACGTGGTAAGGGTTTTTTATCCCCCCTTCGAGGCAGAATTAAAAGTGGCAGAAGAAGAGCTCGAAAAGATCGAGATTAGGGACGAAGAGACCGATGTAGAGTGCGAAAATTGCGGAAGGAAGATGGTCATAAAGTATGGTCCCCACGGGAAGTTTCTTGCCTGCCCGGGATTTCCTGATTGCAAAAACACAAAGCCCTACCAGGAAAAGGCAGGAGTCTCCTGTCCCTCATGCGGGAAGGAGATCTTGATAAAAAAGACAAAGAAAGGAAGGCGGTACTATGGGTGCGAGGGCTATCCCGACTGTGAATTCATGTCATGGCAAAAGCCTTCCGCGGAAAAATGCCCCGTATGCGGCTCCTATATGCTCGAAAAGGGAAAGAAACTGGCGTGCTCTGACGCATCCTGCGGATACGTGAGGGAAATTTCATGAAAATTTTGAATTTTTAGCAGAATAAAGCGAAAAGTATTTGCATTATCTCCCAAAGTGTGATATAGTTTAACTGTTTAGGTTTTCTTTGGAATATTTGGTTACGGTAGGGAGGTTTTGCCATGAGCGTACAGCTGTTGGATAAGATTCGCAAAATAAACAGGCTCCTTCATAACAACAATTCCTCCAAAGTAGTATTTGACGATATCTGCGCCGTGATGAGCCAGGTGTCCTCTTCGAGCGTCATAGTGCTTAGCAGGAAGGGGAAGATTCTTGGCAAGAGCCGAAACGATGAGATAAAGGACGTGGGAGGGCTTTTTTCAATCGAAGAGGGACAGTTCATAGATGACGTCCTCAATGAAAGGCTCTTAGAGATACTTTCCACCAAGGAGAATGTAAACCTCCTTACCCTGGGCTTCGATGAGGAAGGAATATCCGGCATCCGGGCTGTCATAACGCCCCTTGTCATAGCGGGGGAGAGGCTTGGAACCTTATTCATCTACAGGTCGGATGATGAGTACAGCATAGATGACATTATTTTGTGCGAGTACGGCACCACGGTGATAGGCCTTGAGATGATGAGGTCTGTCAATGAGGAGAATGTCGAGGAGACCAGGAAGAAGCAGGTGGTAAAGTCTGCCATCAGCACCTTGTCGTTTTCCGAACTGGCGGCCATCACCCATATTTTTGAGGAGCTGGACGGCAGGGAAGGGATCCTTGTGGCCTCAAAGATAGCCGACAGGGTAGGGATCACGAGGTCCGTTATAGTAAACGCCCTAAGGAAATTTGAAAGTGCGGGGATCATAGAGTCGAGGTCTTCGGGGATGAAGGGCACTTACATAAAGGTTTTGAACGATGTTGTTTTCGAAGAACTCGCGAAGATGAACGAAAATGAGCAGGCATAGCGCGGTTTTTACAGAAAAATAGCAAGCCCTGCCCTCAATATTCAAAAAGATTACGAAGGGTCTGCATGATTTTTGCGCAGATCCTTTTTTCGTACATTCATGCATGGATGGAAAAATTGTAACAAATATGTAATATCCCCTTGTAATTTTTGGGATTTTTGGTATAATAGTATAGGTGTCTTTGTGTCTGGATGATGACAAGGAGGGACAGATGTCTTTAGGAATATATGATTACGTGGATGTGCTTACCAAGGCCGCCGATGCCTCATACGTGAGGAACGAGTGCCTGGCACAGAACCTTGCCAATGTGGATACGCCCAATTACAACAGGCAGGATGTGGATTTTGAAGGAGCCCTCCAGAGGGCACTTTTGAAGAATTCCTATGTTTCACTTGACGAAAAGATAGACAGGATAGATCTTTCGGACCTTGACGTAAGGGTATATACGGAGTATTCCAGCCTGGTATACAGGCTTGACGGGAACAATGTAGACCCCGATACCGAGGCGGCAGACCTTGCCAGGAACCAATTGGTCTATCAGGGGCTTACGGATGCGATAAGCCAGTCACTCAAGGAAATAAAGTCTGTATGCAAGTAGCATGCGGCAGGGTATAAGATAAGAAAAGGAGGAGGAGATGTCTTTATTTCAGGCTTTTGATATCAGTTCATCCGGTATGACGGCTCAGAGGTTCAGGACCGACATAATAGCGGAAAACGTAGCCAATTCCACTACCACCAGGGATGAGGATGGGGATGTCTATACCAGGCAGGTAGTGACCTTTGAGGAAAAGCGCCTTACCAAGATCCAGCATATCCTAAACAGCAAGCGCGGGGATTTCGTCGGGGATGGGGTAAAGGTGGTTTCCGTCGAGGAAGATACGGACAATGAATACGTTGTGGAGTACGACCCGTCCCATCCTGATGCGGATGAGTACGGCTATGTCACATATCCGAACGTGAACATAGTGACCGAGATGACGAATTTAATTGACGCCAGCCGTTCCTACGAGGCAAACGCCACGGCGTTCGATGCAGCCAAGTCCATATTCCAGTCCGGACTTAATATTGGACAGTAAGGAACTATAGAACAATTAGTTCCTAAGTTCTTATGCCGTTTTTTGCGGCATCATATTAGGAGATAAAGTAACATGGATACGATTACAGCCATTCAGGGGTCGGTGAGCGACTATCTTAGCGGTGTTTACCCGATGGGTACCACTCAGACGGATTCATCCAATGCTGACTCTTTTGCCACTATATTCCAGTCTGCCGTGGACATGGTAAAAAACACCAATGACCTTCAGCATGACGCGGAGATTGAAGAAATTAATTTTGCACTTGGATATTCTGACAATTCACACACGCTTCAAATTGCGCAGGAAAAGGCTTCCATAGCCCTCCAGTACACTTTGGCGGTCCGCGACCGTTTCCTGGAGGCCTATGACAAGATCATGAACATGCAGATCTGATTTTGAAGGGGTGTAGAAGATGCCGGAAAAACTAAAAAATATCTTAGACAAGGTTTTGAACTGGTGGAAAAAGTTCACCTTGCGCCAAAAGACCCTGATAGGCGGTATAGCCGCGGTGATAGTGCTGGCCATCATCATACTTGCCGTGGTCATGCTGCAGCCCACTTGGGTGACTTTGGCCACATGTGAGAGCACGAAGGAAGCCTCGGAAATAGTAGACCTGCTTGATGGAGAGGACATAGAATACAAGACCTCTGACGATGGGATGATCATTTCGGTGAAGTCCCCGGACGAGGCAAAGGCCCATCTGGTATTGGGGTCAAATAGCATTTCATCGGACGGATATTCGATAGACAATGTCTTTGACGGTGGTTTTTCCACCACCGAGTCGGACAAGGAAAAAAAGTACCAGCTCTACCTGGAAGAAAAGCTTTCCAAGGAGCTTGAGACCACCCTTGACGCTGTGGATTCCGCCAGGGTCAACCTAAGCATTCCCGACAGCGACGGTACCATTCTTTCCCAGCAGGAAGAGACCTATGCGGCGGTCACATTGACATTGAATTCAGAGGACTTTTCCGAAGATGAGGCCGCATCCGTGGCAAAATACATAGCCACCGCCATAGGCGACGACGGGACAGAGAATGTCACCATCATGAATTCCGATGCCAAGGTTCTTTATTCGGGTGCTGACTCTGACTCTTCCAGCGTGGTAGGTCTTACCGCGTCGGAGCAGGCCATACGCCAGAAGGCGGAGCAGGATGTAAAGTCCCAGGTGAAGGACGTTATTTTAGGCTCCGAGCTCTATGAGAATGTAAATATCGGCCTTAACCTGGACATGGACTTTGACCAGGTCAACATATCCCGTAAGGAATATGACGTTGCGGAAGGAAATACCCAGGGGTATCTGGATTCAAACACCACATACAATGAAAATACCACGGGAGGCTATACGGGCGTTCCCGGCACCGATTCCAATGACGAGACCACCTATGTCATAGATAATGAGGATTACACGGTATCTACCGTTGAGGAGGTCACCAATAAATACCTCGTAAATGAGACGAATACCGATACCATAAAGGCCATAGGCACCGTGAACCCCGAAGAGTCCTCGATGTCTGTGGTAGCCACAAGGTACCACATCTATGATGAAGATACCATGAAGCAGCTCGGAGAGCTTGACAATACCACCTTCGAAGAGTTCGTTGCGGCTAACGGAGACGAGGTTCCCATTACCGTTGACGATGAGACCTTGCAGCTCTTATCTACTGCCACGGGTATCCCCACGGACTCCATTACTGTGCTTGCCTATGAGGTTCCTTTCTTCCAGTATTCGGAGGGCGGAAGGAACATCACGGATTATCTGCAGTTTATCATAGCCGCGGCCATCCTTATCATGCTTGGATTTGTCATCTTCAGGAGTACGAGGTCGCAGGCCGGTGAGGAAGAATTGGAGCCGGAGCTTTCCGTGGAGTCATTATTGGAATCAACCAGGGATGAGAATGAAAACCTCGAGGAAATAGGATTTAATGAGCGTTCGGAGGCCAGGATACTGATTGAGAAGTTCATTGATGAGAACCCCGCGGCTGTGGCGTCTCTTCTTAGGAACTGGATAGAAGAAGCTGACGAATGGGAGTAGGTAGAGTATGAGCGCAATTGATGATATGTCAGGCATTGAAAAGGCTGCGGTGCTTCTTATCACCATAGGGCCTGAAAAGTCCTCCGCCATTTTCAAGCATCTGAAAGAAGATGAAATAGAACAGCTGACATTGGAGATTGCCAATACCAGGAGCGTCTCCCCCAATATCAAAGAAGAAGTGATAGAGGCATTCTACCAGGTATGTCTCGCTCAGCAGTATATCGCGGAGGGTGGTATCGGATACGCCAAAGACCTTTTGGACAAGGCTCTTGGTTCAGAGGAAGCAGAGCGCGTGATATCGCGTCTTACGGCTTCCTTGCAGGTGCGTCCTTTCGAGTTTGTGAGAAAGACGGACCCTGTACAGCTCCTTACCTTCATACAGGACGAGCATCCTCAGACCATCGCCATGATCCTTTCATACCTGAGCGCCAATCAGGCGGCCCTTGTATTGAGCGGGCTTCCGCCCGAGAAGCAGTCGGACGTCTCAAAGCGTATTGCCATGATGGACCGTACGTCTCCGGATGTCATAAAGGAGGTGGAGCATGTGCTGGAGAGGAAGCTTGCTTCATTGGTGAACCAGGACTACACCGTGGTCGGCGGTGTGGACGCTATCGTGGCCATATTAAATACCGTGGATCGTTCCACCGAGAAGAACATCATGGAGTCTTTGGAGATCGAAGAGCCCGAGCTTGCCGACGAGATCAGGAAGAAGATGTTCGTATTCGAGGATATCCTGCTGCTTGATGACAGGGCCATACAGAGGGTTCTCAGGGATGTGGACAACAATGACCTTGAGCTGGCTCTTAAGGCTGCCAATGACGATGTCCAGCAGGCCATATTCAGAAACCTCTCGTCCCGTCTCGCATCCATGATCCAGGAAGACATGGAGTTCATGGGACCTGTGCGTATGAAGGACGTTGAGGATGCCCAGCAGAAGATAGTGGGAGTCATAAGAAAGCTTGAAGATGCGGGCGAGATCATCATTTCCAGAGGTGGCGGCGATGAGATCATTGTATAGCGTGAGCATGTTTAAGAACATGAACGGAGGGAGGTTTGACTCTGATTCCGATGTTTTTGAGATAGACATGAACAATCTCGCCGATGAAAAGATAAAAGAGCAGCTAAAGGGTCAGGATATGGCAGAGCCCGTATTTGAAGGCTTTTCACCGGAGGATTTTGAGAATTTAGACCCTGAGTTTTTGGAGGGGATGGAATCTTTGGTAGAGGATGTATCCCCCGAGGATAAGGCAAAGGAGATATTGGATGAGGCAAATTCCGAGGCGGAAGATATCTTAAACGATGCCAACGAAAAGGCCCAAAATATCATAGATGAGGCCAACCAAAAAAGGGATGCCATCTATCATGAGGCTCAGGATTCGGGATACAATGAAGGGATGGACAAGGCAAACTCTGAATTCGCAAACATGAAAAAAGAGCTTGACAACGAAAGGGCAGCCTTTGAGCAGGAAAGGCAGATAAAGGAAGCCTCCATGGAAAAAGACCTAGTGGATAAGATCTTAGATGTGGTAGACAGGGTCTTTCATACCGCCCTTTCCGAGGACAAGGACATCATCCTGAAGCTTGTGACGGATGCCATATCAGGCATAGAAAACGCAAAGCATTTTACCATCCATGTGGCCCCGGGAAACCTTGACTTTATGGATTCCATGCTGGAAGTGATACAGGCAAAGGTAGGCTCTTCTTGTACCTTGGAAGTATCGGGGGACTCATCCATTTCCGATGATGGGTGCCTCATAGAGACGGAGACAGGCATGTTTGATGTTTCGCCGTTTAAGGAATTTGATAATCTTGCCCACAGGATAAGGGTTCTTTCTTCATAATATTTAACGCGTTTTTAATTATGGCATTTCCGGTTTTAGATTTAGATAAATATGACATACTGACAGAAGAGGTCTATTACGATGCATTTGGCAAGATCAGCACCGTGGTAGGCCTTACTGTGGAGTCCTTAGGCCCAAAGGCCAAGATGAACGACCTGTGCAAGATATATACGGACGAGGAAAGATCCGAAAATAACTGTGTCTATGCGGAGGTAGTGGGGTTCAGGGATAAGTTTTTGATCCTTATGCCCTTTGACAAGACCGACGGAGTGGGTCCGGGATGCATAGTGGAAAATACCGGTCACCCGCTTTCCGTTACCGTAAGCGACGAGCTTTTGGGACATCTGGTAGACGGCATAGGGCGTATCGAGGGAGAGGATATGGAGATTACGGGGAAGGAGTACCCCGTGGAGGCGCCTCCCCCCAATCCCATGGACAGGGTCATAATAAACGACATACTGACCCTGGGAGTAAAGGCGGTAGATGGCCTTATCACCGTGGGATGCGGTCAAAGGATCGGGATATTTGCGGGATCTGGCGTGGGAAAAAGCACCCTGATGGGGATGTTTGCAAGAAATACCATAGCCGACATCAATGTCATAGCCCTCATAGGAGAGCGTGGCAGAGAGGTCAGGGAGTTTGTGGAAAGGGACCTTGGGGAAGAAGGCATGAAGCGCTCCGTGGTGGTGGTTGCAACCTCCGACAAGCCCGCCCTTATCAGGAACAAGGCGGCAAAGACCGCCACGGCCATTGCCGAGTATTTCAGGGACCAGGGAAAAAATGTCCTGCTCATGATGGATTCTTTGACGCGTTTTTCCATGGCCCAGAGGGAAATAGGCTTAGCCTCAGGGGAGCCGCCCGTTACGAGGGGTTATCCCCCTTCCGTATATTCGGAGATGCCAAAGCTCTTGGAAAGGGCAGGGAATTCTGACGTGGGCTCCATCACGGGGCTTTACACGGTGCTGGTAGACGGTGACGACTTTAATGAGCCCATTACGGATACCGCAAGGAGTATCCTCGACGGGCACATCGTGCTTTCAAGAGCCTTGGCTCAGCAAAACCACTATCCCGCGATAGACGTTTTGGCATCCATCTCCAGATGTATGTCGAGCATAGTGGACAAAGACCACAAGAAATATTCCGGAAGGCTTAGGAACGTGCTTGCCACATACAATGATTCTGAGGATCTAATTAATATTGGCGCATACAAGATGGGCTCAAACAAGGATATAGATTACGCAATCTCAAAGCATGACGAGGTAAATTCCTTCCTCCTTCAGGATACCATGGACAAATACACCTATGAGGAGACGAAGGATATGCTCATAGAGATATTTGACAAGGGAGAGGCATTTGAGGTAGATCCTTCCACCATACCCAACGGAGCCAAGATGCCCGCATAGGAATGACACATGAAGAAATTTTCCTACCGCATGGAGAATGTGCTAAACATAAAGATTCAGCTCGAAAACCAGCAAAAAATAGCCTTCGCCATTGCGAATAACGAATTAAACGATGAAAAGGAAAAGCTTGTGGTCTTAAATACCAGAAAGCATGGTTATGAACAGCTCTTTTCCAATCTCCTTGACGACAGGCTTGATATCTTGCAGATAAAGGCCGCCCGAAATGCCATAGAGGTCATGAAGTCCGCGATAAGGGATCAGACCTTCAGGGTGGCAAAGGCCGAAAAGAAGGTAGAGTTCGAGCGCCAGAAGCTAAACGAGATAAGGATGGACAGGAAGACCCATGAAAAGCTTAAAGAATATGCTTTTGACGCGTACAAGAAAGAATTTGCGAGGGAAGAGATGCGGGAAATAGACCAGACCGTCACATATAAATATAGCGCAAAGTAATACCTTAGGCTTACAGTTCCTAAGGCTTTGGGGTAAGACAGGGGATATCATTATGGCTGATAAGGAAGATAAAAAAGCTGAAAAAGAAAGAAAAAAGGCCGAAAAAAAGGCTGCGAAGGAAGCCAAAAAAGCCGCGAAGCAAGGCGGGGAGGACTCCTATGATGACGAAGATGAGGGCGGAGGAAAGGTGATAGTCATAGTAGTGACCATAGTCATCATACTGATATGGCTGGCCATATTTGCCCTTCTCATAAAGCTTGACGTGGGGGGATTTGGCTCTACCGTGCTCTCTCCCGTACTAAAGAATGTGCCTGTGGTTAATAAGATCCTTCCCGAAGACCCAAACGCAGAGTCGGGGGATGCCGAGTACGGCTACTCATCCCTTTCGGAGGCCGTAGAGCAGATAAAGGTCTTAGAGGCGCAGATCGCCGCGTCGGGTTCATCCGATGAAGAAAAAGACCAGCAGATAGCGGCCCTGCAGGCCGAGGTAAACAGGCTCTCACAGTATGAGACAGAGCAGGCCGAATTCGAAAAATTAAAAGAAGAATTTTATGAGGAGGTTATTTTTTCGGACGAAGCACCCGATATAAGTGAATATCAGAAGTATTACGAATCCATTGACGAGGAGAATGCTGCTGAATTATACAAACAGGTCGTACAGCAGGAGGAGGTAAGCCAGGAGGTAAAGGACTATGCGTCCACGTATTCGTCCATGAAGCCTGCCAATGCCGCCGCCCTCATGCAGGAGATGAAAGACGACCTGAAATTAGTTGCGCAGATTCTGGAAAATATGGACACAGAATCCAGAGCGGCTATCATGGATGCCATGGATGCAGACTTTGCTGCTACCATCACGAAACTCATGGCACCTTGATGATAGATGTGCAAGGTTCATCTTCTTGCTTACCTTAAGGGTCATTTAGATCCCTGATGGGGCTTGCACAGTTACTTTTAATTTTTTTTGCACATTGAAAAGGAGGAGCATGAGTGGGTAATATATTAATATCCAATATCGTGCCGAATGTTTCCGGAGAAGACCCTAAGGTTTCTTTAGCCTCCAAAGGAAAAAACACCTCGGGAGGCGGCATCTTTGGCGATCTTCTAAGTACCGTGGGCAAAGCCTCTTCCTCAAAAAACGCTGACTTAGGGTTTGCGAAAAATACCTCAGATGTAAATACCGGGGGAGGTAAGCTCTTTGACGGCACGGGAAGGAGCACTTCGTCTGTCCGTATACAAAAGGCAGATAGTGGTCTTGCGGACGTAAAAAGCGTGGTAAAGGAAGTAAAGGATGCGGCATCTGATATTAAGAGTGCCATAAAGGATGCCTTCGGAGCATCGGACGATGAAGTCAAAGAAGCCATGGAGGCCTTAGGGCTTTCCGATGAAGATCTTTTTGATCCGAGGGCTTTGGCAGAGCTTGCCATGATGCTCATGGGAGCGGAAGATTCCATGGCGCTTCTTGCAAGCACCCCGTTCAAGGAGCTTTTGAACTACGTGAGGGAAGTAACCATCACGATAGAGCAGACTACATCCATATCCATCGAACAGACGGTAGAGATAGTAAGGATGACAGAGGCTTCGCAGGGGCAGGGCTTTGAGG
>CAJOPH010000057.1 GCA_905236805.1 uncultured Eubacterium sp. | reverse complement strand
TACCTGTCCCTTGTCTGACATCCTGGGCAAAGGGGACGATGTCATCCGAAGGAAATGGTCAAGGAAGGTCGATACTCCGAAATTCGTAAGGGCAGAGCCAAAGAACATGGGTGAAAGTCCTCCTTTTTTCACCAGCTCCATGTCCATTTTCTCGCCCGCCACATCCAATAGCTCAAGCTCCCCGCAAAGCTTTTCGTAGGCCTCTTCGCCTATCCTTTCCTTCGCCTTTGGGTCGTCTATCGAAATCTCCTGCGTGATTCCTTCCGCGGTGCCCTTACGGGTATCTGAAAAAAGAAGGATCTTTCTTGATCTTCTGTCAAATACTCCCTTAAAATCCTTTCCCGAACCTATGGGCCAGTTGACGGCGCAGGTAGATATCCCCAATTCTTTTTCCACCTCGTCTGCCAGGTCAAAGGTGTCCCTAGCGTCCCTGTCCATTTTGTTTATGAATGTAAATATGGGGATATGCCTCATGGCACATACCTTGAAAAGCTTCCTCGTCTGCGCCTCCACCCCCCTGGCACCGTCTATCACCATGACGGCCGAATCCGCCGCCATGAGGGTGCGGTAGGTATCCTCCGAAAAGTCCTGGTGTCCGGGGGTATCCAGGATATTTACGCACTTTCCACCGTATGAAAACTGCAATGCGGAGGAAGTGACTGATATCCCCCTTTCTTTTTCTATGTCCATCCAGTCAGAGACCGCGGTCTTTGAGGTGGCCTTTCCCTTTACGGATCCGGCCTGGTTTATCGCTCCCCCGTATAAAAGGAACTTCTCCGTAAGCGTGGTCTTTCCCGCATCGGGATGCGAGATGATCGCGAAGGTCCTTCGTTTTTTTATTTCTTCTTCCAATATGTTCATTTGTTTACCTTAATGTTAACTTAATGACCGTACATAAAAATCCACCAATGTAATAGCCGCCATGGACTCCACCACCACGCAGGCCCTGGGGGCTATGACGGGATCATGCCTTCCGTGTATCGTTATGGATGTTTCGTTGCCGTGCTTATCCACGGTCTGCTGGTTTGTTCCTATGGAGGGCGTGGGCTTTACGCCAACCCTTAGGACTATGTCTTCCCCCGTGGAAATACCTCCCAGGATCCCACCTGAATGGTTGGTCTTTGTCCTTATCCTTCCATCCTTGTCCCTGTAAAAGGGGTCATTGTTTTTAGAGCCTGTGCTTTTTGCCGCAAGAAATCCATCCCCTATCTCAAAGCCCTTTACGGCTCCTATGGACATAATGGCATATGCAAGCCTGGCGTCAAGTTTGTCAAACACGGGGTCTCCCAATCCCGGAGGGACGTTGCTTATTACGCACTTTATGACGCCGCCCGATGAATCTTTTTTTTCTTTTAGTTCATCAAGGTATTTGGCCGCCTTTTCATAGGCATTTTTATCTGCCATGCAGAGGGGGTTTTTTTCTATGAAATCAAAGTCTTCATTTCCGGGATCTGTCTTTATGTCACCTATTTCTTCCACATACGTGGTAAATCCCACGCCTTTTTGGTCAAGGTAAGCCCTTGCTATCGCTCCCCCTATGACCCTGCCTATGGTTTCCCTTCCCGAAGACCTTCCCCCGCCCCTATAGTCCCTTATACCGTATTTTGCGTGGTAAGTAAAATCCGCATGCCCGGGCCTAAATACATCCTTTATGTCAGAATAATCCCCGGACACCTGGTCTTCATTTCCCACCACCACGCATATGGGCGTTCCCGTGGTCTGTCCCTCAAAGACACCGGAGATGATCTCGCACCTGTCGCTCTCCTTCCTGGGAGTGGAATAGGGATCTTTGCCGGGCTTTCTCCTGTCAAGAAAGGCCTGGATCTTTTCCTCATCCAAAAATATCCCGGGAGGGCAGCCGTCCACGATAGCCCCCAAAGCCCTGCCATGGGACTCCCCGAAGGTGGTCACAGTGTAATTTTTTCCAAAAGAAGATCCCCCCATGTCCTATACACCCCTTAATCTTTCCATTTTGCTAATCTTCCCATTTATCTGTCAAAGCCTTTATCTGTAATCTAATCTTCCCATTTATCTATCAAGGCCTCTATCTGGCTGGTCATCTTTGCAAGGTCTTTGTTTGAATGGCCTTCCTGTGCCATTATGAGGGCATTTAGCCTCTCTCCCGTATTTACCAGTTTGTTAAATACGGTATTGGAGCGCTTGGAGCTAAGCTTCTTTTCACGGAGCTTCCTGTCTCCTTCCTCCATGACCTCACCTTTTGCAAGGTCATATGTATCCCCGGAGTACGGGGCAACAGCCTCCACCCCGAACTTGCCAAACTTAGACTTTACGGTCTGCGCAAACTCACAGGCCGCGCTTTCCTCCCCATGGACCACGAAGATTTGCTTTGGCTTTATCTGCATATTTTCAATCCACCTAAGGAGCCCTTCCCTGTCGGCATGTCCCGAGATTCCTTCCAAGGTCTCTATCCTTGCGTTTACGGCTATTTCCTCCCCAAATATCTTTACGGTCTTTGCGCCCTCAACTATCGCCCTTCCCAATGTGTGGTGGGCCTGATAGCCCGCAAAAAGTATGGTGGACGCAGGTCTCCAGAGATTGTGCTTCAGGTGGTGCTTTATGCGGCCTGCCTCACACATCCCCGATGCCGAAAGGATTACCTTGGGCCTTGGGTCGAAATTAATTGAGGCAGAGTCTTCCGTCGTGATGGAAAGTATCAGTCCCGGAAATTCCAATGGGTTTATGCCTTCATTTAACAGGGCCATCGCTGCGCCGTCGTAACAGTCATATTTATTTTTCTCGAAAACGGATGTTGCGCTTACCGCCAGCGGAGAGTCCACATAGACCCTAAAATCCCTGTATTCGGGAAGCATGTCATCTGCCTTTATCTGCCTGAAAAAATACAAAAGCTCCTGGGTCCTTCCCACCGCAAATGAAGGGATGACCACGTTTCCCCCGGCATCGAAGGTCTTTTTCATGACGGACAAAAGCTTTGGGATGGGGTCTTTTTTTTCGGGGTGGGAGCGGTTTCCGTAGGTGGACTCTATGACAAGAAAGTCCCCTCCCGCCACCGGATGCGGGTTTTTCAGGATGGGCTGGTCCGAATTTCCCACGTCACCCGAAAAGACCATGGTTTTTTCTGCGCCATTTTCCTCAAGGGTGATAGTGATGGAGGCCGAACCCAAAAGATGCCCCACATCGGTAAACTGAACCCTTATTCCTTCCGCGGGAGAGCAGACCTCCCCGTAATCGATCCCCTTAAACTGCTTCATGACGTTATATACGTCTTCTGCCGTATAGAGGGGGACTATGGGCTCGCTCCCCTTCCTAAGTCCCTTCCTGTTTCTCCATTGCGCCTCAAACTCCTGGATATGCGCACTATCCCTGAGCATGATGTCACAAAGATCCTTCGTGGCCCCGGTGCAAAAGATGGGACCTTTGAAGCCTTTTGTGTAAAGCAGGGGAATGAGCCCCGAGTGGTCTATGTGTGCATGGGTCAAAAGCACAAAATCCAGCTGCGCGACGGGCACGGGAAGCTCTGCCTTCTCATAGACCATCTCCCCCTGCTCCATTCCATAGTCCACTATGAACCTCTTACCGCATGCTTCCACATAGTGCACACTACCCGTCACTTCCCTGCAGGCCCCAATGAATTTAATGATCATATCTTCCCCTCCTTTGCCATGATTCCCAATAATCCCACAGCAAAGTCCCCGGGCAGGTCATATGGGAGGTTGTGAAAGCCCGGAAAATGTATGAGATCTGCCCCTATCCTTTCGGAAAAAATCCTCATGGCCCTTGACAGGTTTGATTCCGTGGTCTCGCTCCCATCCCCCACGGTGCATGTGATGTATGAAGAATTAAGCTTCAAAAAATCGTAGCTTGGCGAATAGTAGGAAAATTCATGAAATTCATGGTTTATGAAATGTCCGAAGTTCTCCCTGTCCTTTTGCTTTTCATCCAAGGATTTTTTTGGAGCCCTCTTATCCATGACCCCTATCGATATCCCAAATTCCCTTGCCACCTGTTTGTGATGGCCCTTGGCATTTATTTCCTCCATGTGGCTGACC
>CAJOPH010000056.1 GCA_905236805.1 uncultured Eubacterium sp. | reverse complement strand
CAGGACGTCAACGTCCTCGTGCTGGACACCGAGGTTTACTCCAATACCGGCGGACAGGCTTCCAAGGCTACTCCTACAGGTGCCATCGCACAGTTTGCCGCAGGCGGAAAGGTCGTAAAGAAGAAAGACCTGGCCAGCATCGCAATGAGCTATGGCTATGTATACGTGGCGCAGATAGCCATGGGCGCAGACATGAATCAGTGTGTAAAGGCGATGATAGAGGCAGAGTCGTATAACGGGCCTTCCATCATCATAGCTTACGCTCCGTGCATCAACCACGGCATAAAGAAGGGAATGTCCAAGGCCCAGACGGAAGAAGAGCTGGCCGTAAAGTCCGGATACTGGCACAATTTCCGCTACGATCCTCGCCTTGCAAAGGAAGGAAAGAGCGCGTTTACCTTGGACTCCAAGGAGCCTACGGAAGATTACCAGGCCTTCATCGACGGCGAGGTAAGGTACAATTCCTTAAAGCGCCTGGATGCAGAAAAAGCCAAGGTTCTCTTCGACCAGTCCGAGCAGAACGCGAAAGAAAGATACGAATACTTAAAGAAACTGGTTACGCTTTACGGAGCCTGAAGAATTAAAAAAACCATATATAAACCCCCGCCTGATCAGGCGGGGGTTTTACATATCCTAATATTTCATCTTTACCGTAAGTATCCTCTCCAGCGACTCATCTATCCTTTCTTCCGATATGGTTCCATTCTCTACGGCTTCTAATACGCCTTCATATGCCAGGTGAAAATCCTCCGGCATGAGGATTATGTCTGCTCCTGCCAAAATGGACTTTACGGCTGCCTTATCAGATGAAAGCGTATCTGTTATTGCTCCCATGTTCATGGCGTCCGTTATGATCACGCCTTCAAAGCCCATATCTTCCCTTAACACATCGGTCAGGAGGTATTTGGAAAGCGTGGTGGGAAGATCATTTGTTTCTGCCACGTTGGGGAGGGATATGTGGGACGCCATTATCACATCTATCCCGTTATCTATGGCCGCCTGAAAGGGAACAAGCTCACAGTCTTTTAGCTCATCCAAGGTCTTTTCCGTATAGGCATATCCCTTGTGGGAGTCTGCCTCCGTGGCTCCATGTCCCGGGAAGTGTTTTATGACGGGGGTAATCCCCTCTTCCTCTAAGGCACAAGCTTCTGCCACTACCATGTCCGCCACGAGGTCTTTATCGCTCCCAAACGACCTGTCTCCTATCACGGTATTGGAAGAGTTGCTAAGTACATCCGCCACAGGGGCAAAGTCCATGTTAAATCCCAAAGGCTCAAGGTATCCTCCCATGGTGTGACCCACATCGGATGCCTTGGATGGATCTTTGGTTTTTCCTATTTCTGACATGGATCCTATGGAAGGCGCGTCAAAGCCCGAATTCCCGCCTATCCTTAGGACCCTTCCCCCCTCCTCATCCAGGGAAAGAAAGGGAACAGGGTATCCCGCATCTTCATAATACTTTTTAGTATTATTTAACATCTTTGTAGTCTGGCTCTCCTCTTTAAGACTACTCTCCTGGTAGATGATTCCCCCTACAGGTTTTTCTTCTATGGCCTTTTTCGTGGCATTACCTGCTGCGGTGACCGTGGATACTCCTGTCAGCACTTCCGGAGTGACAAAAAACATCTGATAAACTTTTTCATTTAATGTCATGCCTGATATTATGGCGTCTATCTCATCCTTGTCTCCGTCATTATTTTCGTCATTTGCCGGTGAGAGGCTCCCTTCATCATCCAAGGCCCCTTCCATGGTGTCATCTTCATCGGATTCTGGATTTTTTGCCCCATCCTCCCCTTGCAAAGAAGAATCAGCATTGGTGCTTACATCCACATCCCCTGATGAAAATTTTTCTGCAGGGTCTTTGTTTTTTTCTGTATTTATTATACCGCATCCGCAAAACACGATACAAAAACAAAGAATGATGGCTATCTGCGCTGATATTTTTCTTTTAATCATTTCCCTAATAATCCCTTGACAAATTCTTCTTTATGGCCTTTATCTGTGAATCCGAAAGTAAAAGAGCGTTTTTTAAGTAACACTCCGCAGCCTTTTTCAGATCCGCGGATTCGGGGTCAATATATCCGCCATCTCCATAAAGCAGCATTTCTTCTATATTATCGTCTATGCTGCTTTTCATGTATTCATCCAACAAGGATCCTTTTTTTATGTGATTGTAATTCCTGTAGCTTTGCGCATAATCGTCAGCCATCTCATCATAGCCTACCCCCATCAGGGCTTCAAGAAGGCATACGGCAAAACCCGTCCTGTCCCTTCCTATCACGCAGTGGATAAGATAAGGACCCTTATGGGACGCCATATACTTCATCTGCTTTCTCATTCCCTTCCTGTAGGCCTTTGATGAAATATAAGATCCATTTAATTTGGTGGCACATACCTTACCTTTTTTCATAAGCGAATAATAGTAGGGCGTATCCTTCTTTGAGACCTTTGTCTTCAGGACTTTTCTGCTATTGGACAGGGTAAGTACACATTTAATCTTGTTCTTTTTTGCCAATTTATCCGCCACCTTGTTCCTGGTTCCGTATTTAGAAGCCGCAAGTCCCGGATGAAAGGAGCGGTAGAGTGCGTTTTCCCCTAAGCTTGCGCCCTTCACGTTCCTGAAATTCGCATAGGCTTTTAAGGATGGATAGTCATCAATATCTTTTGATATCCCATCATAGGAAAATCCTCCCTTTTCCTTTAACTTAATGACCACATTTTTTCCCACGCAGTCTTCAAGATACTCCCTTTTTGCAAATGACCTGTCTTTCCTGTTTATGCTTATTTCATTATCCTCTATATGAAGATAATTCTTTCCCCAGATAAGGCCTGAAGATGATTTAAGTACAGGCATCAGGTACCCCTTATCCCTTCCTTCAAACCAAACTTCCACAAGGTCATCCGGAGCAAAGCCCGCATCCAGGAAATCTTCCTTTGACACGGAAAGAAAGATATTTCCATTTTCATCTATCCTGCCCGCGACAGAGTCTATGTATTCATTATCCGCAGAAGAAAGCTTTAGGAAGCCTTCATGAAAATCATCCCCCCTGGCAAGGTCACATGGGTAATAAAGCCCTGAAACAAACAAAACCATGACCAGCGCTCTGATAAATCTTTGTTTAACTTCTTTTCTCATATTACTTAACCCTTATGATCACTGTTTTTTTTGCTGCCTTGTAACGTAAAGTGGAACGAAGACTTACCCTTACCACATACCTTCCCTTAGGGGCATTATTTTTAAGTACTACTTTTCCGTTGCCCATGACCTTAATAAAACTCCTTCCTCCCTTAGGACATTTGGAAAGACTAAAAAACACCTTTCCTTTCCCTTTGTGGGATGTTTTTATCCTTAAGGTCTTTGAGGATTTTTTCAGATCTATTTTCTTTACCGTAAATTTCCTTTTATTTACCTTAAGGGCGGGCTTTTTCCTGTATGCATCTGTTGCCTTTTTTATATAGGCCTTAACACCCTTATCTTCTTCTATCTCATCAATATCGTAAGATATACCATCGATATCTTCTATAGAATCATTTATGCTTTTATTATTGAGGCTCCATTTGATGGACGATATATTCCCTTCGGTATCAATGTAGCATTTTGCCTTTATGAGCCCCACGCTTTTAAGGAACCTGTCTTGTCTCATGACATAGGTAAGCTTCCCATCGGCATCATACACCTTTTCTTTTAGGGGCATATGGTATTGCGCGTTTAGCCAAAGATCAACACCCGTAACCCTCTCCGCGGTAAGGATGGGATCTGATGCATGGGAAAGGGCTATCACCACGTCACACCCTTTTTCTTTAAGGCTCTTTGCCATACCGTTCGCATAATCTACAAGATCACTTATTTCAAGCCCCGCTATCCAGGGCTCATATCTTTTAAATGCTACCACCGACGGATCCAAAAGCCCAAAGACCCCTACCGTCAAAGTACCCCTTCCATAGGAAAATGTTTTTATCAGATAATCATCACCGAGGTAAGGGTTTTTTGTGTCTTCTTCCAAAACATTTCCTGAAAGCATCTTCACGTCTGTCATTTCCGATATGGCCTTTAATCTTTCTTTGCCATAGCTAAAATCATGATTACCCACCGCCATGGCATCATATCCCAGATAATCATAAAGCCCCGCTATAAAAGCTCCCTGGTCTTTTTGCGCAAAATAACTGCCACAAAACGTATCACCCGAATCCAAGACTAGGGTCATATCCGCATCCTTGAAATACATATCCATTATCGATTTAAACCTGGCCATACCTATGTGACCTTTTTTTACATTGGGATATACGTGACCATGCATGCAGCCGGTATGCGTTATTTTCAGTGTGACATAATCTTTGTCAAAAGAGATAGCGTCATCCGCCCTCACCTTAAAGACAGATGAGAAAGACAACGCCATCAGAAAAATAAATCCTAATATATTTACTATAAATACCTTGCGGGCATCACTACCATGTCTCATAAGCTAATCCTTTAAGAAAAGCAGAACTCCCCTAAAGGGAGTCCTGCGCACAGCCACCTCTAATCAAGCACGTCCCAGATCTGAACCCTGTTCTGGGGCTTCACATACATCGCATTTTCTTCCGTGACACCAAAGGTATCATAGAACTGGTTAAACATGGCAAGAACCACGTCTATCCTCTGCTTTGATGAGGAATGCTCATCCATCCATGCCAAAAACAGGCTTTCAGGATCCGTGTCCACCCATACCCTCGCTTCATTCTCATAGAGCTTCGCGTAGTCTGAAGGGTCTGTCATATGTGTCGAAACCTCTACCGCACTTATGTCCGCCATATTCTCGCCCAGGGTGACCTCACCGAAATTGTACGCCAAGACATCAAAGTCATAATCATAGACATAATACGTCCCGTAAAGAGCCGCAAGGTCATCGCATTTTTTCTGGTACACTTCCTTGTCTTCGGCCGACCACCAGTCTCTTTCATTCCCGTCCGCGTCATACCGGGAACCATTCGAGTCAAAGGCGTGCCCTATCTCATGCCCTACCACATATCCAAGCCTTCCAACGTTAAATACGTCACCTTTGTCAGCATCAAAATCAAATGTGACATCATCCATAACTATCCCAGCCGGCACCGTTATGGAATTGTTGTCAGCCAAATAGAAGGCATTAACAATGGTATCTGTAACCCCTTCGGCCTTCCAGAGCTCCCATGTGCTCATATTTTTTAAAGAAGACCCTATTAAGGAAACATCCCATGCGTATTCTGCCTTGCAAAGCTTCTCGACATTGGAAATAAGTGTTCCCCCGTCCTTAAGCGTATCCAGATCCGTGCCGCAAAGGAGGCTGTCATATTCCGCCTCATCAGGATAAAGGCAGCATACCTCCATCTTGTCTATCTTTTCCTGGGCTGCCTTCTTGGATGTTTCAGACATCCACGGGCACTGATCTATCACCTTGCTGTATTCATCAAGGTAAAGATCTATGAATGAAGAAACCTTTTTCTTGTCATCAGCGGTGTAATACTTGTCCGTATACATCCTGGAAACATCCCATGGGAGGAAATTCTCAGCCATGGTCTCAAACTGACTCCAAAAGCCCTCATAAGAAGAGTCTCCCACAGACGTAAATATATTGCTGTTCGCGAATGAATAAAGGCTGCCCTGGCTCCAGTATCCGTCCTTAGTAAACCCGTTATATGTCATGGTCATCATGAACTTTAAGACTTCTTTTAATGTGGCAAGATTTTCTTCCTTAAACTGGGAAGAAAGCTTTGTAAGGGTCTGGGCGGGTAAGGAAAGCACTACCTTTGAGGTGCTCTTTGCCCCGGCATTTTCCAGGTATTTGGCTACATCGACATCTCCAATTTTAGAAACTTCTGAAAAGTCAACTGCCCTCTGGGAAACATCAAGGTCGACCAAGTACTTTTCTATCTGCTCATATATATCGTCAGGGAAATCCTCCCCTTCAGGATCATACCCTAATTCAACAAGTATCTCATCAAATGAAGGTATATCCACACTGATATCCTGATAGAACTTCAATATGCTCTCTACATTGGCCTTTCTTTCACTATTGGAGGTCTCACCGGCCTGCTCGAGTGAAAGGCTTATGTAATGCTTGAGGGCATCTAAGCTGCTCTCCATATACTTATCATCTGATGCATTTTCAAACTCGCTTTTGGTAAAGAACGTATCTACATTCCCAAGTCCCAGTAGAAAATCCGCAGATGCCTCATCGTCCGGATCCATGGAAGGGGTCACGGGGAGAAATCCCGATACACCTACCTGCTCAAGGGATGCCGCTACCTCCATCAGCTCATCAAGACTCTTGGCTTCATCAATCTGCTTGGCAAAGGAAGCTATCTCATCCAATACGACAGACTCCCTTGTATTGTTCTCGGCATTTGAGCGGCTTCCACCGTCGGGAAGCGCCGTGGTGTATATGGATGCGTAAGCGTCCTGTGCCGTCCCATCCTCATAATCTTCGGAAAAAGCCTTGCCCTCTATCTCGTCAGTCAAGGCTTTCATCTTTTTATCCTGCTTATCGGAAAGATCCGAAAACAGACCGTAACTTACCTCATTTACATCGCTTAGGCCCTGTGCCTGTGCCACTTCCTCCATGACGGTCCATTTCACGCTCTCATAATAGTCGTCTGCCGCATCAACCACCGCGGCACTGTCATACACATGCACGCGGGCGGTAAGGGAGAGGTTCGATCCGTCTATGGTTTCTATGGTGATGTCACACGTCCCCTCGGATACTCCCCGGATGATGGTGTTATCCATCATGTCCACGTCCACCATGGCCACATCGGGATCGGATGAAGTGTAGGACAGGTAGATAATGTCGGCCTCGTCCCCTGCCAGAAGGGGCTTTATCCCAATGGCCGCACCTGTCTTCACCACATAATTATCCCTCACCAACTGCATGGCAGTAATGACAGGCTCGTCGGGGATTTCAATGCCTTCATAGCCTTGTGTATCTTCCCCGGACGGATCTGATGTCTGAGTGTCGTCACTGGGTGTGTCTTTTGTTATTGTGTATTTATATGTCTTTGCCTTTTTCTTGAAGGACTTTGAATTTAGTTTCTTTTTGGAAACCTTTTGCGACTTTTTAACCACCACAAGCTTTAGGCTCGTGGTCTTTTTGAAGGTAAAGGTCTTCTTTTTCCCGGACTTTATCACCTTCTTTGCGGTAAACTTTGAATCCGTGGTGTAATACACCTTGTAGCCCTTCTTTACCTTGACTGTCGTCTTTACCCGGGATGTGTAATTTCCCGACTGTTTACTCACCGTGTATTTTGCCTTTGCCTGAGCGCTTGTGGGAGCGCTAAGCGGAATCAGACTAAATACCATGGCCATTGCCAAAAGAATGGCAACTGACTGCTTCATAACTTTTTGTAACATACTACCTCCTTAAAATATAATTATAAGTAAATTTCCCGAGGAAATCCGTCCCCTTTTTGCGTAAGCAAAAATCGAATAACTATTATATCCCATTTGTATTGCGATGTCAAGTTATGGAAATGTAACTATCAACGAATGTTCTTGAAATTTTTATAAAAATATGATATCATGGCTCTTTGGCAGTTCGCAACATCCTGCCGGAATGAGCGATCACAGATCATTCAGATCAAAACTACGGAACTGTAAAGAAATAAATTAGGAAATTATTTTTTTACGGTGACTAAGGAGATATGACCATGTCAAACGAATTACTCTTGTTATGCACCGTCATCATCAATTTTGGCGGTGTTCTTTTGTTCCACCGGCTATTTGGCAGGGAAGGTCTTTTCTGCTGGATGGCTATAGCCACCATCTGTGCCAATATCGAAGTCCTTATCATAATAAAAGCCTTCGGTCTGGAGCAGACCTTGGGGAACGTCCTTTTTGCCTCCACATTCTTAGTGACGGACATATTGAGCGAGCTATACGGGAAGAACTGCGCCAAAAAATCCGTCCACATCGGAATAATATCATCCATATCCTTCATAGTCATCTCCCGGATGTGGCTTTTCTTTGCGCCTTCGGAAAATGACTGGGCATTTGGGTCAATATCCACCATATTTTACAATACGCCGAGACTGGTGCTGTCAAGCCTTATCGTCTACTGCCTGTCCCAGAGGTTCGATGTGTGGGCCTATCACAAATGGTGGAACCTTACCAAAGACAAAACCAACGACAAAAGGAAATTCCTGTGGCTTAGGAACAACGGATCCACCCTGATCTCACAGTTAATCAACGCTGTTTTGTTTAATCTGTTCGCATTCTGCGGAATATATGACGCGGAAACCTTAACAAACATATGTGTTTCCACCTATGTCATCTATGTGGCAACAAGCCTCCTTGATACCCCCTTCATCTATCTGGCAAGGTACCTGCACGAGAGGAAAAAGGCGGAATGAATTAAGCTTTGATTTAGGAAAGGTAGTCGTATACCGCCTCAGGCTTTCCAAGGGTAAGATTTACCACGATATGGCTGCAGGATACTATCTCCCTCACGGGAAGCTCATTCATGGGACAGTTTACGTGGGAAAATAAATCCAACGTGGCCTTTCCTCCCCATGCCTCAATGAACTCAACGTTCCCGGGGTCATTTTGCATCCTGTTTAACTCGCAGACTATCGGCCTATCGTCATAGCCCGGAATGATCTTTAGCATGTACAAAGGCTCTGTCATCTGCCTTATGGCCTCATCCTCAGGAATCGGGTCATACTTATATGTCATGGTGGCAACGGCCACCCTTACCATATGGGTCCTTCCATAGTCCAGGGTGCCAACCAGGGTATTGTCATCCACGAATAACTTTGGATGACCCGGCTTTTTGGGGTATCCGTGAGCCTCCCGCCCCGAAGCAAGGGCCTCGAAATTATCCAGGTACATCTGATGGAGGTACTCTCCATGTACGCCCTGATATGAAACAGGTATCGCCTGACCGCATTCCGTGTAATCACCATACCCTGTGGTATCGGGCATCCTCATCATCTCAAAGCGTACCAAAGAATCATCCATAAGCTCCAATGGCTCAGGGACTACCCTCTTTATTGCCTCCCTGTCCGTCCTGTACATTATGTAAAGATGCTCCCTTTTGTTAAAAACATGCCTGCTCTTAGGGATGGGCGATGATGTCAGGGGAGTAGATGACGAGCTTAATACTTCTTCCTTTGTCATTTTATTTTTCCTTTCGTCTTTTGCGCCATGTTCTCCCAATCACAGGTATTTGGAAGCATATCCCAATATGCCTGATATGGTCTTGGAATCTTCTATTTTTCCGGTAAATATCAATTCCTTTAACTCTTCTACGGTATATGCCTTTACATTTATGAATTCATCGGGATCTAAGTTCTGGGAGGATGGTTTCAGGTTTCTTGCAACGAATATGTCTATCCTTTCATTGTCGTATGCTATGGTGGGAACCAGCGTAAAAAGAAATTCTAAATCCTCCGACCTAAAGCCTGTCTCTTCTTCCAATTCCCTTGCGGCACACTCTATCCCCGGCTCATCTTTGCCATTTCTACCGCCTGCGGGAATCTCCAGTGTAATCCTGTCCACCGCATTCCTGTACTGGCTTATCATGAGGATCTTCCCGTCGTCTTGGACCGGCACCACGGCAGCCGCCCCCTTGTGGTCTATGAGATCCCATTTTGCAATCCGCCCATCCGGCATCAAAAGCTCTTCCTCATACAGATCAAAGATATGGGCGTTATGTTTTAATTCGCGTTTTAATCTTTTGAACTTTTCCATCATCATCCTCCGTTCAACGCGCTCTCTATCAGCTGCTTGGCCTCCTCTATCGAAAGATCGTCCAGATTCACGGTTGACGACCTCTTGGTGGGTATCGAATAGGTGGTGGAGGAAGAGTTCGTGCCCGTAGTGGTATAAGAGTCCACCTCCCACGATGTTCCCTCGTCCAGCTGGCGTTTTACTATACTGTTTATCTCTGAGGATGTCATATTGGTCTGGAAGCATCCCGATATGCTGTCAAGAACGCTTGCATAATTTGTCAGCATTTCGGTAGACTGCATGGCCTTTATGATGGCTGTTATCACGGCCATTTGGTTTCTTCCCCTTTGGAAATCACCATCGGAAAAAGCCTTCCTCTCCCTGGCAAAAGACAGTGCCTGCTCCCCCGAAAGATGGTTCGTTCCCACGGTATAATAATAGCCGTCCTTGCTGGTAAAGCTTTTTTCCGACTCTACGTCAATCCCGCCAAGGCTGTCTATTATCTGCTCAAAGCCCGTGAAATTAACCCTCAGGTAGTAATCTATGTCCACATCATAAAGCTCTTCCAAGGTTGCCATTGACATATCCACGCCGTAAAGCCCGGCATGGGTCAGCTTGTCATACACCCCTCCATACATCGGCAAAAGGACATAGGCATCCCTTGGGGTATTAATGAGCTGTACCTTGCCGCTTTTTTGGTTTACTACAGCAAGGATGTTTACATCGCTCCTGCTTTCGGTATTGATGGCGCCATAGGTATCTATTCCGCTGAGGTAGATCACGAATGAATCCTCACCGGAAGAATTTCCCTTGTCGGTATTTTCCACCTTCTCCACGGAGTCCGCCTCTACGTCATAACTCTTTATGATGCGTACCTTTTCCTTGAATCCCGAGTACTCATCAAGCTCATCTATCATCTCTATGTATGAGTCCCTCATTATTATGGCTCCATGGGTACCGTCCAAAAGCTCCGAGGCCAAAGACGTCATGCCCCCTGATGCCGCAAAGATGGGGGAAGAGGAAAGCTCATCCTTCACCTGCTCGGAAACATAGATGGCCACATCATCCTTCATCTGATAGCCCACCTGATAGCTTTCGAGATCCGTTATGTCGGTTGCGGGGTCTGAATCCAAGACTAAAACGTCCACCCTGATATAGGCTCCTGCATCTCCCGTCTCCGTGATGGTGTCTATGGTCTGGTCATATTTTGCCACAAAAAGTATGCCATAAATGAACATGGCAGACAAAAGCACCGAAAGAACCATCATCACTATGGCAAATTTCCGGTTTTTCATTGATACCATGGTAAGAGTAAAGAATATAATCTCCCCTATCCCAAAACCTATCAGGTATGAATCCGGAAGCATCCCTATCAAAAGAAGATTTATAAACAATATGGTCGAAATGACAAAATTCGCCATTGCAACCAAAGACACCAATATCGAAATTTTTTTATTAGTCTTCATAAGTCAATACCCAAAATAAGCATCCAGGCCATCCGCCAATCCCTCTGCCATCTTTTTTTGCCCTTTTGATGACGCCATATACCTGTCATCAGAGGAATTTGTCATAAAACCCATCTCTATGAGCGCAACAGGGATAGTGCTCCAGTTCGTGCCCGTGAGGTCATTTCTTACAAAAAGCCCCCTGTTGGAAATATTCGTGGCATCGCAATACGCGCTAATCAGGGATGAGGAAAGCTTTTTGCACTTTTTGGACAGCTTTCCAATGTACGCATTTGACGATGATGGATAAAGGACGCTAGCGCCTTTTGCGCCGGAGGCTCCCCCATCCGCATGGAGCCTTACCGCCACGTCGCAGTCTTTATTTAGTTTTAACGCCCTTTCCCTGTTCGTGATATTTACATCGTTTTTTGTCCTTGTCATTACGACCTTATATCCCCGGGAGATTAATTCTTTTTTTAATTTCTTTCCTACCTCAAGGGTAAGCTGGTATTCATACTTTCCCGTGGCAGTCCCCCTAGTGCCCCCCGACACACAAGTCTTTTTGGTAGAAGACCCCGGGCCTATGGGTTCCGTGGAAAGGTTGGCCCTTGACTGGTGTCCCGGATCTATCCCTATCACCTTTTTGGGGAGGATTTTGACTTTGATGCTGATCTTTTCATCTCCAAGGGTCGCCGTCACCTTTACCTTGCCATATTTTTTGGCGGTAAACTTTCCTTTTTTTCCAATGGATGCCTTGCCGTTACTGACAGACCACGTGACGCCTTCTTTATTCGCCTTAAACTTAAAGGTCTTACCGGCCTTTATCTTTTTCTTTACCGAGACAAATTGAAGGGGAGGCTCATCTATGGTCTCATCATCTGCCAAAGCTTCCTCCCCGGAACCTTCCCCGGAAGATTCCCCGTCTGAAACCTGCCCTGCCCCCTGAGAGTCCTGATCCTGTGATATCTCGCTTGCGGTACCTTCATTACCATCATCAGCATAAATATTAAGTCCTGTTAGAATAAAAAGCAGCGCCACTGCCGCAATCAGCGTAAAGAGCCTAAGACATTTTTTATCAAAAAATCGTCTTTCCATTTCGTTATCCTTTCATCATCCTTTGTGCGACCACCTCTTAGGAAGCTGTAGCTATCTTTCCTATATGGTCTATCGCCTTTTTTACGGGCGGAATGTTTATTATGATGATAGTCAGTATCCCTTCGGCTATTATTACGGAAAAATTATATATGACAGGGTAGGCAAAGGCAAAAGTCTGTGGGAAATCCTCAGGCATGTACTCCATCCAGAAAGCATACCCCCCTATGGACTGGAATATCCCCCGCCCACAGATGCCCACTATGTATCCAATGGCAAGCCCATGCTTTTTTTTGCTGAAAAAACCCGAAAGCCCTAAGGCCGCAAATGCAAAGAAATAATCACAGCATGCCTGGATGAGATTTAGGAATATGGGGTCTTCCATAAAATTAATGATTCCGAAGACAAATCCTGACATGATTCCCCACACAGGTCCATACCAATAACCTATCAAGGCTATGAAAAACATGGACATCAGCGTGACAGACCCGCCGAAGGGGAGCCTGAAAAGCACCACCAGAGCACACACCGCCGAAAGCGCTATGGCCACGGCGCTAAACACCAGCTTCCTTGCATTAAACCTTCCTGTTTCCATATTGCAACCTCCTCTTTCTTACGCCGGCATTATCCGGGTCAAGTATTAAGGGTCATCGTAAACGATTTCTCAGCCTCCTTTTATTCTACAGTTCCTAAAGAAAGCTCCCCTAGCGTCAGTTAAGCTATATTAATTTATTATATATTTCTGTTCCCTACGCCCCATACTGCCTTTTCAGGTCCTCATATTGCCTGTTTATCTCCTGTACGGTGTCAAGATCGCCTCCCACATTGTCAGGATGAAATATCTTAATAAGATCCTTGTATCTTTTCCTTAAGGCCAGCTCGCTGTTTATGCCATTAAAGAGTATCTCATAATCCGAGGATGTATGGGAATTTTTTTCGAAGTCATTGACCCTGGCTCTAAATTCCTTGTGAAGCTCAAACTGCTTCTTTTCCTCCGACAGTTCGGCAAGCTCCTTTTCCAAAATCTTCCATTTGGTCTCAAAAAGCTGCTGCTGCTGGGCCTGCCTTTTCTTTTCGATCTCCTTGTCACGCTCAAAAGAAGCCCTCAGGGATTCAAGCTCCCTCCTGGCATGTGATATCTCAAGTCTCTGGTCGGTATAAGAAGCCTTTTCCCTTTCAAATTTCCTTATATCATCTTTTAACTTCTTTTGATCCTTTTCGAGCAAAGCCCTTTCCTCATCGAGCTGCCTTGATTTTTCCTCAAAGACTTTCTTGGCTTCCACAGCGGCTTCGATCAGGTTTTCCAGCTCCTCATAGGACAGCTCCCCATAGGAAATCTCTACGGCTCCATCTTCGTTTTCATCATGTTCCATCAGGTATCACCTCACATTAAAAGAACATATCATGAAAAAACCACTAAATAACCCCTAAGGGGTATCCTGTTACACAAACCAAACTATTATACCCCAAAACCTGCCTGATTACAAGAAGTATTTCCCTTAATCTTCGTACTCTATGATATAGCCTATTTTTTTGGAGGAATACGACCTTATGGCATCAACGGCGTCGTCCCTTTGGTCGTTCCAGGACCATTTGCCGTTCACCTTCCACAGCATGAGGTAGAGTTCTCTTTCACCATCATTTTCGTCATATCCCGAAGGCTCCCCGTCATACCAGGCCGTATATTGCTCAAAATCTTCGCCCGTGATCCAATGACCGTATATATCCCCATACCTGTCAGATGTATATCCCCCCATCCATACAAAGGTAAGATCCTTTTTTTCGGCGAGCTTCTTTACGGTATTCATCTCCTTCTTGGATGTAATGGTGACAAGGTGTCCCCCTGCCTCTATGGCAGCCTCGTTTGCCTCAGACCAGGAAACGTCCCCCACCACGGCTTCATACCTATTATCATGATTTTTTACCTTTCTGGTCTCCACGGGGGTAAATTCATCATCGGCCTTGGAAAGATACTCATCATCCCCCAGGATATAGGAAATCTCCCTCGTTAAATAGGCATCCTTTGAAGAGTCGGACTCGTAGGTAATGCAATACATATCTTTCTGTCTGGAATATATCTCATACAGGACCGCATCCATGTCACTGATGGATGAAATATCCCAAAGCATTCCGCCGGTGCTGTCTACTATGCTGTCAAGCTCCGATGTATAGCCCCCCGCGGTAGTTATGATATAGACCGGGACAGAATATGTATTTGCCAGGTTTATCACCTCATTTACGGTATGGTAGCTCCCCGTGTCATCGCCATCGGTAAAACCTATCACGCATTTGGCGCCTTCCTGGTTTCCCGCATTCTGAACCCCCTCATAAAGGGCGTCATAAA
This sequence comes from uncultured Eubacterium sp., assembly GCA_905236805.1. Classification (GTDB taxonomy): domain Bacteria; phylum Bacillota; class Clostridia; order Lachnospirales; family Lachnospiraceae; genus RUG14243. The sequence goes on along the minus strand of CAJOPH010000056.1, from coordinate 4,833 downwards.
GCATCGTACTCCCATATGCGGACATGTTCCATATCCCATTATTCAAAAGCTCTGCCCGGTTGGTATATGTACACATGTACATGACATAGCTGTCAAAGGATATGAGCTCAGCCCTGTCTCCCGAATTGTAATCCAGGCTGTCTACAAATTCCTCCATGATGCCCTGCATGGCAGGAAGGTCATACTCCATGCTGCCGGACTTGTCCGCCACTATGTCTATGCTAAGCCCCTGGTTTCCTTCTACCCTGGTGATGGACTTTATGGTCTGTTCGAGTTCCTTTCCGCCGCTTATCTGCTCAAGGATGGCTCCCTTAGGGTCTGACAAAGTGACATCATTTCCGTATTCATCCTCCACCGCGACATAAAGATCGACCAAAGGATAGTCAGTAACATCATAGGACATAAGCTCCAGATATACTTCCTTGTATTCTGAAAGACTGTCAAGAAGGGAGTCATAATCATCCGCCCCCGTTGAGGAGTCACTGCCTTGATCCGAAGAAGAAGCCGATCCGTCCTTAGGATCTGATGAATCAGGGACACTCTCCGATGTCCCAAAATCCTTTGCCACGGTGCCCGTGTCATTATCAGAACCCTTGCTTAATAAAAGAAACCCGACTATGCCTCCCACTATGACGCAAAGACCTATTGCTGCCGCAATGGCTATGATAATGGGCTTGTTGCTTTTTTGCGAATCCCCGGCATTATTAAATCCGCCCTGACCATTTTGGGAATAGGGCGAATTATCAGGCATCATGCCCCCCTGGTTTACAGGATTTGTTCCCAGGTTGTTGACAGGTGTCCCCGGCATGGGGGAATCTGTCGTTTTGGCACCGCATACCGGGCAGAATTTTGCATTTTCCGGTATCTGATTTCCACATTTTCTGCAAAACATCCCCATTCATCTCCTTTTTTACGATACATCCAAGTCCGTCCCAAAGGGCGGTGTATTATCCGTTCGTGACAAAAGCATTACTGTATCTGTGCTATATATCTTTTTACCGCATCCTTCCAGTCAGGAAGCATATTAAATCCATTTTTGATTAATTTTCCCTTGTCCAGCCTGCTGTTATGGGGACGCCTTGCCAATGTATTGCCGAATTCCGAAGTGGAAACCCTTTCCACCTTAGTGTTTTTGGCGGTCACCTCAAAGATGTACTCAGCGAGGTCTGCCCAGGAAATATATCCGCCGTCATTTGTGGCATGGTATGTGCCGTACCTGCTAGTTTCTATCATGTCAGAAAGAAGTACGGAAAGATCCACCGTATAGGTAGGAGTCCCTATCTGATCATCCACCACCCTCACCTTATCGTATTTATCAGAAAGCGAAAGCATGGTACGGATGAAATTTTTTCCATTTTTTCCGAATACCCATGCTATACGCACTATGAAGTACTCATCCAGAAGATCCCTTATTATTTCTTCTCCATAAAGCTTGGTCTTTCCATAATAATTCAAAGGTGAAAAATCGCCATCGTCGGGCCGTAGGGGTGTATCTCCCCGGCCGCCAAATACATAATCGGTGGAAAGATACAAAAGCTTTGAACCTACTTTAACACAGGCTTTCGCAATATTTTCCGTGCCCGTTACGTTTATGGCGTATACCTTCTGACGATTTTCTTCCCTTTCGGCATCATCCACACCGGTCCAGGCCGCACAGTGCATGATGGCATCGGGAGATATGGCAGATACCGCATCCAAAACCTCTCCGAAGCTTGTTATGTCTGCTTTTAAGTATTCGTCCATAATGGACATATCCCCTGAATCCAAAATATCTGACCCAAAGACCTTATGTCCCCTTCCCTTCAGCTCCCGGCAAAGGTCAGAGCCCAATTGCCCCGCCGCCCCCGTCACAAATATTTTCAATGATTACCTCCCTAAGGAAATTCGTCAACGCTCAAACCATCACAATACGTCCGCAAGAAGCCCAAAATACAAAAGCACCACCGTGCCAAGCATTATCCTGTAATACCCAAATACGGTAAAATCATGCTTCTTTATATATCCCATAAGCAGTCTTATGACCACCATGGAAACAACAAAAGCCGCGAGAGTCCCTGCGGCAAGGACTGCGATCTCCGACTGTGTAAAATCAAATCCAAACTTAATAAGCTTTATAAAGCTTGCCCCAAACATGACAGGCACCGCCAGAAAGAAGGTAAACTCTGCAGCGGCCGTCCTTGATATCCCTATGATAAGGGCCCCCAATATGGTAGCCCCGGAGCGTGATGTCCCCGGAAAAACAGCGGCTATCAGCTGAAAACAGCCTATGATGAATGCAGCCTTGTAGGATATATCATCTACCGAAAAGACCTTTGGCTGTCTGGTCTTGTTCCTGTACTCGGAAACAAGAAAAAAGACACCGAACAAAATGAGCATGACTGAGACCACCTTGTAATTGTAGAGCCTCTCCTCTATCACATCTCCCCATAAAAGTTCAACGATGACGGCAGGAATGCAGGCCACCACCACCTTAAACCACATGACCCAGACATCTTTTTTTATGAAATTTTTTTCCCTGTCTGAGGAAAACGGCCACAGCCTCCCCCAATAGGTGATAACCACGGCCACAATGGCCCCAAGCTGTATCACCACGAGAAACATCTCCATGAATCCTTCCGACACATCCATGGGAAAAAATGCGTCAAAGAGGATCATGTGACCCGTGGATGAGACGGGAAGCCATTCTGTTATTCCTTCTATTATGCCTAATATAACAGCCTGTATTATTACTAACATACCATTCATACGACAAATCCGGGCATCGAAACCGACACCCGGATCTATGGTGCTTTTTCGCCATCTACTGTTTTTTGATTGCTACCCCTTAGGTATAATCCTTCTCATCAAAGTGGAAGAACTTTATGATGTCATCCAACTTCACTGCCATCTGATGGAGCTCATCGGCGGAGTTGTGGATGATTTCGAAGTTTGAATTTACCTCTTCCATGGATGCATTGGTCTGTTCAGATGCCGCCGCATTCTCTTCGGAAATGGCAGAAAGATCCGAGACGATATCGATAAGGTCTCTCTTCACCTCATTAAGTGTATCGATGCGGGCAGAAATGGTCTTGGAGCTGTCTGTCACCTTTCCTACCTCTTCCACCATGGTGTTCATTTCATTTTCGGTATTTTCAAGCTGGTCGCTTTGGACCTTGAACTCTTCGTTCAATGTATCCAAAGTATTTACGCTCTCCATGGAGTCCGCAACAAGCTTTTCCACGATATCCTTTATCTGGGATGCGGCTTCCTTTGACTGGTCAGCCAGGGAACGTATCTCATCAGCAACGACCGCAAAGCCTTTTCCTGCCTCTCCTGCCCTAGCCGCCTCTATGGATGCGTTTAGGGAAAGAAGGTTCGTCTGGGTGGCTATGCTGTCTATCATACTGGATGAGTCAGCTATATCCTGTACAGACTCATGGGTCATCTTTATATTTCTCTCAATGACCTTCATAGACGAAATAACAGCCCTGTTGTGTCCCATCAGATCATGCACGGCATCCATGGTATGGTCGCAGGCTTCCTTCATATTTTCCGCATAGGAGCGAAGACCGTCCACGTCCTGTGTTATCCCGTCTATGTCCATGCCCATGCTCGTCGTATCCTCGGCCGCGGTCTGTATGCTCTCGGCCTGTGATATTGCGCCCTTGGAAATCTCCTCCACCGCCAGGGTGACCTGTGAGGATGCATCATGGGCCATTGTTGAAGAATCATTTAATTCTTCGCCCGCATCCGATACATTGGCGGATAGCTCAATGGTAGTCTTTATGATATCCGAAAGCTCTTCATCGAGGAGCTTGGTGCTCTCGGCGATGGTACCCAGTTCATCACGCCTGTTCAGGTAGGACTGTGGCACATGAATATCCAGCCTCCCCTTGGACAAAAGCTCTAAGCAATCCACTATGTGATCTAATGTATCCGATGTATGCTTGCCCGTGATAATGCTGTAGATTACTATCACCAGGGAAATGACCAGGGCAAACATGATCATTATAATGATCTGGCTGCGTACCTGGTGGTTCACATCGGAACTCTCCCTGGCACACAGGATCATCCCCGCTATGGAACCATCGGAATTCTTCATGGGGATGTAATATCCAAAATAATGACCTCCGCCTATGGTGGCCGCGGGAAGATAGACCTCCGTTCCGGTATTTACGCACTCCGAAGCCTGGGCCGAGGCCTCCTGCCCTATGATCCTCTCATTGGTGGATATGTCCGTAATGGTAGTGGCAACTATCGTGGTCCCATAGAAGATGGAGTAGTCAAGACCCGTCTTTGTCTTCATCTCGTCTATGACCTCGGTAGTGATCTGGGCATCCCCCTTGTAGGCTGACCCATCCTCTCCCAATGAAAGGTCGCCCGGCTTGGCAATGCTAAGCTCCTCGTAAAACTCGGTAGCGCCTACCCTTACCACCTCTTCTATCATGCTATGATACACACTGTTAAGCCGGGTGCTGCCGTAGGTCACAAGGATCACCGCGAGGATGATGATGGATACTACGGTCACTACCGTCTGCTTTACCACGAGTTTCTGTTTACGCTTCATCTAAATCCCCCTCTCCGATACAACATGGTTTTTACTATGAAGCCGCTAAAAAATACGACCGTTTTGCAGCTTCGCACAATCCATCGTTCTATTATACTCTCTTTTTCAAAATAAATCCATCTTTTTTTTATAGTAATCGTTAAAATTTTTCTGTATTCTTCTCCGTTTGAAGAGGTCACCTTATCCAAAACGGTGATCTTTGTCTTTTTTTTTCCCGATTTCGTAAGCCCGGTCACGGAAACCGTTTTGGATGAGGTGTCGGAGATTGTATAGACTACCCCACCTTT
>CAJOPH010000055.1 GCA_905236805.1 uncultured Eubacterium sp. | reverse complement strand
CTGTCACCGTTTCCCGGATCTCCTGTGGGTAATCTCCCGCATAGACAGGAACCTCCCCTACAGCACTTACGAGCAGCGCAGTTGTCATGACTGCCGCCAAAAGTCTTGATTTTTTCATAATCTCCTCCTTTTTTTATATCATCGTTAATAATATATCACACCAAATACTACCTATTTCCCCTGCTCCACGCTCTTGATCTCATCCTTTGAGGCTCCCTTTAAGGCATAGGTATCAAAGGCAGGCTTTCAGCTTATCTTCCTGTCCTACATAAGCAGACTTAATACCCTTCTTCACCGGTTGGTGAACTTCGCCAAGATACAAAATCCTGTGCGCCTATGGAAACAGATATAAAAAGCGCAAAAATGGGAGAGAAACTTTCAACCCTGATATTATATCATATCTTAGTCTTTACTGCCTTTTTCGCAGACCACGAAGAATAATAATATGCTCCGCCCTTTTTCAGATAGATCCGTATGCGCACATAGTATTTCTTTTTTGCCGTCAGCTTCTTTATCGTGTATGAGGTCTTTGACGCCTTACTTATCGTGAGCGTTACCGGGCGTGAGAATTTTTTATTAGTGGAATACTGTATCTGATAGCCCGTCACCTGCGAAGCCTTCTTCCACTTTAGGAGAATAGCCTTCTTCTTCGCTTGTGCCTTTGTTATTTTCGGCTTTGAGAGTGTGGTGGTTTGCGTGGCAGTCTGTGTCACTGTCTGGGGTGTTTCTACAGCCTTTTCAACGATAGAATACCCACAGGTAACAGTTCCGCTGTAGAGCCACCCGAAGGAAAGGCCTATCGTATGATTGCCCACAGATATGGTGTCTGCATCCCATGTCACATCATAGTAGCGTGAGGATATCACATTGCCCGCGGTGTCCGTGACCTCTATGGAAGGCTGCTTCGATGTGCCGTCATATGTGTAGCTGTTCTCCGACAAAGAAACAACAAAACCCGACGCGTCCTTCTTATCCCCCGCCGCGCTGTCCGTAGCAGCATTGGCTGCGGAATAATCCTTGTGCCGCCAAGGAACCTTATATGTAATGAGGCTGGAGAGCCATGTCTTTCCGTTTGCCCGCTGTGTATCTAGGGTATTTATTACGACGCTCCTTATTCGCTGTTTGGATGAGAGTGAAACGGGCTTCATAGTGGAGACAGAGCTTATGACATAATATTTCCCACCGCTTTGCCCCAGATACATCATGGCATGACCGCTGAAATAAAGTATGGTGCCAAGAGGCATATGATCAAGAAGCTCAAGCTTCTGCTCGTCGGTATATTCGGATACATCATAACCGAATACAGCCGCTTTTTGCTGCCATGAAGTATCCCTCGGGAGATTTATCCCAAAGCACGCATAGACATTTCTCAGATACTGGCTGCAATCATCGGATGAGAGCATGCCGCCCCAGCCGTATCGTTTTCCCAGCATACCGAACGCCACCTTTGCGATATTTTCCTGTGTCGGGAGCAGATACCCTATGGATACCTCATCCTTTGATGTGATCAGAGCCTTTGCGCCGACATACCTGCCGGTATCTGCATCACGGGTAGGCAGAGTAACCACATAGTTATAATATGTGGCCCTGTTTGTCACCTGGTCTGTCACGGCGGTCGCGGATTCGACGGGGAGCGTCGTACCCATGGTAAGCGCTATATTTGCCGTGCTCGTATCGTAATAGGAATCCTCTGTATACACCTTGTATCCATATACCACGAGAGTCTTATCCTCCGCTGTATTCCATGAGGCAAGCCATGCATCCTTTGATGAAAATATGGCAAGATCCGCCTTTTCCACCCAGCCTGAGATCATGGAGCTTTGCACATAGCACCAGTTTTCATCCTTTGAATACGCTCTTATAACCACAGGCTCATTGATGCGAAGTCCGCTCAAATACTGATAGTCGAAATCCGGATCCGTATAATCGTCATAGATTTTAATGTTCGACGGAAGAAAATCTACGGTCGTATAGCGCACGGGCACCGCATACTGCACCGCGGAGAGATCCGATGCCGCCTGACAGTTATCTATAGCTTGGTACATATCTGACGATGTATTGACATTTCCGCTGCTGTCGTAATATCCATCATAAATACGGGTAGATGCAGAGCCCGAATAATAATTCTCCGGACTGCCATAGACGCCTACATATTCGGATATTGCTTCGTTTTGAGCAGAACTTTTCAAAGCTGCGCCGCTTGCCACCTTGTTGTACGACGCTATATCTACCATAGATGTTCCGTCCGCCTTGACATTGCCTTCATTTATGGAAGATATCTCGGCATTATCCGTGAGCACCGATGACGCGTCATCGAGGAGCCCCGTCCAGTATGTGTAATCTGTCATCTCATTTGTCACATCGTCCATGAGCACCGTTGAGACAGATGAAGAGCTCACATACTTTGCCGCAGCCACCCCATCCGCTGCAAGCGCAGGCTCGGCGACCCCGACGATAAGCAACGCGGCACATACAGCCGGAAGCGCGGTTTTCCTAAATACAATCCCAATTTTCTTTAACATATCGCATTCCTCCTTATGTCATCACACTAATCAGCCTTATATGTGACACCATCCCCATAAATAGTCTTCCAGTCATTCTTCATGGATATGGGAACCCAGTCAAATTCTTCACAAAGCCCATACATCTTGTCAGCTTTTTCGATATTTCCGTTCTCACGCACGGTATCATCACAGCAGAGCATAAAGGCGAGACTCCTGTAAGGGTTATTGCTGGTGGCATATTCCGCCATGCTCGAATCCCCGGTGCTGTTGCCGAAGGAAAGCACGGGCTGGATGCCTATTTCCTGCGCGATGACCGTCACTTTGTTCATATTCAGAGCCTTTATTATGAAATCACCGCCTAAGACAAGCTCATCATCATCGTCAAAGGAATAATCCAGTCCATCAGTATCTCCCTGCTCAGGCGCCACAAGCGTCTCGTCCGAGCCAATCAGCTGATTTCTGGGAATATCAAGCGTCCCTTTTGCGATGCCGCGCACTATAAAGCGGTCTGTGCCGCTGACTATATAGACCTTAAAATCATTATCCTGCAGATAATCTATCACCTGAAGCATAGGCTTATAGAATGCCTCACCCCTTGTCATGCCATCATAGCTAGGTGTAGGCTGCGCCTTAAATTCGTCAATGTAGTCCTCAAATTCCTCGATCGTCATTCCGGAAAACGCGGACGCCACCGCCTGTCCATGCTCCTCCATAGACACTTCAACATCCTCATCTCCGTCAAATATCGCCTGTATCCGCTCTGCCACATCCTTTTCAAAATCCGAGGCTCTAGAGCTGTAATCAGGGTCGTCCAACACACGATACTTTAACAGGCAATGATCGAAATAATACGGATCCGTCTCACAAAGAATCGTGCCGTCCATATCAAATACGGCTATCCTGTTTTCCGCCGGAATATAATCGGAATTATTTTCATCCGTGATCGCCTCCATATAGGAGATAAGCTCGTTCTTTGCCTGAGCATCATCATTCCAGAGGTCAAGGGCGTCAGTACTCGTCGAAGCATCACCAGACGCGCCGCATCCTTCCAGAGTTACCACCATGCAAAAGACCATAAATACATTCAATAGTTTTTTCATTTTCATGCTCCTTCCATAAAAACTCTCCATCATGCTCATTGTGAGCGTCTTGCCAAAGCGCCGCGGACGTGTAAAAAGCGTCACCTTGTTGCGCGTCTTTGCCACGAGCTCATAAAATGAGGCGGGATGTCAATACTGTCAGTAAATGGAGACAAATACAAAAAATTGCAATCAGAATTCATTCATAATGTCCTATCGTGATGTTTCCCAGGGAAACCTTCTTCCAGAGTTTTTCATTTATCTTGATGTCTGCCGCTTCGTATGCTTCCTCGAAATATGCTCCTCCCACTCCCAAGGCCACGCCGGCGCTCTGCCCGTATTCCGTGGTAAAGTCCATCTCTTCTGACAGCTTGACGGCGTATTTCCTTGCAAGATAGACCCTTTCCAGTATCGGCACCAGTGACTGCGCATCAAGCTGCGTGGCCATCCTTTGCTTCATGGACAGCCCATCCTCTATATCCGCGGCCTCGTCCATTATCTTTTCCTCGTCATCATCGTCCAGCGAAATCCCCAGCTCCACCGCCCTGTTCGAATACAAGATGTCCCTGATACAGGTATTCATGGCGCCCTTCTTTGCAGCGGAAACCACGAAGGTGGTATTGATGTGGAGCCTCCAGAAGGAAAAAGTATCTGAAGGGTCGTAGAGCGACGCAAGAAGATCCACGTTCTCCTCCGTTACCATCACATAATACCCCAGGGTCTTTAACGGTATCTCCTCCCCGTCCACCGTCACCGCCGTTTCGGACAGGTGCGATGAAAAATCCACGGTCTTTGGCTTAGAAATAAGGAGCGACACAATAAGCGCCGCTCCTATCCCCATCACCCATATCAATACTTTCCTGTATAAAATATCCCGGGGCTCTCTGCTGGTCAGAAACTTGACAACCATCCTATTTCACCTCATGAAGCCACCCCTCGGGACCTTCTATCTGGCCCATCTGTATTCCAGTCAGCGTATCGTATAGGCGTTTTACCACAGGCCCCATCTCTTCCCTGCAGTCCTCGAAGAAGATTTCCTTTCCATGGTCGTTTACGCAAGCCACGGGAGATATGACGGCAGCCGTGCCGCAGAGCCCGCATTCCTTAAAGCTGCCTACCTCCTCAAAGGCCACCTTTCTTTCCGTTACCTTGAGTCCGAGTATGTCCTTGGCCACGGTAACAAGGGACCTTCTGGTGATGGAAGGCAGGATAGAGTCCGACTTGGGTATTACTATGTCGCCTTCCTTGTCCACAAAGAGGAAGTTCGCACCGCCTGTCTCCTCCACATAGGTACGGCTGGCAGCGTCCAGGTACATGTTCTCTTCAAACCCTTCCTCGTGGGCCGTCACTATGGCGTGGAGGCTCATTGCGTAGTTAAGCCCTGCTTTGATATTCCCCGTTCCATGGGGCGCCGCCCTGTCAAAGTCAGAAACCTTTATCGTGATGGGCTTGACACCACCCTTGAAGTATGGACCCACCGGCGTGGTGAATACCCTGAACATGTATTCGTCCGCGGGCTTTACCCCAATGACGGGATTGATTCCGAATACGTACGGGCGTATGTAGAGCGTGGCCCCCGAACCATACGGCGGCACATAGGCCTCATTGGCCTTCACCACCTTCTCCACACCCTCGATGAACAGCTCCTTTGGCAAAATGGGAATCTCGAGCCTCTTGCAGGAATCCATCATGCGGTCGGCATTAAGATCCGGACGAAACATCACTATCCTCCCGTCCTGGGTCGTGTAGGCCTTCAGCCCCTCGAAGACGGTCTGTGCGTATTGCAGCACTCCGGCGCACTCATTCATCACGATGTTTGGATCCTCCACGAGCTCACCGGCTCCCCAGGAACCATTCCTGTACATCGCCACGTAGCGCCAGTCTGTCTCCCTGTAATCAAAATCCAGATGTCCCCAGTCCAGGTTTTTCTTCTCCATGATATCCTCCTTTTTGTAACTGTCCTTAGGAACTGTAAAAAATAACTTTGGAATTATTTCCTTACGGTTCCTACCTGCAGGATGTGCTGATGCTTTCTACCGCCACAGATCCCCCCCGGGTGACCTCTATGCCCCCCTTGAAGGTCCCTTTTGCCAGGGCTATCAGCTCATTGATCCTGTGCTCTGTCTGCACACAGCTCAATATCAGCGAATCTGTCCCTATGTCTATCACCTCTCCCCCAAAGACCTCCGCTATGCGGAAGGCCTCAGCCTTATCCTCGGGCGAAACCTTCTTTGCCCTGAGGTAGAGGATCTCTTTCATATGGATGGGCACATTGGAAAGGTCAATGACCTTTATGACCTCCACCATACGGTTCAGCTGTTTTTTTATCTGTTCGAAGGTCACGTCATCGCTCTTTACGCTGATCGTCATCCTCGATACCGTCTCATCCTCGCTCTCCCCCACGGTCAGGCTCTGAAGGTTGTAGTTTTTTCCTGAGAAAAGACCGGAGACTTTTGCCAAAACCCCGACCTGATTTTCCACATAAAGGGCTATCCACCTTTTTTCCATTTTCCACTCCTGTTTACAGTATCATGTCCGACGTGGCGTCCCCGCCCTTCACCATGGGAAGGACTATCTCATCCTGGTCTATGACAAACTCTATCAGCACACTCCGCTCCTTCATCTTCCCGGCTTTTTTTAGGGCGGGCAGTATCTGGTCTTTGTCGGTGACCCTGATGGCCTCTATCCCATAGCTTTGTGCCCACTTCATGAAGTCAGGAACGTACGCCTCACCCCTGTCATTTGCCAGGTCCGTCGCCACAAACCTCTTGCCGTAGAAAAGATTTTGCATCTGGCGAACCATACCCAGGACCTTGTTGTTCAAAAGGCAGGTGATGACCGGCAAGTGTTCCGTGACGGATACTGCCATCTCCTGCATGTTCATCTGGAAGCCGCCGTCGCCCGTGATACATATGACGGGGGTATCCGGAATGGCTGCCTTTGCCCCTATCGCAGCGGGAAACCCGAATCCCATCGTCCCAAGACCCCCCGAGGTTATCATGTGCCTCCTTGAGTCCAGCTGGAGAAACTGGGATGCCCACATCTGATGCTGTCCCACGTCCACCGTTATGAAGCTGTTGCGAAATACGGAATTGATTCCTTCCATTATGGACTGGGGGGAGAGCCTGGTTTCGTCCACATTCGGCATCTTTAAGGGGTATTCATTATCCCATGATTTAATTTCTTTTATCCACTCTGATGTATCCTGCACGCTTGCCCATTCATTCAGCTTTTGCAGCGCCACGTTCGCATCCGCCACCACGGGTACATCCACCACCACATTCCTCGAAATGGACGCGGTGTCTATGTCTATGTGCACTATCTTCGCATTGGGGGCAAAATCATCCAGGGAACCCGTCACCCTGTCATTGAACCTGCATCCTATGGAAAAAAGCACGTCACATTCGGAAATGGCCATGTTGCATGCATAGGCCCCATGCATCCCGGAATTTCCCATGTAATACTCGTGCCCTGTGGGTATGCCCCCCTTCCCCATCACCGTGGAGACCACGGGCACGTGTGTCTTTTCGACGAATTTCAAAAGCTCGTCATTAGCATGGGCTACGTTCACTCCCCCGCCTGCCAGGATGAGGGGCTTTTTTGCGCCCTTAAGGAGCTTGTAGGCTTTTTTCAGCTGACCCACATGCACGGACTCATTGGGCTTGTAGCCCCGTATGGATACCTTGTCCGGGTACTCCCCACTGCCTTTTTCCACCTGTATGTTCTTGGGAAGGTCCACCACGACGGGACCTTTCTTTCCCGTATTTGCTATGTAAAAGGCTTCCTTTATGATCTTTCCCAGATTCTTCCTGTCGGAAACCGTCACGCCATACTTCGTGACATTCCTCGTGATACCTATCATGTCCACTTCCTGAAAGGCATCATTTCCTATGAGCGGCACGGAGACCTGCCCCGTGAAGCATACAAGGGGGATACTGTCGTAGAACGCATCGGTCAGCCCCGTCACCGTGTTGGTGGCCCCGGGTCCCGATGTCACTATGCACACGGCAACCTTTCCGGACGCCCTCGCATAGCCTTCCGCCTCATGAATGAGGGCCTGTTCGTGCCTGGCTAAGATGAGCCTTATGGATCCGTCCCTTCCCAGCTCGTCCAAAAGGTCGGTCACCACGCCCCCGGGATAGACAAACACCGTGTCCACCTCTTCCTGCTTCAATGCCTTTAAGAACAATTTTCTTCCAGCTATATCCATGGTATTCTAATCCTTATCTCTCATATCTGACGAATCTGTACACCAGACTGAAATATGTCATTTCGTCGCTCTCATATACCACCTTGAATCCCTGCTCCTCCAGGTTTGGCATAAAGGTGTCTGCCTCGTACTCGTAATAGAGCCTGGTGATAAGGGCGCTGTCGCAATCTGCGATAAACTCCCTGTACATGCTCCCGCCCCCTATGAGGTATACTTTACGGTCTTTATATTTTTCCAGTTCGTTTTTCAATTCCGCGGCGTCATGAACCGTCACGGCTCCCTTTCCGTCGTAATCCTTCCTTCTCGTCATCACGATGTTGGTCCGGTTTTTCAAGGGCATCCCGTGCGGAAAGCTCTCCAATGTCCTACGCCCCATCACGACCACATTCCCTGTAGTGGTCTCCCTGAAAAATTTCATGTCCTCCGGAATGCTCGTAAGGAGCTTTCCTTTGAGCCCTATCCCCCAGTTGAGGTCTGCCGCCGCTATCAATATCATACTACACCGCCACCGGGATATTCTTTATCTGTGGTCCCGTCACATAGTTTTCCAACGATACGTCTTCAGGCGTAAAGGCATAAAAATCCGTCACGTCAGGATTCAGCCTAAATGTGGGCGCGGGATGCCTCTCCCTGGAAATGAGGTCTTTTACCATGTCCACATGCCTGTCATATATATGTGCATCCGCTATGACATGTACCATTTCGCCCGCCTCAAGACCGCAGGTCTGTGCCAGCATATGCACCAGCACCGCATACTGCGCCACGTTCCAACCGTTTGCCGTAAGTACATCCTGGGAGCGTTGGTTTAAAATTACATTTAACTTCCTGGCGCCATCCTGATCCTGCGTGACATTGAAGGTACAGCTATATGCGCACGGATAAAGATTCATTTGGGAAAGATCCCCGTGCACATACATGTTCGTCAATATCCGCCTGGAGAAGGGATTATGCTTAAGGTCGTAAATCACCCTGTCCGTCTGGTCAAAGTCCCCCTCGGCGTAATGGGCCTTTTTTCCCATCTGATAGCCGTACGCCTTGCCGATGCTGCCATCTCCATCTGCCCACGAATCCCATATATGGCTCCTTAAGTCATTGACATTATGCGACTTTTTCTGCCATATCCAGAGCATCTCGTCCACCGCATTCTTCAAAGGCACCGGCCGGACGGTCAGTATGGGAAATTCCTTTGAAAGGTCGTACCTGTTGACGACCCCGAATTTCTTTATGGTGTAGGCCTTTGACCCGTCATCCCACCGGGGCCTTACCTCTTGCCCCCGGGTATCCGTCCCATCCTCGAGAATGCCGCGGCACATATCCACAAATACGTCATCAGCATAGCTCATGATCAGTATACTTCCGCCTGATAATCATCCACTGCGGATGTATCCACCGTGATGTGGGATATCGTCTTGGACGATCCCGCAAAATCATATATGGAAAAGCCGATGTATGCTATAATCCCCGCGCAGCATACCGCCACGATGCCTCCGGCCAGCCTGGCTTTGAGCTTCTCCCTCCTCATGATCTTTTGCCTGTTTGCTTTTTCTTCCTTATATTTGTCTACCTTTGCCTGGCTCATTTGTTTTTCTCCCTTTTTCTCCCTTTTCTCCCTTTTTCAATCTGTTTCTAAAATTGCCCCTCATTATACCACATATGTCAAATATTGTACAGAAAAATAACTCGCGCTTTTTATTCCATGGCAGTTCCTAAGCCCGCCGCCTGCGTCAGTCCAGGTAACTTCCCAACACTCCCCAGATATCTTCCGTCTCCAGTCCTACCCGCCAGCTTGCCACTCCCGCAAGACCCTTGGATATGATGAGCTTCATTCTCTCTTCCATGGAGAATGCGTCCTCCAGCCACACCTGGTAAAAGATTCCATCATCGGAAAATTCCGCGTACTGCTGCCCGGATTCCGCGTCATAGGACGCCTCTGCTCCCTTTTCCTCCAAAAACGAGGACACGGCCCCCATGGACATTGCGCTGGAAGAAACCTCCCCGCCTTCGGTCTTGTACAGCCTCGTATAGAAAGGAACCCCCAGAACCAGCTTCTCCGGAGGCACATCCTCCAGGGTCTTGTCTATGGCTTCAGACACCCAGGAAACAGACGCCACGGATCCCGGCTCCGACCCATCATAATGTTCATCATACGCCATCAGGCACACGTAGTCACAGGCCTCACCCAGCCCTTCCCTGTTCATGAAGTCCGTGATCCCGATGGATACAGGAACACACACGGAAAGCACGATGCCATTTTTGTGTGTCAGGATGGACAGCTCCCTGATAAACTCTATGTAGGAATCCCCCACACCGGCATCGAGGTTCTCAAAGTCTATATTTACGCCATCCATCCCATACTCTATCGCATATGCCAGCATCTGACTCTCCAGGTGTTCCCTGGTGGATGTGTGCGTAAGTACATCACCCACATCTGCGTCTTCACTGTCAATATCATTGACCTCGCCCCAGACCTCGACATCTTTCGCATGGGCCTTGTCCACGTAATCCCTGGATGCGGTGCCGGATATGTTCCCCTCAGCGTCGTCCAAATAAAACCATGTGGGCGATATCACATTTATCCCGTCTGCCTCGGACAATGTGGATGAAATCTGCGAATTCACCGAGGCATTTCCTACATAGTGCCAGGTCATATTGATGGTATGGTCCCTGGAGATGGTCTCATACTGCTCCGCATCAAACCCGCTGTCTGATTCTTCCTCGTAGGAATCTGAAACAGCGGATGTTTTGATGTATCCGGTAAGACCGTCCCGGGAAGAGACCTTGACCCATTTGTCAAGCTCTTCAATGACGGTGAGCTTTTCCCCCTTTTCACATTCCTTTAGGATGTCGCTCTTTATCCCGCCCTTTACGCGTATCTTTGCGTTCTTTTTTGCGTCGACGTAAGTGAAGGTGCCCGCCGACCTTATGACTATCCTGTCCGGGGCTTCATATATTTGGTAGTCAATGTCCGTGTAATTTTTGACAAAATCCATGGAAATATACAGTGCGCCCGAGACATACTTCGCTATGACGCAGGAAAACTCATTGTTTTCCCCACCATCCGAATACAAGGCCGTCCCCGCCCCTGTCCTTATCATTCGGGACGGCAGGGCATACAGCAAGAGCTTTTCATGGTCATCCCAGTAAAAATGATCATTGAAACGCTCCTGTATCACCGCAATATTTACATATGGCTGTTCGTTGGAAATAAACGCCTTTTCCTCCAAAAGCTCCCCGTCCGCCACTATGGCGGCCTCCTCTCCGGGCAAGGGGGAGTCTCCCGAGGCATCGCCCGACGCAAGGACCCCGAAATAGTCATATAAATCCGCCTTGGTGTTAGACGGGGCGTACCTGGCAAAAAGCACGAACATAAGGATTATGATGATTAACGCGCCCACCGTTCCCAGAATGGGAATGATCTTTGGAATGTTTTTCTTTTTCATGATCAAACGTCTACAGCCTTCCCAACACCTGCATGGCGTTCTTTTCTATGATGGCCTCTCCGTGCTCACCATAGAAAGCCTCTATCCCGGGGGTGCATGTCTCCTGGTGGGCATACTCAGACAGGATGTTGCAGAGCTTGTTGTACTCTTCCGGGCTGTGGTCGCTCTTCTTTATGAAGAGGTAATAGTGGTCGTTTTGATGGTTTTTGTAGAGGGTGTTCTCGCCATGATAGAAGGTATCTATCACGGATGCGGCCGTCTGCGCCTCCTCCAGTGACGCAAAGGAATACAGCTTGGTGATGTCGCTTATCAACGCTGCCTGATCCTGCTGCCCCAAAAGCTGTCTCTGGGGCCGGGTCTTTTGTTTCTTTGCCCCCAATGACTCGGACAAAGGAATGAAATCCGCGGGCTCATCTTCCTCTTTCGACCGCAGCTTTGAGAAAAGATCCAGGATATCCGTGGCTCCCGCGCTCAGTATCTCTTCCGCCTCCTGCGCCTGCGCCGTAAAATGCGAGAACCTCGTGTCCAGCTCCTCGGGATTTTCGACCTTGGTTATCACCAGGAGTATGCATTCCGAATTCAATGGAACGGCCTCTATCATGATAGGTATGTCGTCCACCTCGAAACCGTACTCATATGCGGCCTGATCCATCATGTCCCGGAAAAGGTCCTTTGCCTTTTCCGATCCGTACGCCATGTCCGAAATCTTTATCTGCCTGTCTTTGAGATCTTCCTTTGTGAGAGTGCAACGAATCTGGTTTTCGTTTATTTTTTCGATCTTCATATCATTCACACCTTTGCGCCATACCATGCGCCGTTAAAACTGTCTGCCGTAAAACATTTCCAATTCCCTTTATTATACATAATTCTTTTCGATTAGTAAAGAAGAAAAATACGCCTTTCATGCAAATTTTGTTGATTTAATATTTTTTTTACATTTTTCCCTTGCTAAAACGTCTGTTTTTATCATAAAAAGTTACTTTTTTTACCAATTTTCAAAAAACTCTTGATTTTTTCAAAAAATTGTGTATAATTTACCTCGTGATTTTCCCATAGCCGAAACGAATTTCTTGTAAAGGAGTCAATCTTACGGCTAACAAAATATTTCTAAAGGATTACGTGGCGGTAGAAGAGCTCTCCATGAGTCAGATGAGCCATGTATATCTGGTGAAGCATATCGCTTCGGGGCAGCCATACATCATAAAAAGACTTTCAAAGGCACACGCTCTCTATGGACAGATGCGCCGGGAGGCTGACATTCTGTGTTCCATGGATTTTACGTTCGCCCCAAAGGTCTTTCGTGTTTTTGAGGATTCCGATTATTCATACATCGTGATGGAGTATTTCCATGGGGATGACCTTTGCGGCATAGTGCGCAAATACGGTTCCACACCCCTTTCCGCGGTTCTTTTCGGTTTATCCATCTGCTCCATATTAAAGCAGCTTCACGATCATTATCCAATTCCTATTTTTTATCTGGACTTTAGCCCAAAGCACTTTATCCTATGCGGCAGCACGCTAAAGGTCATTGATTTCGGCGCGTCAATGCTACGGAACGGGCCGGTGAAGAGGCCTCCCGTGCTAACGCCCGGGTTTTGTGCGCCGGAGCTAAACCAACAGCGCGCGCCTGACGAACGGGCGGATATATATGGGGCCTGCGCCATGGTTAGATATCTTTTGGGCGCGTGTGGTCCTACGCCTATGGACAATGGGGACAGCCCCCTTTCAGACAGGCTTGGCGCCATTCTGGATAAAGCATTGCAAACAAACAAACGGCGGAGGTTTCGTAGGACTGATGATCTGTATCAGAGCCTAAAGAGCCTTTTGCCCGGCACTGTAAGCTCTGGGAAAATCAAGAGAATCGCAGTAATCTCACTGAAAAACGGGTACGGTGCGACCCACGTTTCCATAGCGCTCACATCAGCCATGAATCTTCTTGGCCAGCCGGCCTGCTACATCCCAAAAGATCCGGAATTCCTGGATGAGCTTTCCCTTCTTTATCCTTCCATGACGAACTCGTCGGGAAACTATTGTTACATGCATTTTAGGGGAAGCCGCGCTCCAAGTGATGACGGGGTGATGGTGATGGATATAGGCCGCATTAACGATGCTGCCACGGATCTGCCTAAGGAAACAGACCTGATACTGATCGTGGCAAGGGGTGCTCCGTGGGAATACGGCAGCGCTGTTTCCCTTACGGGAATGCCTGAGCCCAAAAGGCGCCTGTTCGTATTGAACGGGACAGACCGGCAAAGGGCCGGTGAATTTTCAAAAAGGCTTTTTGAAAGGTGCCTGATCTTCCCGAATGAGAAAGATCCTTTCATCATTTCATGGGAGACATGCGCCATAGCCCGTGCGGTTCTTGACTTATTATAAAACAAAAAAGGGAGGTGGTAGCTTAGGAAACCAAACGCCCAAAGACACCCGGGAACCATTTCCAAGTTGACCAAATGTAGTTTATTGTTTATTTATTACGAAGGCCATTGCTTTTTTTTGCCGGATATGGCAGCAACGATGAAAGGCTTATGGATTTAAGGGAAAACCTTCGTGTTCTTGACTTAAAGGATCTGTTGCAAAGAATGGTTCCGGGGAGGCTTGGGGCGGATAAAGGCGCACTCTTGCTCCTTATCCTGATCCTCTTTACGAGGCGCAAAAAGTTTTATGGACTGTTTAATATCATGATACAATATGGGAAACATCACTATATCAGCCATAGAACAAAAATATAATCACAAATTAACCGGGAATGGATCCGGATTTCACATGCCGGGGGGCGGAACAAAACCCCGCCCCCTTCATTCCTTACACATAAAGCCTTTACTTTTTCTTAACGGCCAGCTTTACTTCCTTGCCGTTTATCTTCCATGCCTTTTGGTATCCTTCGGGGTCAGTGCCTGCGTCAAGATGGTCGCAGAGTACCTCTTTCTTTATTTCATCCGCATTCCTTTCGAATATGCCCACGGCTTCTTCATCTGCCTCATACCGGACATCTATCCTGTCCATCACTTCGAATCCCGCTTCCTTGCGCATGGTCTGAAGCTTTGAGACTATTTCGCGCACGAAGCCTTCTTCGATGAGCTCAGGGGATAGCACCGTGGATATGACTACCGTCACCCCGCCATCTTCCTGCGCCATGTAGCCTTCCTTTCCGGACATGGTAACAAGAAGGTCTTCACGGGTCAGTACCACATCGTCCCCCACCTGTGCCAATGTCACTTCACCTTTTTCATTCATCTCGTCCAAAAGCGCCTTCCCGTCTGCCTCAGCGAGGGCTTTTTTTATGTCATTAAGGCGCTTTCCGTATTTGGGTCCCAAGGTCTTTAGCTGAGGCTTTAATTCATAGTGGGTGTATTGTGCTGCCTCATCCGTGTACCTAAGCGCCTTGACGTTTAGCTCTTCCAGGATGATGGCCGTGTCATCGTCCGTCATTTCCGGCGGGCATTTCACGAGCATCTCTGACAGGGGCTGCCTGTTTTTTATATTGGCCTCATTCCTTGCCGCCCTTCCCAGGGTGACGATCTTCTTCGTGAGGTCCATTTTTTCCTGGAGTTCTTTTTGATAATATTTTTCATCCACTTTGGGAAAATCACACAGATGGATGCTTTGCGGCGCATTTTCATCCACCGTGCACACTATATTTTGGTATATCTGCTCCGTCATGAATGGGATCATGGGGGCCGCCGCCCGGGAAATGGTGTCCAGGGCCGTGTAAAGCGACATATAGGCATTTACCTTGTCCTGCTCCATTCCCTTTGCCCAAAACCTCTCCCTGGACCTTCTCACATACCAGTTGCTCATATCGTCAACGAATCCGTAAAGCGCCCTGGCAGCCTCGGGTATCCTGTATGCCCCAAGGTCTTCATCCACTTCCTTCACTGCCACGTATAATTTGGACAAAAGCCACTTGTCCATGGTGGTAAGGGAATCGTAATCCAGCTCGTACTTTGTGGGATCAAATCCGTCAATGTCGGCATAGAGCACATAGAAAGCGTAAGTGTTCCAGAGCGTCCCCATGAACTTTCTCTGGCCTTCGGTAACGGCCTTCCCGTGGAACCTGTTGGGAAGCCACGGGGCTGAGTTTGTATAAAAATACCACCTTATCGCATCCGCTCCATATTCCTCCAGGGCTTCGAACGGGTCTACGGCATTTCCCTTGGATTTGGACATCTTCTGTCCCTTTTCATCCTGCACGTGTCCCAGGACTATGACATTTTCATAGGGTGCCTTCCCAAACAGGATGGAGGATTCTGCCATAAGGGAATAAAACCACCCCCTCGTCTGGTCTACGGCCTCTGATATGAACTGTGCCGGGAACTGTTTTTCGAAGACGTCTTTATTTTCGAACGGATAGTGGTGCTGCGCGAAGGGCATGGCTCCCGAATCAAACCAGCAGTCTATCACCTCGGAAACCCTCTTCATATCCCTGCCGCACTTGGGGCACTTTAATGTATATTCATCAATGTACGGACGGTGAAGCTCCACCGTAAGGGCATCCTCCCTGCCGCTTTTTTCCTTTAGCTCCTGCCTGCTTCCCACGGAGTCCTGGTGTCCGCATCCCGTACACTCCCAGATGTTAAGGGGAGTTCCCCAGTACCTGTTTCTGGATATTCCCCAGTCCTGGACATTTTCCAACCAGTCACCGAAGCGGCCCTTTCCTATGGACTCGGGGATCCAGTTCACCGAGTTGTTGTTTTTTATTAAATCGTCCTTTACCTCGGTCATCTTGATAAACCACGATTCCCTGGCATAGTAGATAAGGGGAGACTCGCATCTCCAGCAATGGGGATAGTCGTGCTCGAAGGAAGGCGCGTCATACAACTGATTCCTGTCCTTCAGATCCTTTAATATCACGGGGTCTGCCTTCTTGACAAAAAGACCCGCAAAGGGGGTATCCTCTGTCATGTTTCCCGCGCCGTCCACGAACTGGACAAACGGAAGGTCGTATTTTCTGCCCACCCTGCCGTCATCCTCACCAAAAGCGGGGGCGATATGGACTATTCCCGTGCCGTCCGACATGGTGACATAGTCATCGCATACCACGAAAAAGCCTTTCTTTGACTGCCTGTCTGCCACATCCTTCGCCGCGGCGTACAGGGGCTCATATTCCTTATATTCCAGGTCCTTTCCGGTATACTCCTCCAGTACCTCGTATGGATTTTCGCCTTCTGGGTCATCCCCGTCCTCTGACCCGCCCGGAACCTTATCCAAAAGCACCTTGTCCAAAAGTTCCTTGGCCATGTAGTAGGTAAAGCCATCTGCGGCCCTGACTTTTACGTATTTGTCCCCGGGATTTACGCAAAGCGCGACGTTTGACGGCAATGTCCATGGTGTGGTGGTCCATGCCAGAAGGTATGCATCTTCCTCCTTTACCTTAAAACGTACGATGGCTGACTTTTCCTTAACCTTTTTATAGCCCTGCGCCACCTCCTGCGCCGACAGCGGTGTTCCGCACCTGGGACAATACGGCACTACCTTAAAGCCCTTGTAGAGCAGCCCCTTCTTCCAGATTTCCTTTAGTGCCCACCACTCCGACTCTATATAATCGTCATCATAGGTGACATAGGGATGCTCCATATCCGCCCAGAAACCCACGGTATCTGAAAAATCCTCCCACATTCCCTTGTATTTCCACACGGATTCCTTGCACTCTTTGATAAAGGGCTCTATACCGTATTCTTCTATCTGGTCCTTTCCGTCCAGCCCGAGCTTTTTTTCCACCTCCAGCTCCACCGGCAATCCATGCGTGTCCCAGCCGGCCTTGCGTGGCACGTAATGACCCTTCATGGTCTGGTATCTGGGGATCATATCCTTTATGACACGAGTGAGCACATGCCCTATATGAGGCTTTCCGTTTGCGGTGGGCGGTCCGTCATAGAAGGTATAGTAGGGTTCATTTTCTTTTTCCCTGCAGCTTTTTTCGAAAATCCTGTTTTCCTTCCAGTATTTAAGGACATCCTTTTCCCTGGCCGTAAAATTCATGTCTGTGTTTACTTTCTTGTACATAATCCGTCTCCCTCTATTATACCTTGTTTTCCTGTCTCTTTCTCCCGTACTCCATGAGCCTTAGTGAAAACAGGAACGAAAACAGTTCGTCATTGTCCTCTATCCTGGTATCCATCAGCTCAAAGCACTTGTTTATCCTGTATGTTACCGTGTTTTTATGCATGAACAAAATCTGCGCCGTATGCGATATGCTCCTGGACGACTCCAAATATGCGTGGAGCGTCTGAATCAGGTCTGTATTGTGCTTTTTGTCATATTCTTCCAGCGCCAGTATCTTGTGATGGCAAAACGGCGCAAGGGGCAGGTCTTTTGCCACTATCTCCATCATGTGGTAGCATGCGTACTTGTCGTATTGGTAATACAGATGTTCCCTGTCCAGGATCGTGGCAAGCTTGGCCATCGACAACGCCTGGGAATAATACCTGTTTATCTGATGAAGGTCGGTGAATGGCTGGCTGACCCCGGCAATAAGCCCGTATTTTTCCAAAACAGGGGTAAAGGGAATGTCATCCTCAGACAGATCTCCCAGCGGCTCTCTCGCATGCGAAAAACAGACTATGTGCATATTGTAAAATACACACTGGCATCCCCGAAGCGCCCTGAACTCTTCCATGATGTCCCCGGCGAAGGTCTTTCCCTCATACACCTCATGCCGCGGAAAAATGTCCAAAATAAAATGTATCGTTTCCGCATCCCAGGACTGGTACTCTGAAATGTCCTTGATGACCATCTCCGAAAACTGTGCCCCGGAAAGCATCTGGTAGAGAAGGGATTCCGCCGCATGAAGACCATTGTGAAGGGGATATCTCTCCTTCACCAGAAAATGCTCCACAAAGCCGGCCAAAATCTCCATAAGGTCTATGTCCTTCTCATCAAAGTCCCTGAAATACGCCGGTGACACTATGGTCCCCAAGTGCTCCCCATCGTGATAGATGGCCTTTACCATCCTCGCTCCTTCCATGAAGGAGTCATGCAGGATCACGGGCAGGCCTGATTCCCTGGATCTTTCATACCCATCCAGAACCTCCTGCACCTGGTTTGTATCAGGGGGGATGATCTTAGTCTCCACCACCCCCTCTTCCCACCTTGGGTCATCTACCTTCACACCCCTGGTATGGGCGAGCTTATAGGCAGACCTGTCTTCTATAAAAATGGGGTTTCCCAATATGTGGATTGCCAGGTCCGCTATCTCCTGGAGGCTCCGTGCGTCCGACACTTCCCTCAGCATCCTGTATATGTTTGCGTTTTTCTTAATTTTCTTATCATGACTCATAACTATTTATCTTAACACGAAATCAAAAATAACTCAAGAAAAAAAGACGGTTCCCACAGAACCGTCTTTACCAAATCCTTAATGCCCAGTTCCGGAATCGAACCAGAGACACGAGGATTTTCAGTCCTCTGCTCTACCAACTGAGCTAACTGGGCAAAAAATTGCGGGGGAAGGATTTGAACCTCCGACCTCCGGGTTATGAGCCCGACGAGCTTCCAGACTGCTCTACCCCGCTAAGAAAGTGGATGGAGGAGGATTCGAACCTCCGAAGGCGGTGCCAACAGATTTACAGTCTGCCCCCTTTGGCCACTCGGGAATCCATCCACAAAGCCGACGATCGGACTTGAACCGATAACCTGCTGATTACAAATCAGCTGCTCTGCCAATTGAGCCACGTCGGCAATAAGAAAATCAAGTTCGCTTCCAGCGAAAATCCTCTCTTCTGTACGCCCCAATGGGGCTTCATTGGTAATCATAGTAGACGTCAAAAATATTTCGTCGCTTACCATGAAACACAAAAATGTGAAAAAATGGGACCTATAGGGCTCGAACCTATGACCCTCTGCTTGTAAGGCAGATGCTCTCCCAGCTG
>CAJOPH010000054.1 GCA_905236805.1 uncultured Eubacterium sp. | reverse complement strand
CAACATATCTGCCGGGCATCCTCACGCCCTCTACCTTTACCTTTCTTTTTCCATCCACAAAGTAGATCACATAATCATTCCAGTATTCAAAATGATGCTTGTTTTTGCCCTTGTGGTGGAGCCAGGAGGAAGAGTAACCCTCGGATTTTCTCTGGAGGTCGTTGGGACTCCTGTCACCCGCAAAATATTTTACCCCCGCCATAAATTCACAGGGGGAATACTTTGACAGGTCATGCACTATCCCCTGGTAAAAAAGTCCCATGGAAAAGCATCCCTTCATGACAAGATATCTGTGAATGGTCACCGTTTTGAAATGTTTTAATGCATTTGTTAAATATGACATATGCTTTACCTAAAGAACAAGAACCATACAGCAAAGATCACGAGAAGGTGCGCGGGATAAAATACATAGAAGCCGTACTTTGGGGTATTTCCCTTTTCACCATTGTAGAGGAAAATGAAAACGGCCGAAATAAGCCCGAATATCTCCGGCTGCCAAATGTCAATGGCATAGTATACAAAATAAAGTGCCATAAACACATATCTCCAAAGGGGATAATCCTTGAAGAAATAAAGCCCCAGCACCAATATCACTCCCATGCCACCATAATCTGTCATGGCGTATTGGGCCAAAAGAACCAAAAAAGCGCAGGAAAGCACCCTGATAAAGGGGTTTTTTGTATGTTCCAAAATATCCAGCATGACAAGGGATATCAATAAGGTCCAGATCACATTCTGGCCGGTAAACAAAAACGCCCTGTGGTAGAGCCCTAAGTCAAAGGGAATCTCACTGATAATGGCAAAAATAAGCATCCTAAGCTCATACTTGCGGATATTGGAGGTATGAAGAGCCCCTTCCACAAGGAAAAAGCAAACAATGGGAAAGGCCAGTCTCCCTATGGCCCTAAATACCAATATATCAGGATAAAGGGATAGTCCCACATGGTCTATAAGCATGCATATGGCCGCCAGAATCTTTATCTGGGCAGCATTTAAACTCAATCTAAGGCTTTTATCCATGCTCTTATTTTACTGTTTACTATAATACCACTTCTTTACAGTGAGTTAGAAACTTTTAAGAATCCTTGACTTCCTTTATAAACCTGGAAGCATACATAAGGTGGTTTCCCATGCGTTTTATGTGGCTTATGTAGAGCCTGTTTTTGGCCCTTGTCATACCCACATAAAACAGCCTTCTTTCCTCCTCGGTGTCTGTTTCCATGTCTATCCTGTCATAGGGGCAGATCTTTTCATTGGCATCTATGATAAATACCGTGTCATACTCCAAGCCCTTTGCCCCATGCATGGTGGCAAGGGTAACAGCATCCCTTTCCTTGCAGTCTGAGGCACCTACATTTTCGGAAAGCTTCCTTGAGTAGTCCGATATATACCTCTCCCAGTCGTTAATATCTTCCTTGTCCCTTGAATCATACTGGATAAAATCAAGGATCTGTATCAATTCATCCCTTGCCTCATCAGACCTTGCCTTTGAAAGGACAAACTCCTCATATCCCATTCCGTGACGGATAAAATTTACGGCGGCGTACGGACGCATCTTTCCCATCATTTTAAGCTGCATATAGAGCTTATTTGCCTCAAACATATCCTTTTCCCTGCCTTCATTGGAATGGAGCCATTTTTCGGGAAGGATTGTTTTTTGGTTAATGTATTCCCTCGAAAGCCCCCTTACGGGACGGTTTAGGATCCTTAAGATATCTGCCCTGTCCCATTCCGGTGACAAAGAAAGCCTGATATAGGAAAAAATATCCTTAAATATCCAGTGTTCATAAATATTATCCGGGGCTTTTTTTGATGAAAAGGGTATCTGTGAACCTACCAGAGCCCTGGTAATGGAAGTGGATCTGGAATTTACCCTGAAAAGAATGGCCATATTTGAAAGAGGCACACCTTCCGCATTTATTTCCAAAATCTTTTTGGCTATTTCCCCCGCTTCCTCGGAAGGAGTCTCGTATTCCTCAAAAAAAACCCCTCCCTCATCTTTCCTTCCTGCGGATATTTCTTTTTCAAACCTTTCCTTATTGTGGGAAATAAGCCTTAACGAAGATTCGACTATCTCCCTGCCGCAGCGGTAGTTTGTATCAAGGAGAATCCTTACGGCACCCTCGAAATCATCCTCAAAGCCAAGCATAATCCTGGGGGATGACCCCCTGAAGCCATAGATGGACTGATCGTCATCACCGACTGCGAACAGATTGTCCTCAGGATGCGAAAGAGCCTTTAAGAGCTCGTATTGAATGGGGGATATGTCCTGAAACTCATCCACCAGGATGTATTCATACCTGCCCTGCCATTTCTTAAGGACACCGGGCCTTTCATTAAAATATTTCAAGGTCAGCTTCTGCATGTCATCAAAATCAAGCTTTTTGGCTGATTCCATGCGGAAGGAGAGCTCCTTAAACACCTTCCTGAAGTCAAAGGGATCCATTACCTTTGATTCAAAGCCATCGATGTCCAAATCCTTTGACTTTACCAAAGACATCTCGTCTAAGATCTCTCCTATCAGCTTATCTTCCCTTTCGTCCTTTATCCCAAAATGTATGACGACATCCTTTAGCATGAGCCTTTTTTGGGAATCTGAGATCACGCTGTCTTTGTCAAATCCAAAGGATGCCTTGAGGATATGGAAAAAAATGGCATGGAAGGTCCCAAACGAGACGCTCCTTGCCTCATCCAAGCCCCCGTCTTCAAAGAGCCTAAAGAACCTCTCCTGCATCTCCAGCGCCGAGGCCTTGGTGAAGGTAACCACCAGGATCTTCGAAGCCTTTACGCCATGGTCTATTAAACTTTTGATCCTGTGGGTTAAGACGGTAGTCTTCCCGGAGCCCGGGCCTGCCAGAACCAAGCAGGCCCCTTCCCCATGGGAAACGGCCGCAATTTGAGATAAGTTAAAAGAACTCATAAAACCTCTTTCCCAATTTCCTCTTGCCATGGAAAATATAAGAAAAACGTTTCGTTAAGAAAGCTTAGCGATAGCTTCTTTGACCCTCCTTAAGCTCTCATCTTTTCCCAAAACCTCCATTATCTCGGATGCCCCTCCGGGCGTGGACTTCTTTCCTGACACGGCTACCCTCAAAGGCCACATCACGTAACCGTTCTTTACGTCTTTTTTTGCCACAAAATCCTTTATGAGTCCAAAGAGCGCGTCATTGGAAAAATCTTCCTGTGCTTCCAAAAGGGGAAGAAACTCCTTTAATACCTCCAAAGAGCTCTCCGGAGTGGTCTTCATTTTCTTGTGCCTGTAGAGCTCTATATCATAATCGGGCACTTCCTCCAGAAAGTCTATTAAGCCCGGGATATCCGGAAACACCTCTATCCTGGACTTTACCATGGAAAGCACTTTTCCGGTATCCACCTTTCTTTTTATGGTCTTTTCCACGTAGGGAAGGGCCTTGCTTCTAAAGGCATCATCATCCATTTTACTGATGTATTCCCCGTTCATCCAGGAGAGCTTTACCATGTCAAAGACCGATGGGGATTTGTTTATCCTTTTGTAATCAAATTTCTCCTCAAGCTCCTTTAATGAAAAAATCTCATCATCCGTATCAGGACTCCAGCCCAGCAGCGCGACAAAATTAACTATGGCCTCGGGGAGAAAGCCTTCGTCCATCAAATCCTCAAATGAGGAATGTCCGCTCCTTTTGCTAAGCTTTTTATGTTCTTCATCGGTAATCAGCGGACAGTGAATATATTTGGGTATATCAAAACCTAAGGCCTCATAGATCCTGTTGTACTTGGGAGTAGACGACAAATACTCATTCCCCCTTATGACGTGGGTTATGCCCATGAGGTGGTCGTCTATGACATTGGCAAAATTGTATGTGGGATAGCCGTCTGATTTTATCAGGATGAAATCCTCAAGCTCAGCATTTTCTACCGTGATATCGCCATATATGATGTCAGAAAAAGATGACGTCCCCTCCGTGGGCATGTTCATCCTTATGACATAGGGCTTACCTTCGGAAAGGTTTTTTTCTATTTCCTCCCCGGAAAGAGAAAGACAGTGCTTGTCGTAGAAGGAGATCTCCTTTCCCGCCACTTCTTTTTTAAGGGAGCTTAACCTTTCCCCATCGCAGAAACAGTAGTAGGCATCCTTTTGGTCTATGAGCTTTTTGGCATATTCCATGTATATGCCCTGTTTTACCCTTTCGCTCTGGACATAGGGTCCAAAGTCCCCTCCCCTGCCGGGTCCTTCATCAAAAAAAAGCCCTGCCTTTTCAAGGGTGCGGTAGATAACATCCACCGCACCCTCTACGTAACGCTCCTGATCCGTATCCTCTATACGGAGGATGAAATCCCCTCCGTTGGATTTGGCAATAAGATATGAATAAAGTGCCGTGCGAAGATTCCCCACATGCATCCTTCCCGTGGGCGACGGCGCAAACCTAGTCCTTGTCTTCTCGGGCATTATACCACCTTCGCAAGATCGGCCAGCTTCGTAGCGGAACTGGTAAGCTCCGTAAACGTAGCCGTGATCTCCTCTGTGGCCGCTGCCTGGGTCTCTGCTATCTGATTGGAGGCCGTAACCTCTGCCACCACCTGCTGCATGGATTCGGATATGGTAGAAAGTGCTATTCCTATCTCGGATGCGGAATCCCCACTGGTCTTAGCAAGCTTTCTCATCTGTTCCGCAACGACAGAAAATCCTTTTCCTGCCTCACCTGCCCTGGCCGCTTCAATAGACGCATTTAACGAAAGCAGGTTCGTACTCTCAGCAATATCCACAACCCTTTCATT
>CAJOPH010000053.1 GCA_905236805.1 uncultured Eubacterium sp. | reverse complement strand
GACCGGGGGTATCAAGGAAGGTAATCTTCTGATTGTTTATTGTTACCACATACGCACCAATGGCCTGCGTTATTCCGCCCGCCTCCCTGTCGATATCATGCGTGTCCCTGATAGCATCCAGAAGGGATGTTTTTCCATGGTCCACATGTCCCATGACACAGACAACGGGGGGACGGGGAACCAATGTCTTTTCATCATCCTCCTCGTCTTTCAGAAGCTCCGCGATAACATCTATTTTTTCCTCAGGCTCACAGATGCAATTGTACTCCAATGCTATCTCTTCCGCCTCTTCATAAGTGATCTCCTGGTTCAAGGTCATCATCTTCCCCGAAAGAAGGAGCTTCTTAACAAGGGTGGAAGGTGTCACCTTTATAAGGTCAGCCAAGTCCTTTAGCATCAGATGGTCGGGAACTGTAATGGTCCTTATCTCATCCGGGACGCTCTCTGCCTTCTGGGGAGTCTTGTGTGCCTTCTTGTGTCCGGAAGTCTTCTCTAAGCTAAAGGTTTTTTCGGATTTGTCAAGGCGGGAACCTCGTCTTTTATCTTTTTTGTAGTCGCCCGACTTTCCTTTTTTATCCGCTCCTTTTCTATTCTTCTTTCCTCCATCCGAACCGCCCCCGAATGAAACATCCACCTTGCCCTGGGAATTATCCTTCCGGGTGTTTTGACCTGTTTTTTCTTTAGAATAGCCTTCCTTATTCTTTTTGGCCTTTTCCTTCTCCTTAGCCTCTTTGGCTTTCTGCGCCTTCTGGCGCTCTAAGTTTACGTAAACATTCTCTCTCTTTATGACGGGCTTTTTCTTTGCCTGGTCTTTTTTTTCTGTTTCTTTAATCTCAGCAGGCGCATCTTCTTTTTGGGGAGCTTTCATGGTATCATTTACCTTGGCACCATCAAGATTTTCAAAAATGCCTTCAGTCTTTTTTTGTTCTTCAAGCTCCTTTTCCTTTTGGGCTTCTTCCCTGGCCAGCCTTTCCTTTCGGGCAGCTTCCAAAAGCCTCTTTGACTGTTTTTTGGGACGGGGTCTGTCAGCTGTCTGTGAAGAATCATCCTTTGGCCTTGTGCCCTGGGGTTTTGCCTTGGGAGCCGCAGGCCTTGGCATACCCCTTCCATTTTTGGAATTAAATACCACGGAAATATTTTTCTTCTTGAGCTTTGTTTTGGCATTTGCTTCTGATTGTTTTTCCTTTGTCTTTGGATGCCCTGCGGGATGTTCATTGGAATGCTCGCCGGGGAGCTCCATCCCCTGCTTTGAATCATCTTTGGCACTGTCTTTGCCGGGTTTATCCCCGTTGTCTTTGGAAAAATTATCCCTTACCATTTTTTCGTAATCGTCATCCAAACCGTTAGATGCCGTGAGCTTCTTTCCGGTCTTTTCGGATAAATATTCTATGATATCCTTACTTTGTACTGATAATTCCTTTGCAAGCTCATGTATCCTTGGTTTACCCATGACGATCTCCCCCTTTTTAACTATTTATAACCCCACGGAGTCATAAAGCTACATATCTACTTCCTTCATCTTCCTGATGATTGCCTCTGACAATCCCTTATCTGTCACCGCCACCATGCTCCTGTATTCTTTCCCGATGGATCTTCCCAGCTCCTCCTTGGACGAATATTCCTTGACAGGGATTCCCCGGAAACTGCAAATATCCTTAAATTTCTTTTTGGTATTAAAGGATGAGTCCTTTGCCAGAATGACTAAAAAAGCCTTTCCTTCCTTTACGGCTTTTTCCGCGGCAAACTCACCGCTTTTTGCCTTGCCTGCCCTGGCACAAAGCCCCAGCATCCTAAGTACTCCATCATTCACTGTTTTCTATCACCTTAGCCAGACAGGCATATATATCATCAGGAACTTTTATTTTAAGGGACCTCTCCATCCCTTTCCTTTTCCTGGCCAATTCCAGGCACTTTGTATCCCTGCAAAGATACGCTCCCCGTCCATCTTCTTTCATGGAAAGGTCTATTTTGGGTTCGTTATCTTTCTTTATTATCCTTATGAGCGCATCCTTGTCATTATATTCCCTGCAGCCCACACAGAGCCTTTTAGGGACTTTTTTTTGGTTTAAGCACTCTTTTTTATCAGTCTTTTTCATCCGCAAAAATATCTATTTCCATTTCATCCGTGAAATCTTCTTTTGCTTCATCCGTGAAATCTTCTTCTATTTCATCTGTAATCTCTTCTTCTATTTCGTCTGTAATCTCTTCTTCTATTTCGTCTGTGACATCATCTTCTTCATCGTAGTATTCTCTTTGGTAGTTTTCGTAGTCCTCCTCGTCATAGCCAATGAAATCCCCTGCTTCCTTGGCCTGGCTTTCACTCTTTATATCTATCTTAAAGCCGGTAAGCCTTGCCGCAAGCCTGGCGTTTTGACCTTCTTTTCCTATGGCAAGGGAAAGCTGATAATCGGGAACCACCACATCTGCCGTACGTTCATCGGCATCCGCGATCACGTATATGACCTTTGCAGGTGAAAGGGCGTTTTCAATGAGCATGGCGGGATTTTCGTTCCATGCCACTATATCAATCTTTTCGCCATTTAATTCATCCACTATGGCATTTACCCTAGATCCGTTTATTCCCACGCAGGCTCCAACCGGATCTACGTTTGGAACGGTGGAAGATACGGCTATCTTTGTCCTTGAGCCCGCTTCCCTCGCAATCCCCTTTATTTCCACGGTGCCGTCCTTTACCTCGGCGACCTCTGACTCGAAAAGGCATCTTACCAGCTCGGGATGTGTCCGTGATACGTAAATCCTCGTTCCCTTATTATATTTTTTTACTTCCAGGATGAATACCTTTATCCTTTGGTTGGGATAATAAGACTCTCCCTTTACTATTTCATTTTCATTTAGTATTCCGTCTGTCTTGCCAAGGTTGATGCTGACGTTCTTTCCCATATAACGCTGCACAACGCCCGTTACGACGGTTCTTTCTTTTTCGTAGTATTCATCATAGATGACGTTTCTTTCTTCTTCCCTTATCTTTTGCAATATGACATTTTTGGCTACCTGTGTGGCTATGCGTCCAAAATTCTTTGATTCTATCTCTATGGGAACAATATCCCCCATTTCGTAATGGTTGGAAATCATCCTAGCGTCCATAAGTGAAATCTCCGTGACGGGATCTTCCACCTCATCCACCACCGTCTTGTTGGTGATGAGCTGGTATTCACAGGTTTCCCGGTCCATGGAGACAGTCACATTGTCAGCCTTCCCGAAATGGTTGCGGCATGCTGTAAGAAGCGACGCCTCTATCGCCTCAAAAAGAACATCTTTACTGATATTCTTTTCTTTTTCCAAAATATTTAAGGCCTCAATTACCTCGGTATTCATTTACAACCCCTCCTAAATAGGTTCATACTCCAATCTGATAAGGGAAACATCCTTTCTCTCAAACGTATGTTCGTTTTCGTCTTCATCTTCGGCTATCGTAATATGTTCCTTATCAAAGGAAATCATCCTTCCGATGAATTCTTTACCCCCATCTATCTTCCTGTAGGTCTTTATCCTGACCAGCTTTCCTATGCTAAGTTCCAACTCCCTGTCCTTCTTAAGGATCCTTTCCAAGCCGGGTGATGAAACCTCAAAAGTATAAGG
>CAJOPH010000052.1 GCA_905236805.1 uncultured Eubacterium sp. | reverse complement strand
TTATTTCAAGCAGCTTTTTGCCCAGGTCACAAATCCGCCCATAGATTCCCTGCGCGAAAAAATAGTCACGGATACCACGGTCTACATAGGTTCTGACGGCGATCTCCTTAATGCGGGGAGCAAAAACTGCCGGGTGCTTGAGGTAAACCATCCCATCATCACGGGAGTAGACCTTATGAAGATAAATTCCCTTGACCAGGAGGGATTTTCCTCAGAGGTGGTATCCCTCCTTTACTACAAAAACACATCCCTGGAAAAAGCCCTTACACAGTTAAATATTTCCGTGGACAGGGCGGCTGCCAATGGAAAAAACATCATTATATTATCCGACAGGGGAGTGGATGAAAACCATGTTCCCATTCCATCACTTCTGGCGGTATCATCCGTGGAGCAGCACCTGGTGCTTACGAAAAAAAGAACCGCGGTGTCCTTGATATTGGAGTCGGCGGAGCCAAGGGATGTTCATCAGATGGCGCTGCTTTTGGGATTTGGGGCAAGGGCCATAAATCCCTATCTTGCACATGAGTGTATCGCAGAGCTGATAGACATAGGGGTTCTCGACAAGGATTACCACACTGCCATAGAGGATTACAATTATGCCATCTTAAATGGCATAGTAAAGATTGCCGCGAAGATGGGGATATCCACCATCCAGTCCTACCAGTCGGCAAGGATATTTGAAGCCATAGGACTTAATTCCGAACTAATTGACAAATATTTCACGGGCACCACCAGCCGTGTGGAAGGCATAGGGATAGCTGAGATAGAAGAAGATGTTTTGCTAAGGCATAACAGGGCATTTGACCCGCTGGAGCTGGGAGTGGATACCAGGCTGGATTCGGTGGGATTTCATTCACTGCGTTCGGGCAAGGATGCGGAAGACCATATGTATACCCCGGAAACCATAGTCACGCTGCAAAGGGCAGTAAGGGAAGGGGATTATGACAGGTTTAAGGAGTATACCCGGATGGTGGATGATGAAAACAGACCCCATACATTAAGGGCGCTCATGGATTTTAAGCCCGTGGGGGATCGTGTACCCATCGATGAGGTAGAGCCGGTGGAGGAAATAGTAAAGCACTTTAAGACGGGGGCCATGTCCTACGGATCCTTGTCCCAGGAGGCGCATGAGACTTTGGCAATAGCCATGAACACCCTGCATGGAAAATCAAACACGGGAGAGGGTGGTGAGTTTTCCGAAAGGTATGGCACGATAAAAAACAGTGCGGTAAAGCAGGTGGCATCGGGAAGGTTTGGCGTTACCATTGAGTACCTTGGGAGCGCAAAGGAAATACAGATAAAGATGGCGCAGGGTGCAAAGCCCGGTGAAGGAGGCCATCTTCCCGGAAAGAAAGTCTACCCCTGGGTGGCGGGAACGAGGTTTTCTACCCCCGGGATATCACTTATCTCCCCTCCGCCCCATCATGATATCTACTCTATAGAGGATCTTGCGCAATTGATTTATGACCTTAAGAACGCAAACATGGATGCAAGGATCAATGTGAAGCTCGTATCGGAAGCCGGCGTGGGAACCATAGCCTCCGGAGTGGCAAAGGCAGGGGCGCAGGTCATATTGATATCAGGATACGACGGGGGCACGGGGGCGGCGCCCGGCTCATCCGTCCATCACGCGGGCCTTCCGTGGGAGCTGGGGTTATCCGAGGCGCACAGGACCCTGGTAGAGAGCGGCCTAAGGGAAAGGGTTACCATAGAAACGGACGGCAAGCTCATGAGCGGAAGGGACGTAGCCATAGCATCGCTTCTGGGGGCCGAGGAATTTGGCTTTGCGACGGCTCCTTTGGTATGCATGGGATGCATGATGATGAGGGTCTGCTCCAAGGACACCTGCCCCGCGGGTATAGCCACCCAGAACATGGAGCTTAGGAAACGCTTCCAGGGCAAACCCGAACACGTGATGAATTTCATGAAATTTATTGCGCAGGAGCTAAGGGAGATAATGGCAGACCTTGGATTTAGGACATTGGAGGAGATGACGGGAAGGACCGATGCGCTGGAAAGGCGTCACGAAAAGGGAATGAAAAAATTCTCACGGGTAGATCTTTCAAAGATACTTGGGGACTCCGGGGAAGAAAAAGCCCCCATGCATTTTAATCCCGAAAAAGTATATGACTTTAAGCTGGAAAACACGGCGGACATGAAGCTTCTTATACCCCATTTCAAGGATGCCCTGGAAGGAAAAAATAAAGGCACTCCCATCAGCGTAAACGTATCGGGATCTGACAGGTCTTTTGGGACCATACTGGGATCTATGATAGTAAAAAAGCTTGGGAATGATGCGCGGGAAGATTCCTTCGTGATAGAAGCCAAGGGGGGCGCCGGGCAGTCCTTTGGGGCTTTTATTCCCAAGGGCGAAACCCTTCGGCTTGAGGGGGATGCAAACGATGGGGTAGGAAAGGGATTATCCGGTGGAAAGATCATCATAGTGCCCCCCAAAAGATCAAAGTTCGTATCGTCTGAAAACATCATAATAGGGAATGTTGCCCTCTATGGCGCAACCTCCGGAAAGGCCTATATCGCCGGGGTGGCGGGAGAGAGATTTTGCGTGAGAAACTCCGGAGCCACAGCCGTGGCGGAGGGCTGCGGGGATCATGGATTGGAGTATATGACGGGAGGAAGGGCTCTGATATTGGGAAGGACCGGAAAGAACCTTGCCGCGGGCATGAGCGGGGGCATAGCCTACGTGCTCGATGAAGACCATGACCTTTACCGCAAGATAAATAAAGAAATGGTGTCATTCAAGGAGCTTTCCGACAAGTATGATATCGCGGAGCTTAGGGAGATATTGGAGGATTATGAAAGGGAAACAAAATCCGTAAAGGCAAGGGAAATATTGGATGATTTTGATAAATATGTCCCGGATTTTAAAAGGATAGTTCCGGTCGGATACAGCAGGATGCTGAAAGCCATCAGCAAGTACGAGGAAGAAGGCATATCACACCAGGCGGCCGTGTTGGAAGCATTTGAGGAAATAGCCAATGCATAGGGGGAAGATCATGAGCAAGGACAATGGATTTTTGGAATATGAAAGGGTTCCTAATGGAGATATTCCTCCGCTGGAGCGCATAAAGGATTTTAAGGAGTTTCATGTGTATTTGGATGGCGAAGGGAGGATAAGGCAGGCGGCCAGGTGTATGGACTGCGGGGTTCCTTTTTGCCAGAGCGCCATGAAGCTCTCGGGGATGGTTACGGGATGTCCCCTTCACAACCTTATCCCCGAATGGAACAAGCAGGTCTATGAGGAGCATTACGAGCTGGCCTACGGGAGGCTTTCCAAGACCTCGAATTTCCCTGAATTTACGGGAAGGGTGTGCCCCGCGCTTTGCGAAAAGGCCTGTATTAACGGTGAACATTCCGAGCCTACCACGGTTCATGACAATGAGCTTTTCATAATAGAGACGGCCTTTGAAAAAGGGTACATAAAGCCTTCTCCCCCGAAGGTAAGAAGCACAAAGAAGGTAGCCGTCGTAGGGTCAGGCCCTTCAGGGCTTGCCGCGGCCGATACGTTAAACAAAAGGGGTCATTTCGTGGATGTATATGAAAGGGATGACCGCATCGGGGGGCTTTTGATGTATGGCATCCCAAACCAGAAGCTCGACAAGTCTGTCATAGAAAGGCGGCAAAGACTCATGGAAGAAGAGGGCGTTAATTTTTTAACAAACAAAAACATCGAATCTTCCGCGGATGCAAAAGACCTTCTTGCCAGATATGATGCCGTGGTCTTATGCTGCGGGGCAAAAAAGCCAAGGGGCCTTGATGCCGCAGATCCTTCCAAAGACAAGGGTGTATATTTTGCGGTGGATTTTTTAAAAAGCACTACCCAAAACCTCATGGACTGTGGTATAATGGACAGGAGCGTTAAGGAACTCAAGGAAAAAGGAAAATTCATCTCGGCCGAAAATAAGCACGTGGTAGTGGTGGGTGGAGGAGATACCGGGAATGACTGCATTGGAACATCCATCCGCCACGGCGCAAAGTCAGTTACCGCCATAGAGATGATGCCAAAGCCCCCCGAAGAAAGGCTGAGCTCAAATCCATGGCCCGAATGGCCAAAGACCTTAAAGACAGATTACGGTCACCAGGAGGCCATTGCCCTCTATGGCAAAGACCCCAGGGTATATGAGACTACCGTCAAGGAAATAAAAAAAGACAAAAAAGGCCAGATAAAAAAAGTGGTCACATCAAAGGTTTCTTTCAAGGACGGAAAGCTTTCTTTGGTGGAAGGTACACAGAAGGAGATTCCGTGCGACCTTTTACTTATTGCCGCAGGCTTTTTGGGTGGGGAGGATTATGTATATGACGCCTTCGGGGTAAAAAAGACTCCCAGGGGTACCGCACAGACGGAAGAAGGTAAATACAAGACGTCCGCGCAAAAGGTATTTGCCGCGGGGGATTTCCACAGGGGCCAGTCCCTGGTAGTCTGGGGGATCCGTGAGGGGCGTGAATGCGCAAGGGAGGTAGATGAGTTCCTGATGGGGTATACTAATTAGCAGGGACGTTTTTAACAGTTCCTAAGGAGCATAAGGGGTGTTTTCATGAATGAGAGATATACCAAGGACGACATAAGGAAGATCGTGGAGGAAGAGGGTGTGGAGTTTATAAGGCTCCAGTTTGTGGATATTTTCGGAGCCTTAAAGAACATAGCGATAACCAGGTCAAACCTCGAAAAGGCTCTCGACAATTCCTTTGAGTTTGACGGGACATACGTGAACGGATATGATATTGATGGGATATCCGACATGATTTTGTATCCGGATCTTAATTCATTCGAAATATTTCCGTGGCGTCCCATGGACGGCAAGGTAGGGCGGCTCATCTGTGATGTATATACCACGGATGGGCATCCCCTTTCATATGCGCCTCGCCAGATCCTCTGGAACGTGCTCCAGAGGGCAAAAGACCAGGGGGTTTTGTGTAATGTGGGACCCGAGTGTGAATTTTTCCTTTTCCCCATGGATGATGAGGGAAACCCCTTGTTTGAGAATGTGGAAGATATGGGATACCTGGACCTGGGGCAGTCAGATGTGGGTGAAAATGTAAGGCGCGATATGGTATTATGCCTGGAAGACCTTAATTTTGACATCGAATCCTCATACCACGAGAAGGCTCCCGGGCAGCATGAGATAGATTTCAAATACCGGGATGCCCTAAGGGCGGCGGATGACATAGTGACCTTAAAGCTGGCTGTAAAGGCCATAAGCTCCCGCCACGGGATGATAGCCTCCTTTATGCCAAAGCCCATGGATGGGATTATTGGATCCGGGATGCATGTCAATGTGTCCCTTGAAAAATACGGAAGGAATATTTTTTATTCGGATGACGATGATAACAGTCTTTCCAAGACGGGATACCATTTCATAGCGGGGGTATTGGATCACCTTAAGGGAATGTCCCTTATCACCAATCCATCGGTCAATTCCTACAGGAGGCTTGCGGGCAAAAAATACGTTCCAAACACCATAGCTTTTTCAATGAACGGAAGCACCAAGACCACCGCCATAAGGATTCCCCATATAAAGGGACAGTCCCACGCCAGGATAGAGGTAAAAAACCCCGATCCCCTGTGCAACCCCTACCTTACCATAGCCCTGATCCTTGCCGCCGGAATGGACGGCATAGAAAAGAAAAGATCAGTGGACAAATATAGGTATGGACAAGGGGATGGTTTCGAAAGGCTTCCCGTAAACCTGGGGGAGGCGATATCTTCTTTTTCGGAGGATTCATTCGTAAAGGAAGTGCTGGGAAAGCATATCACCGATGCCTTCATAGAGCAAAAGACCAAAGAATGGGAAGAGTATCTTAGCAAGGTATCGGACTGGGAAATAGAAAAGTACCTTGCCGTATGACGGGGATAGATGACAGATGGCAGCCATCATAGTAGCTATTTCTGGTAAAAAAACATCCGAAAGGATAATAATGTCCCTTACCCGCAGCGGGTATCCTCCGGACTGCGCATGCAGGTCGGGGGCGTTTTTGTTGCGCAACATGGACAGGCTGCAGGGAGGTATAGTGATAGTTTCCCAAAGGCTTTCCGACATGAGCCATGTGGAGCTTTTTGAGAGCCTTGACCCTTCGTTTTTTATGCTGGTACTGGGTGGCGAGCCCATGGCAGGAGACCCGGGCAGGGAAGGAAGGATCAGGTACCTGTCTTCCCCCATAAAATTCATCGACATATTGGAAGAGATCCGCAGTATAGAGGATGAAAAACAAAGGCAGAAAAAGGTAAGGGCAAAAGGTCCAAGAAAGAGGACCGTTGAGGAGGAGAGGCTGATAGAGGGGGCAAAGCTTCTTCTTATGCACAAGGAGGGCATGACCGAAAACGAAGCACACATATATCTTCGCAAAAAAAGCATGGAAAGCGGGGATTCATTAAAAGATACGGCGGAAAAAATAAGGATACTCTATGGGGTATGAGGGTTATAGATCAGGAATTGAGCATAAAAATTTCCCTATCGTAAAAAATGTAACATAATTCGTAAAAAAAGTCACTTGTTACATTGGTGTAAAAATGTTACACTTTTTAGGTGTGTATTTTACTACACTTACACATGCTGTTTTACTATTATAAGGAGGTTTAGTAACATGAAGCAGTTAAAGCGTATTTTTGCGGTGCTTCTGGCTTTGGCCGTGGCGTTGTCATTCGTGCCCTCATCAGTGGTAAACACTCAGGCGGCTACGAAGGGCTATACCATCTCGAAGAAGTCAGGCACCGTAGAGAAGGGAACAAAGGTAAAGCTAAAGGCCAAGAAGGGCTACAAGGTTTACTGGGTGAAGGGAGCTAAGGCAAAGTTCTCCGCAAAGAAGGTCATAAAGGCCGGAAAGACAAAGTCATTCACCATCAACAAAAAGACGGTTATAAGGGTCTATGCGGTAAAGGCCGGCAAGAAAGTCACCGCAAAGGCCTTAAAGAAGGCCAAGGGCAAGAAGTTTACCTTTAAGGTAAAGTCGAATAATGATTCAGATGATTCTGATGATGACGATTCTGACGATGGCTCCGTTACCATCGTAGGTTACACCTTTGGGGACAAGTACGTTGCTACGGCTGCGGCAGATTCTTACGATGAGGGTGCCACAGACTCCGGTAACGACTGGAAGAATTCCTCTTCAGCATCATCAAACATTTACTCTGTCACCCTGAGCAATGGTGAGGTCGAAGAGGCAGATAACCCGGGTGATGTCCTTACCCTGGTAATAGGCGGTGTTCAGTATGATATCCTGGACTATTATGAGAACAAGACTCCCCTTGGGACTGATTATGAATTTGCTTCCACGGCAGGGTCTGAGACCTATACAGAGTTTGCGAAGTTCATGAATATGGGCGGAAATGATGCGCAGTACACCTTCCGTCAGGCACTCAAGGTTGATGACGGTGAAGTGGATGATGATGAGACCATAGAATCACTCGTTGAGAAGGCCGGGGTGACCTATGACGGAGCCAGCCTTAACGATGCAACAATTGTTTCTATGGGGGCGTTTTTTAACGGTGTATATGTAAAAAATACCGCAAGCTATACGATAAATAATCTTACCATGGTCATGCATGGCGACGGTGCCAATGACTTCGAGGGTGAGGCGGCAGGCGTTCTTGCGAAGGGCACATCCAATGTTACCTTGAAGGACTCTGTGATATCCACGGCGGGCGTGATCCGTACGGCCACGGCTGTAAGTGACAACAGCGTATTAAATATCGAAGACAGCGTCATCTTCAGCGAGGAAGGTGATGATACCGATGAAGAGTACTTGGCACTGGTGGTTCCCATGATGAAGAGAACTCCTTTTGCCCTGGGACTCGAGGGGACGGTTCGTACCACGAATGTGCTTGGTGCAGGCCAGGGTATCTACAAGAACTCCCTCTTCGCGTCCACGGGCTGGGGCGTACTTTCCACAGACTCGGGTCAGTCGGGGACACATGCCCTGGATATATCCGATGTAGTAGCGGGAATCGGTGACGTTACCGTTTTGGCAGCAGGGGAGACGGAGAGCTCATATGATGCTGTCAAGAAGGTAGGCGATACTACCTATGGATTTAAGTACAGGAACGATTACTCAGGATATGTGGCATATGCAGATGCGGGCGTTATTGATACATTTGATAATGTCACCTTCTATGCGGCTGACTATGACCAGATCATGGCGGCAGGTACATCCACGGCCACTTATACCAATTCCACGCTTAATTCCGGAAGGATCGGCGTTATGACCCAGCAAAATGCCGGCGGGACGATTACGGTGAAGGATTCCGTGATGAATGTCGGTGACTGCGGCGTACAGATCAAATCCGGTGCGGCCAACGACGGATATACCAACGTGGTCCTTGACAATACTACGGTGACATATACCAATGACAATATATACTCGGGTGTATTGGCAGAGCTGGTAGAATCCGAT
This sequence comes from uncultured Eubacterium sp., assembly GCA_905236805.1. Taxonomy (GTDB): domain Bacteria; phylum Bacillota; class Clostridia; order Lachnospirales; family Lachnospiraceae; genus RUG14243. The sequence goes on along the minus strand of CAJOPH010000052.1, from coordinate 2,174 downwards.
GATGCGGGAAACCCGGGTGTCATTACATTTACAGTGGATGACAGGGGGGATGAAGCTGAAGTGACGGATGAGACAGTGGCGGATTCCAATGTCACATTGAAGAACGGCTCCTATGAGGGAGGCATCTACAACAATATCTACAACAAGCGTCAGACGCTTAATGTATCCATTGAAAACGCCAACGTCGACGGAACCATCTCCGCTTCTTATGGCTATCACGTGGATGCATCGGGCAACAGGCTTGCAAATGGTACGGTGCTTCATGCATATGGATATGCTGACTACAGGAATGGCTCATCTGACTTTAAGAGCATAGGCTCACAGGTTAATGTACCGAGCGAGATTGTAAATAATCTGATAAACCTTACCATAGACAAGGATTCCACATGGACGGTAGGACAAATAAACTACCTCCAGAACCTTACCGTGGCATCCACGGACTCTTTCAAGGGTACGGGTACGGTATATGCTGATACCCTTACCGTAGGGGGAGAGGCTGTGGCAGACGGTGAGTATGAATATGGGGATGTAAAAGTCATTGTGAAGGCTGCGGATTGAGCGGTATCTGAGGGTGCTATAGCAGCCGCGTGACTTTAACAGATGTTTAAGGACATTATATTAGTTCGTTTCCTGTAAAACGTACTGAAATAAGACTGGAAAAACCCCTCCATCTATTGGATGGAGGGGTTTTTTTGTAAAGGAGGCTATTATTTATTATGTGGTACAATGAATCGGTGTTTTATCAGTTCTATCCATTGGGAATGACAGGGGTGCCCTTCGAAAATGACGGACAGGAGCGTCACGGGATACTCGATGTAATAGACTGGATACCCCACCTTGAAAAGCTTGGCATTGGAGCCGTGTATTTTTCCCCTATATTTGAGTCCGACACCCACGGATATAATACCAGGGACTATCGCAAGATAGATACCAGGCTGGGCACCAACGATGATTTTAAAAAAGTATGCAAAAAGCTTCACGATTCCGGCATAAGGGTGGTTCTTGACGGAGTGTTCAACCACGTGGGAAGAGGATTTTGGGCATTTGAGGATGTTAAGGAAAAAAAGTGGGAGTCCCCATACAAGGACTGGTTTTACCTGTCCTTTGAGGGAAATTCTAATTACAATGACGGTTTCTGGTATGAGGGGTGGGAAGGAAATTTCGACCTGGTAAAGATAAATTTAGCACATCCCGATGTAAGGAAATATCTTCTTGATTCCGTGCATTTTTGGATTGATGAATTCGGGATAGACGGATTAAGGCTCGATGTAGCGTACATGGTGGACAGGAATTTCTTAAAGGAATTGCGTTGGAACGTCACCCAAAAAAGGGAAGATTTTTTCCTGGTGGGAGAGACTTTGTTTGGAAATTATAATGACATAATGAATGATGAGATGTGTCATTCCGTCACGAATTACGAGTGTTATAAAGGGCTTTATTCTTCATTAAATTCTCGTAATATGTTTGAACTGATACACTCATTGTTAAGGCAGTTTGGACCGGAAGAATGGACTCTCTACAAGGGAAAGCATATGTTTTCTTTTGCGGATAATCATGACGTATCAAGGATCGCCACCATATTAAATGACAAAAACCATATACCCCTTGCGTACATACTCCTTTTCGGAATGCCGGGGATTCCCATCATTTATTATGGCTCGGAGTGGGGGATAGAAGGAGATAAAAAAAATGGCGACCCTTCTCTTCGCCCGAAGGCAAAGGTTCCTGAATGGAATGCCCTGACAGACCTTATTTCAAAGCTTGCGAATGGATGGAAGGAAAGCCGTGCCCTTCATTATGGCGGCATAAAATCTTTGCAGCTTACGAATCTTCAGTGTGTTTTTGAAAGGGAGTCGGAAGATGACAGGAGGATAGTGGCGGTAAATATCGACTCTAATGAATTCAGGTGTTCATTTGATGCAAGGGCAGGAAGGGCCAGGGATATTATCACCGGAAATATGGTTGATTTTGGAGGAGGATTAATATTACCTCCTTACACAGGATATATTTTAGAGCCTTGCTGAGGAACTAAATTTTATGCAGTTATTAAGGAACTTTATAAAAAAATTAAAAAAGTACTTTACTTTTTTTGGATTATGGTGTATAGTATTAAATATGAGAATAATTTTTGAATAATTTTGAAAATTTCTTCCCGAAATATTGAGATTACTTTT
>CAJOPH010000051.1 GCA_905236805.1 uncultured Eubacterium sp. | reverse complement strand
GTTCACGGTACCTGGTACCATGTCCTGTAATAATCTGGTAGGAACCGCCACAAGGCTGGTGGAAGAGATGATATGATGATTTAGAAATAGACGGTGGTAGATAATATGGATATTCTGCTTGTGGATGCCTGCGTTAGAGAAGATTCAAGAACGAGAAAGCTTGCAGAGCAGGTGATTAAGAAAATGAAGATGGCAACGGATACGGTTTCTGTGGTTAAGGTTGCGGATGTTGTGTCTCCAATCATATCCGAGCAATTCATTCTGTCCCGGAATAAGGCATCAGAGACACAGGATTTTTCTGATACAGTTTATGCGCCTGCCAGACAGTTTTCAGAAGCTGATGCTATTGTTGTGGCTGCGCCATATTGGGATTTTTCCTTCCCGGCAATTCTTAAGGCATATTTTGAGCAGATAAATGTGCTGGGGCTTACTTTTGAATATACAGAAGATGGAATGCCGCACGGATTGTGTAAAGCAGAACGCCTTATATATGTTACAACAGCTGGCGGCCCCATAGTATCGGATGAATATGGATATGGTTATGTCAGGACTTTGGCACAGGTGTTTTATGGGATAGCTGATGTTAGACAGGTCAAGGCTGAAGGTCTGGATGTTATTGGCGCAGATGTTGAAAAAATACTCAGGGAAGCCATAGAGAAATAGGAGGAGTTTTTGATCAACGCCTATGACGGCGAGAATATGTTAGAGAAGCGGATGGAGGTAAGACCGAGACATCTTGAGAATATTGACAGGCTGGGGAAGCATGTGGTGTTTGCAGGAGGAAGACTGAATGATGAGGGAAAGCCTGTGGGCTCCGTTATGATTATGGAGTTTGAAACAAAAAAACACCGGCCATACAGGAGCCTGACTCCGGTATGACCGGTGTTTCATGTACACGTTCGTATATTTATTTCACAGAGAAGAAGAAGTTCACATATCCGAAAGAATACTTTATCACGAGAAGATATCCGTCCCCCCCGGGATCTAAGAGCTGGTAGTTTGGATTTTCGGGAGCATCCAGGTTCATCTCCCTCGACCTCATGTTTGATTCATTTACTATGTAAAGTCCGTTATGGAGGTTCAGAAAGTCGTCAAGTGAAGCATAAACATATTCATCGCAGCTGTCAAAATCCATATCTGAGTAGCGCGAAGCAAACTCCACGGCCGAGTCCTCCTCCATGTCTATCACGGAGAAGAGTGAAGGCGTCCCCAATACCGACTGCGAAGAGCATATCTTCGAAAAAAACTGAGAAAACGGCTGCACCGAAAGAGGAGTGAAGTCATTTCCAATGTAGTGTATGAGATTGTTGAAGAGAAGGGACATATAGTCCACTATATCATCCGCATATTTGCTGTCCGTGGTCAGAAGGAAATTGTTCATGAGCACACTGGCAGCGTCATCCACTGCGGTAAGAATCTCCAAATCCACCAATTCGAACTGGGATTCATAATCCCTTAGGTAGTGCACCATGTCATCCATCGGGATGCCGAGCTCATCCACCAAATACTGTGCCAGGTAGATGTAGTGGGGAATCTCACTGTCTGTCATCTCATCTGACTGTGAAGGGGAAAGGTAGGACTTTTCTATGCATATGTCATAGAAGCTCTCCACCCCTTCTGAATCCATGCCATCCAAGACCTCCAAAGCCTCCTCGGGAGAAACATACCCCCTGTATACCGCAAGGATAGGGGGAGCCATATTGTGGTCGTCTTCCATGGACAATGAATCTATGAGCTGCTGATTCGTAATAATGCTGTTTTCCAATAAGTAGTTTCCAAAAAATTGACTGTACATATCTACCTCTCACGGCCCGGAATCATTTGGAACAAATCTTATCCACCACCACCTCTATGGCATTAGCTGTAAAAGGCTTTTGGATGAAGTCCTTTGCTCCGGCGCGCAGCGCATCCTCCAGAAAGCTCTTCGTGCCCACGGAAGATACTATCACAATAAAGGCATCGGGATCATTGCCGATGATGTCCTTGGTGACCTCCACGCCGTTTTTCCCGGGCATGACGATATCAAGGAGAACTAAGTCGGGATTCTCCGACATGAACATCTCCACGCTTTCCACACCATTCTTGGCTTCTATGAAGTTCGTACATCCAATCTGAGCCAGGGTGTCCTTTAGCATCTTTCTGGCAAGTATGGAATCATCACAGATCAAAACCTTTAATTCTTCTCGAGTCATTTCATGCTCCTTAATGATACTTTAGGATTCTACCGAAATCCCCCGCAACTGCCCATGGCAGTCACATCCCATCAAACTATTATATACCAATCCGTTTGATTTTTCAAGTACTTTCTTTGCGATGTTTTAACGATTTTCTATCGGCACAAATTCCCGGCGAGGATGCACGTATGAGTAGGAGGGGCGGACTATCTTACCGTTCCCCACCAAAGACTCCAGCCTGTGGGCCGACCATCCGGCTATTCTTGCCACGGCGAATATGGGTGTATAGAGCTCTTCGGGGAGGTTTAGCATCTTGTAGGCAAAGCCCGAGAAAAATTCCAGATTGGCACACACCCCCTTGTATATGGTGCAGTTTTTGGATATTACCTCGGTCGCCTTTTTCTCCACAAGGGTATAGAGGGCAAATTCATCCTCAAGTCCCTTTTCCCTGGAGAGCATTTCGCAAAACCTCCGCATGATCTTTGCCCTTGGGTCTGAAAGGGAGTAAACGGCGTGACCCATCCCGTAGATATGGCCCGTTTTGTCAAAGGCCTTACCGTCAAGGAGCTTTTCAATGTAATCCGCTATGGCGTCCTCATCCTTCCAGTCGGAGACATTTTTCTTTATGTCCTCTATCATCTCGGATACCTTTGGGGTAGCGCCCCCGTGCTTTGGACCTTTGAGGGAGCCAAGGGCCGCGGCTATGGCGGAATATGTGTCGGTACCCGATGTGGATGTCATCCTGGCCGCAAAGGTGGAATTGTTTCCGCCGCCGTGCTCCATGTGAAGGATCAAAACCGTATCCAGAAGCTTTGCCTCCAGGGGAGAGTAGGAATTGTCAGCGCGCAGCGTGTAGAGCAGGTTTTCCGCGGTGGAAAGCTCCGGTCTTGGATTGTGAAGGTACAGCGTCTTTCCCTCATGATAGTGCATGTACGCAAGGTAGGCGTAGACGGACAGTATCGGAAACAGGCTCATCAGCTGCAGGGACTGCCTAAGGACGTTTGGGATGGACGTATCATCGGGATTGTCATCGTAGGGATAAAGCGCAAGAACGCACCTGGCCAGAGTGTTCATCATGTCTTTGGAAGGCATCCTTAAGATGATGTCTGTCGTAAAATTAACAGGGAGGGTGCGCAGGGACGATAGCTGCTTTTTGAATGTCTTAAGCTCCTTTTCGGTGGGAAGATCCCCCACCAGGAGAAGATATGCGCACTCCTCATAGCCAAAATGCGATGAAAGGGGGATGCCCTTCAATATGTCCCCTATGCTGTATCCCCTGTAGTATAGCTCACCTTCGCAGGGAGTGTGGGCGTTTCCGTCAAATTTCTGGCCCACTATCTCGGAAATGCTGGTAAGGCCTATGGGAAGACCCTTGCCGTTGATGTCTCTTAGGGCCTTGGAGAAACCCTGCTTTTCGTAGAGTTCCCTGTCTATGGTGTTTGCCTGTATGACCCTCCCCACCAGTTCTTCCACTTCTTTGGAGGGCTTGTTCTGGAAAACAGATTCCATGGATGATACCTCTCAATTCAATTATTTGGTTACTATTCACAGCCCCTGCTCCATACATTTCCGGAGCCCAAAGCCGGCATCGGTCTGCCGCCAAAATCAGCTGTGAATAGTAACATTTAAGAGTTCATTATATCAAAAAACCTGAAATTAGACAATAATTTATTTTTTGTAGTGGAAATTTTTCACAAAATGTAGTATCATAGTACGTAAGGAACTATAGAACAATAAATTGCACATTTTGACTTGTCTTTTCGTCCAAATGCACAACTTATTATTCTACAGTACCTAAAGAGTTTTTTCAATAAAGGAGGAAACAGTTTATATGTCTACTAAAGCTTATTATCCCATTTCCGAGATAGGAAAGGGGAAGGTGGGATTCTCAAAGACCCGTTCGATCATTGAGGCTCCTTTCTACGGGAACAACGTAGTCCCCGTAAATACACTGAAGGAAGCCTACAACCTGGCAAAGAACTCACCCGGCACCGTGGTTACCGACATGCCCATAAAGGACGCTGAGCTCATAGGCCTTGACAAAGACTCCAAGGTCCTTCTTTTCAACGACGGAGCCGTTACGGGCCGTTACGCTGCCGCAAGGCGCATCAAGGGATATCCGGGCGTAGATTCCGAAAAGCTCGACAAGGTGGTCATGAGCGCTGTCTACGAGAGCCGCTACAAGCTCCTTTATCACGCCACATGCGTGATAGGCCTGGATCCGGAGTTCATGGTGAAGGCGCACCTGCTCATACCCGAGGGCGAAGAAAACCTTCTTTACAACTGGATGCTGAATTTCCAGTACGTGAACGAAAAGTACGCAAAGATGTATCAGGATTCTCAGCCCGTGGGAAATGGCAACGAGCCTGATATCTACATTTTCTCAGATCCGCAGTGGACCCCTGAGCCCAAGCCTGACGTAGACTATTCCTGCCTCTCCGATCCGCAGACCTTGTGCTACTTTGACACCGACCAGAACTGTGCGGCCATCCTGGGCATGAGGTATTTCGGGGAACATAAGAAAGGCACATTGACCATAGCATGGGCCATCGCCAACAGAAACGGCTATGCGTCATGCCACGGCGGACAGAAGGAATACACGCTCGACGACGGATCTAAATATGTCGCATCCGTATACGGACTTTCGGGTTCAGGAAAGTCCACCCTCACCCATGCAAAGCATGACGGCAAGTATCCTTCGATAAAGGTTCTTCACGATGATGCGTTCATTATTAATTCTGACACATGCGCCTCCATTGCCCTGGAGCCCACGTACTTTGACAAGACGAATGACTACCCGACGGGCTGCGCGGACAATGAATACTTGCTTACCGTCCAGAACTGCTCATGCACGATGGATTCCGAGGGAAAGATCCAGATAGTGACAGAGGACATAAGGAACGGCAACGGACGCGCCATCAAGTCAAAGCTGTGGTCACCCAACAGGGTGGACAAGATAGACGCCCCGGTAAATGCCATCTTCTGGATCATGAAAGATCCCGCCATCCCTCCCGTGGTAAAGCTAAAAGGTGCGGCACTGGCATCCGTCATGGGGGCTACCCTTGCCACAAAGACCTCGTCGGCGGAGCGCGTAAAGGCAGGCACGGACCTTAACGCGCTGCGCATCGTGCCCTACGCTAACCCCTTCCGTACCTATCCCCTTAAGAATGACTACGTGAAGTTCAAAAAGCTCGTGGAAGAAAAGAACGTGGACTGCTACATCGTAAATACGGGCGACTTCATGGGAACAAAGTGCCAGAAGGAAGATACCCTGGGTATCCTGGAGACCATAGTCGAGGGCAAGGCCAAGTTTGAAAAGTGGGGAAGCCTTGACGACATAGAGATTATGACACAGTGGTCAGGAAAGAGCGCGGACTTTAAGGCCGACCTTTCCGATCCTGAATATGTAAAGGCCTTTAAGAAAGCCATGGAAGACAGGGTTTCCGCGGTTGAGGGCTTTGCCAATGACAATGAGGGGTACGATGCCCTTCCGGATGAGGCTCTGGAGGCTGTAAAGAAGGTTCTTTCACAGCTCGGATGAAGCATCGGCTTTTCCTTAATGAAAGTTTTATAAAATTATAGTTGCTTTATTTGGCTGTATGGATTATAATATAAATATCCTAAAATGCGCTTGACGCTTGGTAATTTTGAACCTACATCCACTTTAAAAGGGATTCCGAATTGTCTGATTGATGCCAGGCCTCCTTGCAACCAGTGGAAGGCAGAGAGAAAGTCTGAGGATGCCCACCTAGCTTAGCTAGGAGTCAAAATACCGGCTGTGCATTTTAGGTGTTTCCGAATTCATGGGAGCAGCTCTTTTCGGGGCTGCTTCCTTTATGCACACTCGATAGAGAGGGTTTTGCGGCATGCTCTCCTCGTGGAGGACGTGTCGTTTTTAATTATGGATCAGGAGTTTTCGCTAAAAAAACTGGTCAGGGACTATATATACGGCATTTTTTACAGGTTTATGGACGATCAGGTGACCCTTTATGCGGGGCAGTCGTCATATTTCATTCTGACATCCATGGTGCCCATCCTCATCATCACCATCAGCATTCTGCAGGCGTGGCACCTTGACCCGTCCACGGTGATATCCATTTTCCTGGAAGCAACGCCTGATTTTCTAAACGATGCGGTGAGGGGGATCCTCGAAGAGGTAATGAAAAACTCCATCGCCATTATTTCCATGTCGGTAGTGGCCGTGATATGGACCTCGGGAAAGGCCTTTCAGGGTATAGCCTACGGGTTAAACAACGTGATGGGGATAAAGGACAGGAGAAATTACTTTTACCTGAGGTTTAGGGCCATCCTCTATACTTTGGCTTTTACCGTGATAGTGGTGTTTTTGATATTTTTCGCGGCCTACGGCGGGAGGATAAAGGGACTGCTTACGAAATACCTAAAGCTCCCCCTGGATAGCTTTGGGATCACGACGCTGTTTATGTTCAGGTATGTGATCATGCTGGGAATAATGAGCGTGCTGTTTTCTTTGATGTTCACCTTTCTTCCGAACAGGAAGTTTAAGGTCAGGCAGATGGCCTCCACGGGCTTTATCTGTGCGTTGTCATGGCTGGTGTTTACGTTGTTTCTGGCCCTTTTCACCATGAGCTTTAATGCGTTTTCCATATACGGGAGCATGTTCATGGTGCTGACCTGGATGCTGTGGCTGTATGGATGCATGATCATCTTTTTTGTATGCGCCCAGGTGCATTCCATGGTGGATTATATGTTTAAATGCCTCTGGAGGAAGATGAGGGGAATGGGACCTTGCGCCAAAGAGCCCATACCTGAGGATGTCCGGGAAGTAGTGACATATGCGGGAGCAATAAAAAAAGAAAAGGAAAAAGAGAAGGAAAAAAAGAAAAATGAAGGAAAAACTTGAAGCCATAAGGGAGACGGCCTTAAAAAACATAGAGGCCGCAACGAGTCTTGATGCGTTAAACGACATCAGGGTAGAAGTCCTTGGAAAGAAGGGCTCTGTTACCTCCATCCTGAAGGGGATGAAGGATCTTTCCGCGCAAGAAAGGCCAAAGGTGGGGCAGTTCGTCAATGAGTCCCGTGAGATGATAGAGACAAAGATCAGGGAGAAAAAAGACCGGCTGGAAGAAGCCCTCTTGGAAAAAAGGCTCTCCCAAGAGAAGATAGACGTAACCCTCCCCGGAAAAAGGAGGCATCTGGGACACCTCCATCCAAACACCTTGGCCCTTGAAGATGTGGAAAGGATATTCATAGGGATGGGATATGAGGTGGTGGAAGGTCCTGAGATAGAGTACGATTACTACAATTTCGAGGCCTTAAATATCCCCGAGGGGCATCCCGCAAAGGATGAGCAGGATACCTTTTACATCAATTCCGACATACTGCTAAGGACCCAGACATCCTCGGTGCAGATCCACCAGATGGAAGGCGGAAAGGTTCCCGTCAGGATGATAGCCCCCGGGCGGGTGTTTCGTTCTGACGAGGTGGACGCCACCCATTCCCCTGTCTTCCACCAGGTAGAGGGGCTGGTGGTGGATGAGGACATCACGATGTCAGATTTAAAAGGCACGCTCAATGAATTTGCCAGGGAGATGTTCGGTGAGGACGTAAAGACAAAGTTCAGGCCGCACCATTTCCCGTTCACGGAGCCCTCGGCCGAGATGGACGTATCGTGCTTTAAATGCGGTGGGAAGGGCTGCAGGTTTTGCAAGGGCGAGGGATGGATAGAGATTCTTGGCTGCGGGATGGTGCATCCCGATGTCCTTAAGCGCTGCGACATAGACCCGGAAAAAAACACGGGATTTGCATTCGGGGTGGGGCTTGAGAGGATAGCCCTGCTCAAATATGAGATAGATGACATGCGCCTTATGTATGAGAATGACGTGAGGTTTTTGGGGCAGTTCTAAAGGATTTGAAAATGGTAGCAGGAAGCAAAGGAAGGAAAGTTAAATGAAAACTTCATTTTCATGGTTAAAGGAGTACGTTCCCGACCTGGATGTATCTCCAAAGGAATACATGGACAAAATGACGCTTTCGGGGACGAAGGTGGAGTCTTTCGAGCAGTTTGATGCGGACCTTGACAAGATAGTGACGGGAAAGATCACGAATATCACCCGGCATCCCGATGCGGACAAGCTGGTGATATGCAAGGTGGACGTTGGGGAAGATGAGGACATACAGATAGTAACGGGAGCACCCAATGTCTTTGAGGGCGCGGTGGTACCCGTTGTCCTTGCCGGCGGAAAGGTTGCGGGGGGACATGACGGAACGAAGACACCCGGCGGCGTCAAGATCAAGAAAGGAAAGCTAAGGGGCCAAATCTCCAACGGCATGATGTGCTCCATCACGGAGTTGGGGTCTGATTCCAATATGTATCCTGAGGCGGATGAGGACGGGATCTACATATTTGGGGATGATACGAAGCTTATGCCGGGGGATGACCCGTTGGACTATCTGGGTCTTCATGATACGGTCTTTGAATATGAGATCACGTCAAACAGGGTGGATTGTTACAGCACTTTAGGGGTGGCGAGGGAAGCTGCCGCCACCTTCGGCAAAAAGTTTCATTACCCTGTCATAAAGGATACGAAGGAAGAGGGGGACATAAACGACTACATAAAGGTCACCGTAAAGGATGGGGAGCTTTGCCCCAGGTATGCGGCCCGTGTGGTAAAGGACGTAAAAATAGCCCCGTCTCCCAGGTGGCTCCAAAGGAGGCTTTCTTCCATAGGGATCCGCCCGATAAATAACCTGGTAGACATCACCAACTACGTCATGGAAGAGTTCGGACAGCCCATGCACGCATATGATTATGACCGGATAGAAGGAGGAGAGATCATAGTGGAGAGGGCAGATGAGGGAGAAGAGTTTACTACCCTCGACGGCCAGAAGCGAACCCTCTCCTCCGATACTTTGATGATCTGCGATGGGAAAAAGCGCATCGGTGTGGCAGGTATCATGGGCGGTGAAAACTCCATGGTCACCGACGATGTGAAAACTATCCTCTTTGAGGCTGCGAATTTCAACGGGACAAATATCAGAAAGACCTCCAGGAAGCTGGGTCTTCGCACGGATGCGTCGGGAAAGTTTGAGAAGGGATTGGATCCAAATACTGCGCAGGAAGCCATAAACAGGGCCTGCCAGCTCGTAGAAGAGCTCGGATGCGGCACGGTGGTTGGGGGGATGGTTGATTTTTATCCCGACAGGAAAGAAGGAAATACCGTTCCCTTTGAGCCTGAAAGGATTAACGCCCTCCTGGGGACATCTATCCCAAAAGAAAAGATGCTTGGGATTTTCGAAAATATTGATTTAACTTACGACCATGACACCAATGAAATAAGGGTTCCTTCCTGGAGACAGGATGTAAAGATCATGGAAGATCTTGCAGAGGAGGTGGCGAGGTTTTATGGCTATGACAAGATTCCCGTGACCCTCCCCGGGGGATCTTCCGCGGGCAGGCTTTCCTCAAATCTTCATATAGAGGCTAAGGTAAGGGATGCGGCCGTGTCTTTGGGCTATTCCCAGAGCTTTTCATATAGCTTCGAGAGCCCCGGGGTACTTGATAAATTGTTATTTAACAAAGACGATGAACACAGGAAGGTGATAGAGATATCAAATCCCTTGGGAGAGGATTTTTCGGTGATGCGGACGGTACCCGTGGGAGGCATGCTGTCTTCTTTGGGGTTAAATTATTCAAGGAGGAACGACTCCGCGAGGCTCTTTGAGATAGCAACGGTCTACATTCCAAAGGATCTTCCCCCTACGGAGCTTCCGGATGAGAAAAAAAGGCTCGTCCTTGGGAATTACCATTCGGGAGATTTTTACGACATGAAGGGGGATTTGGAGGAGATACTGGGGAAAACGGGGATTTCAACAAAGCTTTCCTTTGAGCCTGCGGCAGATATCCCCTTCCTTCACCCGGGAAGGGCGGCCGTTGTTAAATACAGGAAGGATGTGATAGGATACCTTGGTGAGGTGCATCCTACGGTAGCAAAAAATTATGAGATAGGAAAAAAGGCGTGTCTCGGTGTTTTGTATTTAGACCTTCTCTACGGGATATCATCCTTTGACGTTTGCTACAAGCCCCTTCCGAAGTTCCCCGCGGTAAACAGGGACATATCCCTCATAGTTCCAAAGGATGTACTTTCCTCACATATAGAGTCTGTGATAAAAAAGAGGGGTAAAGAGCTCCTTGAGAGCGTGGAGCTTTTCGATGTCTACGAAGGGGAGCAGGTGGATGAAGGGAAAAAATCCCTGGCCTACACCATGAGGTTCCGCTCTATTGACAGGACGCTTACCGATGATGAGGTGGGGGTCATCTGGGATGATATCATAAAAGACCTTGGGGACATGGGGATTTCCTTGAGATGCTAGTAGGTGATTTTGATTACTGTCTCCCTGAGGAATTAATAGCCCAAGATCCTCTGGAGGACAGGTCCTCTTCCCGGCTGCTTTATTTGGACAAAAAGACGGGAAAGGTCTCCCACCATACATTTAAGGATATTTTGACCTTCCTCAAAAAAGGGGATACCCTGGTATTAAATGACACCAAGGTGATTCCCGCAAGGCTTTATGGAAAGCGAAAGGACACGGGTTCTAAAATCGAGATTTTACTATTAAAAAGGATTTCGAAGGATTCCTGGGAGTGCCTGGTAAGGCCCGGAAAAAAATGCAGGGAAGGCCATGAATTTATTTTTGAGGACAAAGGCTTAGGGGTATGTCTTGAAGGAAGGATTTCAAAAGTTCTTGGAGACGGAAACCGTATAATCGATTTTTCTTATGAGGGGGTGTTTGAAGAGGTGCTTGACCGGGTGGGTCAGATGCCTCTTCCCCCCTATATCAAACACGAATTAAAGGATAAAGACCGTTACCAGACGGTATATGCCAGGTACGACGGGTCTGCCGCGGCTCCCACGGCGGGGCTCCATTTTACG
>CAJOPH010000050.1 GCA_905236805.1 uncultured Eubacterium sp. | reverse complement strand
GGGTCTTTTCCCATGTATGCGGATACCAGGTTCTCCTTGAATGACCACTCCACCTCATAATCCTCTGCAACCTGGCAAAGCATATTCCTTAGTGATTCGGTACAGGTATCCTGCGTTGAAAGGTCAGTTCTCGCAAAATCTATATGTATCACCGGGTATTCTTCCCATCCATAGTCCATGTCGTATATTTTAAGTCCCTTGAAAAGCTCCCTTTTCCCCCTGAATATGGCATCCGGGGTGGATATGGCAAGGCTCCTTAGGAACTGTTAAAGAAAAAAATTATTTCTTAACAATTCCTAAGCCCCACGGGTCAATTATAGCACATATAAGCGGAAATGAACAGTAAATTTTTTATAACGCATTTGCCGCATAAAAAGCTTCTTTTGTGGCCTGTTCCACGGTACGCGCCCTCACGCAGTCCCCTATCTCGTAAAACTCATCCGCCGTACCGATGAAGGAATCCGCCTCTTCCATTTTGGCCTTCATGCCGGCCGAAAGTATGACGGTATCTGCCTTTATGGTCTCATCCTTCCCATCCCTTTCAAAGGTCACGGAATCCGCCGTAACAGCCTTACATTTGGCTCCGGTGATGGTCACGAAGTTTGGCTCATTGTCTATCTCCACCATGAGTTCGTTCCTGTGCGTGGTGGAGGCATCGGGAGCCAGGGAGCTTTGCATCTCTATCACGGATGCCTTTATGCCCTTTTTGGCAAGGTGAAGCGCAGTCTCGCACCCTACCTGGCCTCCCCCAATGACTATGACTTCTTTGCCTATGGTATCTTCCTTCCCATAGATGGAGGTGGCCACCTTCGCATTTTCAACACCGGGGATGGGAATGATCAAAGGCTCTGCCCCAACGGCCGCAATGACCGCATCATAGTCCCCAAGCTCCCCGGGGGTAGCCTTTGTGTTAAGAAGCACCTTTATGGCATTTTTCTCAACCTGCCTTACCAGCCAGTTTTTGTATCCTGCAAGGGGATACTTAAACGGTACATAGTCGGCAAATTTAAGGGCTCCACCCAAAGAATCACTCATCTCGTAAAGGGTCACGTCATGACCTCTTTCCGCCGCAACCAGAGCCGCCTTCATTCCAGCGGGGCCTCCGCCTATAACAGCCACCTTCTTTCCATATTCTGCAGGCTCTTCCATATGGCGAAGATTGGCCTCAAGACCGGCCTTTGGGTTCACCGTACACTGGAAGTGGTGCCCGTAAACGGTGGAATCATGGCACCTCATGCACTTGATACAGGGAGTAACATCCTCCGTCCTTCCTTCCAATCCCTTGTGGATCAATTCGGGATCAGCTATTAGGGATCTTGCCATGGTCACAATGTCAGCCTTTCCCGAAGAGATGATCTCATCGGCAGACTCAACGGAATCTATGGCACCCACGGTAGTAATGGGCACATGGATCTTTCCGGACTTTTTGAAAGCCTCCGCCACATATACGTTTGGCATAGGTGGGCGGAATCCACAGGGGTGTACCCATGTCATCCACTTGGGATTGTGCATGCCGGCTGAAACCTGAAGGATATCCAGGTGATCCTGGATCATCTCTCCTATCTGAATGCCCTCTTCCAGGGTGATGCCGCCCTCTTCAAACTCTGTTCCCGATATCCTTACCTCTATCACGAGCTTTTTTCCGACCCTCGCGCGTATGGCATCCAAAATCTCTATCAGGTAACGGCACCTGTTCTCCAGAGATCCTCCGTACTCATCCGTACGTTTGTTCGTGAGGGGCGATAGGAACTGTGCCAATGGACATGAGTGCCCGCTGTGGATCAATATGGCATCAAAACCACAGGCCGCAAGCTGGTCTGCAGCTTCCACCCAGTCGTTCTTGAAAGCCTCCATGGCCTCCTTTGTGATTTCATGGCCTTCTCCCCAGCCCATGATGGAGCATCCGTCAGATACGGTGTATCCTTCCGGGAAGATACCTATGAGCTCCATGGAGATCTTGGCATTGTAATAATGGATCCTCTCCACCAGCTCCATGAGCTTGTTCCTGTGGTTGGGAGCGTTCACATCCCATGCCGTCATCTCGCCGTCGTCCACCACGTCCTTTCCTACCTTAAGGCCGGCCACCGTGACCATTCCCACCCCGGCCCTGGCTCTTTGCTCAAAAAAGCTGATGGCACTCTCGGAAGGATAAAGCTGCCCGTCAGACATGGAATGCATCGTGGAAGGAGCAGAAACAATGCGGTTTTTTAGCAATAGATTCCCAATGCGTATGGGAGTCATGGAATCAATGTTTTTTGACATAAAAGTCCTCCTTATTTCATCATTAGTGTAACATCATGTGACCCCAAAACCTGCAATCACAGGCTTGGATCTATCAGAATCTTTATGCTTCCGGGCTTCCTGTTCTTAAATCCCTTCTCTACCGCGTCATCCAATGATACTATTTCCGTAACCATGTTCGGGAAGGAAAGCTTTCCTGCCTTCACCATGTTAAGGTAAATCTGTACATCCCTTTCCGTATACGTAAAGGTGAACTGAAAATTTGGCTCGGATATGGAAAAACGCCCCGGAACCAGGTTGTCCATGGGCTGCTGGATGGTTCCCACCACTGCCACCTGACCGCCCGGTTTTACACATTCGTAGACACAGTTTGCCATGGAAGTCATGTTTCCCGCACACTCATATACCACATCGGCTCCCACGTCCGAACCTAAGATCTTCTTTATCTCATCCCCCAGGTTCTCACACTCTTTTGAATTAATAAAATAATCTGCCCCATAGGATTTTATGAGGGGCTCCTTTGATGAAGTGGTTCCAAGGGCTATGACCCTGTTTGCTCCGGCCGCCTTCAATATCTGTATGGCGGAAAGACCTATGGGACCTGTGCCTGAGACCACGACATCATCACCGAATTTGAAATTAGAAATCCTCACACCGTGAAGGGCCACGCAGATAACATCGAAAAGCACGGCATCCTTAAAGTCCACATCGTCCGGAACAGGAACTATCATGGTGTGCTCTACGTCATTTACAAGAAGGTAGGGGGCATATCCACCGTCCAGCTGCCCTAAGCCCGCAGTCCTTGGGAACCCATGGATACAGATGTTCGTGCGCCCTTCCTTACAAGGGGAGCAGTCCTCCGCACAGTGTGAAGGCGGTCCGCAGAGCACACGGTCTCCTACCTTAAACCTTTCTACTCCCTCTCCTACCTCTACCACGGTTCCGCAGTTCTCATGCCCCAGTGTAAGGGGTACCTTCATAAAGGGTGGGAACCCTCCATCCCTGAAAAACTCCATGTCAGTCCCACAGATGCCCACATATTTTATCTCTACGACCATCTGACCCGGCCCTGCCACAGGCTTTGGCTTCTCTTCAATCCTCAGATCACCCTTACCGTAAATAACTCCAGCTTTCATAAAACAAGACCTCCCTTTTTAGATAGTATGGTAAAACACAAACATTTTGTTCGTTTCCTATAAGTATATAATATCACCTCAAAAAAGTACAATAAAAAATACAAAAATATTTATTCCAATTTGGTTATAATTATGATATAATATATCATGTTTAACATTTTACGCATGCAAGGATCACCATCATGAACAATTTTGACTTTCGAAGCGTAGACTTCTTCCTGAAGGTAGCCGAGACCCTGAACTTTTCGCGTGCGGCGGAAGAGCTCTACATATCCCAGCCTGCCCTAAGCAAATGCATAAGGAACTTTGAGAAGGAAATAGGCGTAAAGCTCTTTGACAGATCCACCAAGCACGTGGAATTAACGGACGGTGGAGCCGTCCTTTACGATGTATGGGCACGGCTGCGAGACGAAACCCAGGATGCCTTGATCACGGCCCGAAGGCTAAATGGGACGGACATCCCCAAGATAAGGATAGGACTTTTGGAATTCGGCGGAGTGATAGACACCGTATCTCCATTCCTGGAAGAATACCAGGATTCCCACCCCGAGATAGAGCTATCCTATGAGATCTTTGGATTTACCGAGCTAAAGGCAAAGCTTAAAAACCGCGACCTTGACCTTATCATAAACCTTAACACAGAATCCGAGAAAGAACAAAATGAATACCACGTAAAGCTCCTTAAAGAGCTTTCGCTCTACATCATAGTGTCCGACAGAAACCATTTTTTTTGGCGAGATTCCCTGGACTTTTCGGAGCTTTGCGATGAAACTTTCCTGATATTCGAAAACTCCTATTCCGATGAAGCCAAGCGCTCCATCATGAATCACTGCAGGGAGAAGGGCTTTACCCCGAAAAAAATACGCTACTTTCCCAACATGAAGTCCATGGAGGCAGCCCTCATCCATTCAGACGGAATCACCATAGGCTACGACATTTTTTTCAGCAAGTCGGATTCCCTCAAATTCTTCCCCACCGTGGACGCAATGGGAACGCACACCCTGATATTTTCATGGCGGGGAGAGCTAAGCAAACACTCCACACAGCTTATGAACTTCCTGGAAACAAGGCTCCAGGGCTCGCAAACACTGTAGGAAACGCACATAACATGCGTTTCCTACAAAAAGGGTCACACTAATGATGATCTGAATTTCATGACTTTGTAAATCCCGCAGGCGGGATATGGTTAAAAAACCATTTAATTTCTTCCCAGCAGGCTGTCGTCAAGCGTAAATACCACTATCACTGCCACTACCGCCAATACTGCGAGCACCCCGTATGCCACAGCATATGAGAAGGTATTTCCTATGATTCCCACTATGGCCACCCCGAGGGCTCCTATGGCCGCAACCATGGGCTTTAGCACCTTGTATGCCATGGGGAAGTCAAACCTGCCCCAAATAGTGTTCGCTATGGACACCAGATAGTTTGCGGCACCTCCCAGCATGACTCCCAGGAAAGGAAGGGACAGGTACCTGGTGATGTCCGTGGGAATAAGGTTTAGGATTATCGAGCATATGGCCACTATCAAAGTGATGATGATGGCCCTCTTTGGTCCCATCGAAGCATCCAGAAGACCACACCCTATAGATCCGAACATCGCTACGATACCGGCTACTCCCAGCATCCCCAGGATCTGGGGCATTTCATAGCCTGCCTCCATGTACCTGGGAACGAAGTTTGTCATGATTCCCAGCGACAAAAGCTCCATCACTCCCAGCGAGAATACTATCTTCCACGTACGCCCCGTCTTAAGAAGCTTCCCCGGAGTCCAAGGGGATGTCCTCATATATTCAAGACCTTCCTCAAGCTCTTTTTGGGCCTCTTTCTTCTCGAATTTTTTGTTGTTGTCAGGATATGCCCCCATCTGCTCAGGATAGTCCCTGATGAAAAGGGCCACTATTGCAAATAACACGAACGAGGCTATTGCGTATACCATATAAACCCTCTGAAGTCCCCCCGTGCCAAGAAGCATTCCCACGAAACTTGCGGTAACAGCGGCTGACAGTGGGAAACCTATGGTAACCCAGCCCATTGCGATACCCTTCTTGCGGGGGAACCAGTTTGATATTACGTTAAGGTTTGCTATATAGGCAAAACCCATGCCGCCTACGGCTGCCACCGAAAGGCAGAACATGTATACCCCGGGGTTCTGGGCATTTCCCCATAGCAAACAGGCAAAGCCCGTGATCAAAAGGGAAGCTGCCCATGAGAAACGGACGTTTATCTTGCTGGATATCACGCCCCACATGATACCTCCGGCTACGGCTATCCACGCTGACACCGTGGAAAACATGTAGAGTAAGTTTATGTTCCATCCCTTTATTTCCGCAAAGGCCGGGATGGTTACATTCAATGAATCGTTGATAAGCGATGAATCCAATACAATACAAAGGAACGAAATAATGATGACGCACCACCCCTTCAATCCAAAATTACTGGACATCAGGTTTATGTCATTTTTTTCCTCTGCAATCTCTTCCGAAAGACCTCTGGCCATAGTTTTTATCCTCCTTAAAACATAGCATTTTTTATGTGCTTTTTTTACAGTTGCTAAGCCGCATCATGAAGCCTTTTCCGGTCTGGTAGCCTCGATGAACTCTATGTACATTTTCTTTCTTTTTTTGAATTCATCAGACTTTCTGTATTCATCAAGCTTACCCTCATTATTCCTTATATCGTCCACATGCAGGAACTTCCCTGACACTATGTCATGGGCCTTGTGCTCATCCTCGGGTCTGAAGGTAAATGTGACTTTTCCATCCTTTACCTCGATCTTTCCCTCCAGACCGCAGAGAGTACAGATGCATTTGTCTGCATCATCCGACAGGTAGAACTCCCTACCGTGACAGTGCGGACAAACCCCGGGATCTCCCCGGTACTGTGCCTTTTCTATGTCCCTTGCGGCCTCTGCGATGTTTATTCCTATCTGATGCGCCCTGGCTACCTTTTCATCCTCCATTACGATGCACTTTGACCACATGAATATCTCATTGTCTATCACCTTCCAGGCCGGAGTCATCGCCAGCATCGCTGAATCGCACTGTGCGCGGGTAGCCCAGTCGGAGCCGCCTATCGACATGAAGGAAATGACCTTGTCCTTCATGATCCTCTGGTCAGGAACCTTGCCGCCATTTTCCTTGGCTATCTGGCTGCCTATGATGTTCATGGCCTTGTCGTTCCTGGGACCAAACCTGTCCACTATCGTGTGGAAGATTCCCGCACATCCCGACTCAAAGATGGGTCCCGCAAATACTATCCCGTCCGCATCAAACATCTCTCCCCTTAACCATTCGAAATCATCCTTTAGGACACATGCCCCACCGCGCCCACTCATTAAGCTCTTCACGCAGGCGACACACCCCGTACAGTGTTTTAGGTCAAGATCCCATACATTGATGAACTCAATCTCGGCCCCTAACTCTTTTGCTCCCATCAGGGCTTCCTTGCACATCGCATCATTGCTGCCATTCCTTGTACCGGCCGAAATACCCAATACCTTCATAGTGTAACCTCCTAAATAAATGTAGCTCTATGAACACTTGTCAACCACTAATGAAGATTATAGTACAAAGAAATACAAAAGTGAAATATCTAAATCGGACGGGTTTTATAACCTAAATGGAATAAATGAGAAAAATTCCCGCTTCACCTCCTATTGGCTCTCAATTCCCCATTCTCCACATCTATGTATATTTCATCCCCTTCAGATATGTTTCCTTCCAGAATAAGCCTTGCGCTCAATGTTTCTATATGCTTTTGGATATATCTTTTTAAGGGGCGGGCGCCATATACGGGGTCATATCCTGCCTCCGCCGTAAAGTCCTTTGCTTTTTCGGACAAAGATACCCTGATCTGCCTGTCGGAAAGCCGCTTATTCATATCCGAAATAATAAGGTCTATAATGCTCCTTATGGTCTCCTTGGAAAGCGGGGAGAACATTATGATCTCATCCAGCCTGTTTAGGAATTCCGGACGAAAACTCCCCCTTAGCTCTTCCATCACTTCTTCTTTTGCCTCGTTAGTAATCCTGCCATTTTCCTCTATGGATGTCAATAGTTCATGCGAGCCAAGGTTTGACGTTAATATCAAAATAGTGTTCTTGAAATCCACGGTCTTTCCCAAAGAATCCGTAATCCTCCCATCATCAAGTATCTGAAGCAGGACATTAAACACATCGGGATGGGCCTTTTCCACCTCATCGAACAGCACCACCGAATAGGGCTTTCTCCTAACTGCCTCCGTCAGCTGCCCTCCTTCCTCGTAGCCCACATATCCCGGAGGCGCCCCTATCAGGCGGGACACGGAGAATTTTTCCATGTACTCCGTCATGTCTATCCTTACGATATTGTTCTCGTCATCGAAAAGATTGTATGCCAAGGTCTTTGCAAGCTCTGTCTTGCCTACGCCGGTAGGTCCTAAGAATAAAAATGATCCTATGGGTTTTCCGGGGTCTTTTATCCCTGCCTTGGAACGGATGATGGATTCCGTGACCAGCTCCACGGCCTCATCTTGTCCATGAACCCGTTTTTTTAGTTCCTCATCGAGGTGAAGAATCTTTTGTTTTTCGCCCTCATTTAATTTGGAAACAGGTATCCCCGTCCACTTCGAGACTATCTTTGAAATGTCATCGGAAGTCACGTTTTCATGGACCTTGGAATTTTCTTTGCCATGTATCCCGGATTCTTTTTGTTCCAGTTCATTCCGGAGGGCGGGCAGGGTTCCGTATTGCAGTTCGGCGGCCTTTTCCAGGTCATAATTTTGCTTCGCTATTCCTATCTGCTTGTTTACCTCCTCGATCTTCTCCCTTATCTTCCTTAGCTCCTCCACGCCCTTCTTTTCATTGTCCCAGGCGGCTTTTTGGTTCTGAAAATCCTCCCTTATTTCCGAAAGCTCCTTTTGAAGCTCTTTAAGTCTTTGCCTGCTTAGGTTGTCTTCTTCTTTTTTCAACGCAGCCTCTTCTATTTCCAGCTGCATTATCTTTCTCTGCTTCTCGTCCAACTCCGCGGGAAGGGAATTAAGCTCTGTTTTTATCATGGCGCAGGCCTCATCCACCAAGTCTATGGCCTTGTCGGGAAGAAACCTCTCCGATATATACCTGTCGGATAGTACCGCTGCCGAAACCAAAGCAGAGTCCGAAATCTTTACCCCATGAAAAACCTCGTAGCGCTCCTTTAGACCCCTTAATATGGAAATGGCATCCTCCACGCTTGGCTCATCCACCTGTACGGGCTGAAACCTCCTTTCCAGGGCGGCATCCTTTTCTATATACTGCCTGTATTCGTCCAGAGTGGTAGCCCCTATGCAGTGGAGCTGCCCCCTGGCCAGCATGGGCTTTAACATATTACCGGCATCAAGTGCCCCGTCCGTCTTTCCCGCACCCACTATGGTGTGGAGCTCGTCAATGAAAAGGATGATATTTCCGTCCGAGGCCTTTACCTCATCCAGCACGGCCTTTAAGCGTTCCTCGAATTCCCCCCTGTACTTGGCTCCCGCCACAAGTGAACCCATCTCCAGGGCGAAAAGCTTTTTGTCCTTTAATTCCTCGGGAACATCGCCCGCCGCTATCCTTTGGGAAAGCCCTTCCACTACCGCGGTCTTTCCTACCCCGGGCTCTCCTATGAGAACGGGATTGTTCTTGGTTTTTCTGGAAAGGATGCGCACCACGTTCCTTATCTCCGTATCCCTCCCAATGACAGGATCTGCCTCCTTCCGGCGGGCGCGTTCGACCATGTCATAGCCATACTTTTCCAGGGTGTCATAGGTGGCCTCGGGATTGTCGGTGGTCACCCTTACATTCCCCCTCACTTCGGACAATACCTTAAGGAACCTATCCCTCGTAATCCCATATTCCTTAAAAAGTTCCTTAACGGTGCGTCCGGGACTCTTTATCATGGACAAAAACAAGTGTTCCACGGAAACGTACTCATCCCCCATGGCCTTCGCCTCATCTTCAGCCGTGATAAGAATCTTATTTAAGTCATTTCCGACATATACCTGACCTCCCTGTACCTTCGGAAGGGATTGGATCCTTGATTCGACATTTTCCGAAAAATGCTCAAGGTTTATCTCCATCTTCTCGATCAATTTAGGAATCAGCCCGTCATCTTGGTCCAAAAGCGCCATGAGCAGATGTTCCGGCTGCATCTGCTGATTCCCATACTCATACGTGATCTTCTCGACATCATTGATGGCTTCTATTGATTTTTGCGTGAATTTCTGTATGTTCATATCCGCTCCTCCTTATGTTTTACATGTTCTATTATGAGTATAACACAAGGGCGGACAAAAGTCAATGTTTTTCTTTAGTGTTCCCTTCTTCATATCCGAAACAGGGCAACAGGTGATGTATTTTGAAGTGCCATCCTTGAATGAAAACCCACATCGCCGGATATTGCTTCACCACATCGCTCCATGAGCTGAAAGTATTATCCTTATGTCGGGGAAAAATAGCACCCCCTGCTCCCTAACAGTATGATACATAATGATGAATAAAAAATCTTCCTTAAAGGGAACCTCGTAAACATAAATGCCGAAACCGGCACCATGCCCGATCAGTTTGTCGCCTTCATTTTCCAGTCGTCTATGGTACCGTCTTTGGTGCTGAAATTTACTCCTACCTTTATCAATGTACGCGGGTCTGCCTCATAAGAGATTGCATAGCCCAAATCTTCTATCTGCCGCAGGGCGCAATCTGCGCTTTTATCTCTCTTAAACTCAAAAATATAGACAAAATCATCCGTCTCCACGATACAGTCTGCCCTCCCCTTTGAGGAATGAAGCTCTGTCACGGCGTATTGCCCCAGAAGCATAAAGACTATATATATCACATTCTGAAAATTACGCTCCACTATCCTTTCGTCATCAGGGTATGGGAGCCTCGCAAAAAGAGCCCTGAAGCGATTCATAAAACTTTCTGTATTCCCGGCGTCTATATCCCTGCCAAAGGATCTGATATCCAGCGGATTAGCCTTCTTTTCATCCTGTAAAAGCATGGGTGATAAGCTCTCTAAAAACCCGTATTTCACCTCGTCGTTCGGATAACCCAGCAGATAGCTCCTGTACTTTTTATCATAACCTTTTATCGTCAGATATCCTGTCTGATAAAACAAAGGCACAGGATCTGCATTATCATACCGGTAGTCTGTGATGGAGGCCTCGTCCGCATAAAGCTCCCCCTCCGTAATAACCTTCGGATCAAAATCCGACTCTTTAAGCTTTTCTATCAGAAATGTAGGGGTGCCGGTGGAAAACCAATAAGCATTAAAGGTCTTGTCTGAAAGAGCATTTAAAAGGCTGAAAGGATTGTATACGCCATCGCAATCACGGCTAAAGTGATAACCGTCATACATCTCCTTCAACTTCTCAAGACAGGTTTTATCATCCGTTCCTTCTGCCCCTGCAAAGTCATGAATCTCCGGAGTGAAGTTTTTCCTTATCTCATCCTCCGTAATGCCGCATATGGCTGAATAGTCAGGTAATAGCGAAATATCTTTAAGATGGTTAAGATCACTGAATATGCTCACCTTGCTGAATTTTGTAACTCCTGTGATAAATACAAACTTAAGATATCTGTCATAGCTTTTTAAAGTGCTGAAAAAACCCTTAAAGACCGCTCTGTTATGCTCTGTATGAGCGGCATCTGATGTCTCCAAAAGAGCTTTGTCATACTCGTCCACAAGAACCACGACATTCTTCCCGGTTTGCTTATGAGCTTTTTCTATCAGGCGCTGAAAACGTTCCTCTATGGGTTTGTCCCCGAATTCATCACCGTAGATTTGCTCCCAGTCTGTAAGATGCGACTCAAGCACCTCCTCGAAAGCAGTCTTTTCCCTGAAATTCTTCTTGTTGAAATCAAAATAAAAAACAGGATATTCCTGCCATGGATCATTTTTTTCGTTTTCCGGCTTCTCGATCTTTAAACCTGAAAACAGCTCCTTTTTCCCCTCGAAATACGCACGAAGGGTAGACAGAAACAGGCTTTTTCCGAATCGCCTGGGTCTGCTTAAAAAAAATGGTTTGCCACTATTTACCAATTTGTATATATATTCTGTTTTATCAACATACAGATACCCTTCTCTTCGGATATCCTCAAAATCCTGCATTCCTATGGGAAGCTTTCTATCGTAATCCGCCATATTTATCACCCCCTGTGTACTTCCTACAGCAATTCAAGTCCGCCCCCGGCGGACGATATCGCAAGATATGAAAGCACCCGATAAAAACACAACCTTACGGTCGTATCCTCACCGGGTGCTTAAAAAGTTCCTGATACTTTTTTTATCAGTTGAAAAGTGGCGTGGAAAGGTACCTATCCCCCGAATCAGGAAGGATGGCTACTATATTCTTTCCTTCATTTTCCGGACGGGCCGCCAGTATGAGGGCTGCCTTAAGTGCCGCCCCCGATGAGATTCCGACCAATATCCCTTCAGACCTTGCGAAAATCCTTCCTTCCTCGAAGGCATCGTCATTTTCTATCGGAAGAACCTCGTCATATACCGACCTGTCCAATGTCTCCGGCACGAATCCCGCACCTATTCCCTGTATCTTATGGGCTCCCGCCTTCCCTTTGGAAAGAACGGGGGATCCCGCAGGCTCCACGGCTATGACCTTCACGGACGGATTTTTTTCCTTAAGGTATCTCCCGGCCCCCGTGAGTGTCCCGCCTGTGCCTACACCGGATATGAATATGTCCACGTTTCCATCCGTCTGATCCCAGATCTCGGGACCTGTGGTCTTTTCATGTATGGCAGGATTTGCAGGATTTTCGAACTGCCCCAGTATGATGGCACCTTCGGTTTTTTCTTTAAGCTCATCTGCCTTCTCGATGGCTCCCTTCATGCCCTTGGCGCCTTCCGTGAGAACCAGGTCTGCCCCATAGGCCTTTAGGAGGTTTCTTCTCTCTATGCTCATGGTGTCGGGAAGCGTCAGTATTACATGGTAGCCCTTGGCCGCCCCTACCGCGGCTAAGCCTATCCCCGTGTTTCCTGATGTGGGCTCTATGATGGTGTCTCCGGGCTTTAGTATCCCCTTTTCTTCAGCATCTTCTATCATGGCCAGGGCAATCCTGTCCTTCACGGAACCCGCGGGATTTAAGTATTCGAGCTTGGCTAATATATTTGCCCTGGCTCCCCTTTCCTTCCCATACCTGTCCAATCTGAGTATGGGAGTATTCCCTATTAGTTCAAGCGATGAGTTTTTTATATCTGACATTATTCCTACCTCCGAAAAAAAATATTGTCAACAGTATCACCCGTTCCATAACATTTTAATATATTTTTTTTCTTAAGTAAAGAACTTATTTTTTGTCGGTTTTTATAGATTGGTTTTATAGCAACACTTACCCCTTAAATCCTTCCAATTTAGAAGTGCAGAACCCGCAGCGTGTAGCGGCCACGGGAATCGTGTTCTTACAGTAGGGGCATTCTTTCTCCGTAGGATCCGGTGGAGCCTGTTCCTTATTTCTCTTTGCGATCTCCTTGGTCTTGTTGATGGCCTTCACTACCATGAAAAGAACCAAAGCCACAATAAGGAAATTAATGACGGCCGATATAAAAGAGCCGTACTTCACCTCGACCCCTCCTATCACGGCCACATTGGCGCTGAGATTTTTGTTCGCTATGAGGCCTATGAAAGGACTTATGATATCTTCCACCAAAGAGTCCACTATGGCCTTGAATGCGGCACCTATTACCACACCTATCGCCATATCAAGGACATTCCCGTTAATGGCGAATTCTTTAAATTCTTCAAGGAATTTTTTCACTTTTTATCCTCCTACTTTTCTTTTATGTTTTCTTCTTTCTTTGAACCCTTCCCCGGCAGATCTTTCACCTTTGTCTTCCTGCCTTTTTCCTTTTCATCCGTCCTTGCGGCATGAATCAGCATGTCTATGCACTGATTGGAATAACCCCATTCATTGTCATACCAGGCGATGAGTTTTACGAATGTATCATCGAGCATTATTCCCGCCTTTACGTCAAAGACGCAGGTGGCATACGAACCCCTGATATCTCCCGATACTATTTCGTCTTCATTATATTCGATGATATTCCTGAAGGTGGTCTCCGATGCTTCCTCCACCAGGTCGCATATCTCCTCATAGGATGTTTTCCTGGAGAGAACCGCCGTAAGGTCTATGACGGATACATCATTGGTAGGCACGCGGAAACTCATCCCCGTCATCTTCCCATTCATCTCAGGCAGAACCTTTCCCACCGCCTTGGCAGCCCCCGTAGTGGAGGGAATGATATTGTTGAATACCGAGCGACCTGTGCGCCAGTCCCTTCCCCCGTTGGAATCTACCGGCTTTTGTTTGGAGGTGGACGCATGGATGGTGGACATGAACGCGCGCTCTATTCCTATGCCATCGTTTATAACCTTCGTCAGGGGAGCCAGGCAGTTAGTGGTACAGGAGGCGTTTGATATAACGGTCATGGACGGATCGTAGGTCTTTTGGTTTACGCCATATACGAAGGTTGGGAAATCCTCGTCCTTTCCGGGTGCCGTCAGTATGACCTTCTTCGCCCCTCCATTAAGGTGCTTTTTGCACTCTTCTATGGTACGGAATGCCCCGGTGGACTCTATGATATACTCGGCTCCGCAGGACGCCCAGTCTATTTTGGAAGGGTCTGATTCGTTAAATACCTTTATCTTTTTGCCATTTATCACAAGCTCAGAATCCGTAGCCCTGACCTTTCCTTTGAAGCGCCCAAATACCGAATCATACTCCATCATGTAGGCCATGCGCTTTATGTCAGCATTCCTGACATTGATCCCACAGACCTCTATGTCGGTGTCCCTGGATTCCAGTATCCTCATTATCACGCGCCCTATACGTCCAAATCCATTGATTCCAACCTTTATCACCATGATTACCCCTCCTTAATTAAAAACGTCATACAGCCTTATTTCGTCTTTTTCCATGGGCTTGCCAAAGTAAAAACCCTGAGCGTATTCTGCTTTCTCAAAGGCTTTTAATGCTTCCTTGGTCTCAATCCCTTTTAAACATACCTTAGCCCCACTGTCCTGGGCCAGGTCAATGAACGCCTTCATCTCCCCGGTACCTGATTCTGAAACCAAGCGCCTGTCAAGCTTTACCAGTTCTATTTTCATTTTACGGATCAAAGACAAGGGAAGGAAGTCTTCTCCAAAATCATCAATGACAAAGTGTGCCCCCTCGTTCTTTAATTCCGTAATTGCCTGCATGAGGTTCCCGGGGGAAAGCTCCAGACAGTCACCCGAAATCTCAAGGCAAAGGTTCTTCAATGGGAATCCTGCCCTTTCACAGGACCTTACTACATTTTCAGTAAAATATTCATTCCTTATCTGAACCGCCGGAATATTCACATAAAGCAGAAAATCCGGTGACTCATCCACGAATTGCTTTGCATCCGTTGCTGCTCTGGTAAGGATCCAGTTTCCCATTTCTTCAAAGACGTAGTCATGCTCTAATATGGGAAGAAACTGTCCCGGAAGAACCTCACCATGATCATCGTCCTTCCACCTTATCAGAGCCTCCGCACCTATGACCTTCTTTTCGGAGGCTAATACGACCGGCTGGTACTTTAGGAAAAATCCTTCGAAATCCTTTGCCGCGCACTGCCTGATGAGCGAGGCAACCTCCAATGTGTCCCCGTCCTCCTCGTAGGTTGCTCCCTCGTATTTGACAAGGTCTCCGTGACGGTGTTTTTTTGACTCATCATACGCAAAGGAAAGGGCGGAAAACACCACATGTTCATTCGCCCTGAAATCATCCACAGACACCAAGGCCCCATTTGCCCGCAAAGAATGCCTCATCTCATCCACTCTGACTCCGTGGGCCATTTTTCTGCGAATGGTCTCATAGGCCTCCTCCATATCATCCTCTGACATGGAAGCGCTCATGATGATGAATTTCGAATCATCCATCCTGTACACATTGCCGTCCATACCGGCGCTTTCCTGTATGAGCCAAGATACCTCCTGCAAGAGCCTGTTACCATATGAATAGCCATAGGTCTCATTAAAGAAGGAAAGCTTCGAAAAGCCTACCATCAGCAGTGTCCTGGGTCTTTTTTGCTCTATATGGGAGCAAAGATCCGCAAAAAAACCGTTCGCGTTCCTTAAGACCGTCACCGAATCATGGTACTCTACCTTTTCCTCATTTATCCCCATGCCGGCTATGAAAGTCACATTGCCTTCGGAATCATGCAGGCTCTGTCCCACATGCTTTATAGGTACATAGCTTCCATCGTAAATCCTGAACCTGAACGTTGCGTCATAGGATACGGCCTCGTTTGCGAGGAGCCTTACGGAAAGCTCATGGTATCTGTTGAAGTCATCGGGATGTATGTACTTTAATATGTCGAAAGTCCCCTCGGGAATGTATTCGGAAGGAAGGTCAAAAAGCGTCATCGCCATGGCAGAAAACCTCCACATATGGGCGTCTTTGCCATATACAAATACATACCTGTCTTCGGCAAAAATTGAAAAAGAATCGAACAGCTCATCCAGTTGGTTTTTCTGTATTTCATTCATATCCCAAAAGACCTCCTACGATAACAGCTCACGAAGCGTTGCAAACAGCTTGTCAGGCTCCACGGGTTTTGAGAGGTGGGCGTTCATGCCGGCCTCAAGGGATTTTTGCACATCCTCGTCAAAGGCATTTGCCGTCATGGCAATAACGGGGATATCCTTTGCATCGGGGTGCTTGGATTCCCTTATCCTCTCCGTGGCTTCCAAACCATTCATGACAGGCATCCTAACATCCATGAGTATGGCATCGTAGGTTCCGGGGAGACTCTCTTCGAAGGCGTTTAAAGCCTGCTTACCATCTTCTTTGTGATCTGCCTCTACGCCTTCCTGAGACAGAATCTCTACCATGATCTGGGCGTTTATCGGGGCATCCTCGGCAAGAAGTACCTTCTTTCCCTCCAGAGATTTTATCTCCCCTTCCCCTGAATCTGTCCTTGCCCTGTCCTTAAGCACCTGCTGGTATTCGCTTAGGACTCCCGACGCAAAAAGGGGCTTGTTGAGGAAGGAATCGACCCCCGCTTCTCTGGCCTTATCCTCTATGTTCGTCCAGCTGTAGGCTGTAAGGAGGATGACCGGATCATCGTCTTTTATCTGATCTTTGATCCTGCGGGTAAGTTCTATCCCGCTTACCTGTTCCAGTCCCTGGTCTATGAGTATAAGGTCATACATCTCATGCCTGGTCATGGCTATTTTCAGCATTTCCAGCGCGGCCTCTCCCCCCGTGGAAGAGTCGCAGTATATACCCATCTCCTCCAGAACCACCATCGTATGGTCTAAGGCCAGGGAATCATCGTCTACTATAAGGACTTTGAGATCCTGGGGATTAAGGGATTTTATTTCGTCCGTGATATAGGCCTTATCCGCGGTCTTTAAGGGTATCTCCACGGTAAATACGGAACCCTCCCCTTTTTCGGACCATACGTAGATCTTTCCGCCCATCATGTCCACGATATTTTTTGTAAGGGCAAGCCCCAATCCCGACCCCCCGTATGAATTATCCTTCAGGGAGCCTTCCTGGGAAAATACATCGAAAATATGCGGGATATAGTTTTTGTCCATGCCAAGACCCGTATCACGCACTATGAACCGCAGCGTGGCCTGGTCTTTTATCTGTGATATCTGTTCTATGATAAACTCCACCTTGCCGGGAGATGGGGTGAATTTGACGGCATTTCCAAGAATGTTTATCATCACCTGCTTTAATTTAAGTACATCCCCGATGTAGTTTTCGTCCACCGCCCCTTTTATCTCGCACTCATAATCAAGACCCTTTTCCTCACACTGGCTGTAGATAAGAACGTTTACCTCCTCGGTAAAATTGGGGAATGAAAACTCCTCATTCCTAAGAACCATCCTTCCTGACTCGATGCGGCTCATATCCAGGATATCGTTTATCAATGAAAGCAAATGTCTGGCACTGACACCGATCTTGTCGAGATATTCCTTCACCCTCGGAGGTATCCCTTCCTCCCTAAGGGCTATGGAATCAAGGCCTATTATGGCATTTATGGGAGTCCTTATTTCATGGCTCATGCTGGAAAGGAAGGCTGTCTTTGATTCACTGGCCCTGTGGGCTATCTCCAGCGCCTCCCTCAGCTTTGTATTTCTCTCTACCTGGGTCTCATGAATGGATGTAGTATCGCTCTTTAGTATGATGTAGAACTTTGCCTCAGGATCTACCGTATAGAAATCAAATCTCTTGTACGCTATCTGCCCATTGAAATCGCATACCAGGTTCACCACATAGGGCTCGTCCTTTTCCAGTGCCCTCTCTATGGTATTTAAGGCCAGCGCGTTCTTTACAGCATCTTTTTGTTCCTTTCCCCCGCTTATTACGGGAAGCACCTGGTCTTCCACATACCTTTCGAAATCCCCCTGCCTGGTAATGGGAAAAATATTTACCTCACCTATATCGGAGCGCTCGCCTATGACCACGCCGTACCTTCCGTCCACGAGGTAGCTCACCGCGTCAAACTGCTTGGCTAAGGTCTTTTCTATGAGGGTTCGCCTGACCTTATCCTCGTTTTTCTCATCCTCCACTATGAAGGCTATGATGTCCCCCGTGACGGGATGACGCGTCATCTTCACCGTATATGATGAAAAGCACATCCTGCCGCTTTGTCTCCTGCAGTAAAAGGTCTTTTCGATGACCCTTTCCCCTGATGAATATTCGTGGATCAGGGCATCCCTGCTTAAAGATGAAAGGATTTCTTTTTTTTCTTTTTTTACGGGATAATTTTCGCAACGCTTTTTCAGTGCTTCCGTATATGAATATTCCTTAGAATCTGTATCAAATATGTCCCTCCCCTGGGCTATTTCTATCTCATCCCTGGAAAGATTCACCCTGAAAAGCCCCAGGGTATGCTCTCCCTCGCGGAAAAACCTGGAGCCTAAGGTGGTATAGATGCTGCGGAGGTTTTCCCGGTGCCGGCGAGACAGGGATACATCCGTGAACGTGGTATAAAGATAGGGCTCACCGTCCTCCTCCAGGAACGAAAAATGTATGTCTGTCCACACGGAAGATCCGTCCACCTTCCTCATCCGCACCGATATGACGTGGGTATTGTCATCGGATATCTGGCTGCGAAGCATATTTCTAACTATGGGCCTGTCCTCCGGATGGATGAATTCAAGGAATCCCTTTTCCTTGAAGACTTTCTTTACGTTTTCCATGTTATCTTCGACCATTTCCACGTATTCCGGGGAAATATGGACGGCGCTAACAATGGTATCATCCATGACCGATACCTTAAACAGAACCGCATTTTCATTTACCTGGCTTAATACATTCACCAAACCCACAGTGTTCACCCCCTCGAGGCTGTCTGAAACCTATAGATATTTTTCGAGCTTTCCTTCTATCTTGGACGGCTCAGTGGTAGGTCCAAACCTCTCTGCCACATTCCCCTCCCTGTCCACGAGAAACTTAGTGAAGTTCCATTTTATTTTAGTCCCTAAAGTACCCTTCTTTTGACTCTTTAGATAGGTGTAAAGAGGATCTTCGTTATCACCGTTTACTTCTATTTTCTTGAACCTTGGGAATGTCGTGTCGTATTTAAGGGTACAAAACTCCGTAATCTCATCATCGGTACCGGGAGCCTGGTTCCCGAACTGATTGCAGGGAAAATCCAGGATCTCGAAACCCTTTTCCCTGTACTTCCTGTACATGGTTTCGAGTCCTTCGTACTGGGGGGTAAAGCCGCACCCTGTCGCCGTATTGACTATGAGCAGGACCTTTCCCTTGTATTCTGACAATGAAACATCGTTTCCCTTTTGATCTTTTACGGAATAATCATAAAAACCCATATCAATCCCTCCTGTTAAGATACGAAACAGCCGTGAGGGCGGCTATCGCCCCGTCAGAGGCCGCGGTAACGAGCTGGCGCACCGTCTTTTGCCTGCAGTCCCCGGCTGCGTATATCCCCTCATACCTTCCCGTGGACATATCCTCCCCGGTGATGACGTATCCCTTCTCATCAAGATCCAATAATTCCCCGAAAACATCGTTTGACGGTGAATTTCCCACGGCTATGAATACCCCATCCACGGAAAGGCTTTTTTGTTCCTTTGTGAATGTATTTTGTATCACTATACCATCCACACCGTCTTTGCCTGTAAGTTCCTTTACGACACTTTGGGTAAGTATCTCAAGGTTTTCTTTTTCTTTAAGCTGCCTTAATGTCTCCAAAGATCCGGTAAATTCATCTCTCCTATGTACCAGATAGACCTTAGCGCACATCTGGGATAGATAGAGGGCATCATCCAGCGCCATATCTCCCCCGCCTATAACGGCTACATTCTTTTTCCTGTAGAACATACCATCGCAATAAGCGCAGTAGGACACTCCCTTTCCGGTGAGCTCCTCCTCCCTTGGTATCTTAAGTTTTTTTGATGAAGCGCCCGTTGCTATTATCAGGGTCTTGGCTCTGACCGTGTCTTTATTTCCGATCAGTTCCTTTATCCCCCCGGAGTCTATCCTTACGCCCTGTACCACATCAAAGACTATGTCCGCTCCCAATTCCTTTGCCTGGTCATAGACGCCCTTTGCATAGTCAAATCCCGATATGCCGGGCAGTCCCGGATAATTTTTTATCTCCGAGGCGTTTACAATCTTTCCCCCATAGGCAGAAGATTCCATCACGATAACTGTCTTTCCGGACCTTCTTCCATAGATGGCAGCCGTAAGGCCTCCCGTGCCCGCACCTACTATCGCAATATCATAAATCATGATTTGATAAGCTCCTGTACGGCCTCCTTGGGAATGGCCCCCACAGACTGGTTAACCACCTCACCGTTCTTTATGAACAAAAGCGTGGGAATGGAACGCACCCCGTATTTGGAGCAAATCTCTTCATTACTGTCAGCATCAACCTTTACGACCTTTATGCCTTTTTCCTCATCTGCTACCTCGTCCACTATGGGAGATAGCATCTTGCATGGCCCACACCATGTGGCCCATATGTCGACCAAGACAGGCACATCAGATTTCAGTACCTCTTCCTCAAAGGTATCATCCGTAACTTCCATCACCGCCATGTTTTTTCCTCCATTATCAAAGATCAACTATAAAACTCCCACTCACTTATCCTTGCAGATTCCCCCACGCTGATAAGTATCCCGTAATCTTTGCCAAGACTCACATCCAAAAGCTTTCCATATGTCTTTTGGAAGAGGGCGGGCGTAATCTGTTCACTGTTGGCATGGAAAAACGGTGTGAGGGCATCCTCCCATGATTCATCCACCTGAAAATGATATCTCCTGTCAGACCTGTTTTCCATGATCACTATGGCCTTTTCACCGTGGATACGGGCATATGCCACACACCCATATTCTTCATGGAGAATGACCATCTGTCCCTTCGCGAATACTTCCCTATGCTTGTTCCTGAAATTCCCGATGTTTTTGTACCAGGAAACAAGACCCCCGTTTTCTTTTCCCCACGGGTAGCACCACCTGTTAAAGGGGTCGTTCGCCCCTTCGGACTCTGCCTCATCGCCATAGTAAATACAAGGCACCCCGGGCAAGGTCATCTGCAGCACGGCCGCCATCTTTAACAGCCTTACCCCAAACCTTCTTTGGCCTTCATTGAGGTAAACCCTGGACTTTTGCTCCCTCGAGAGGTGAGCCGTCTCGACGCCTGCAAGGGCGGTCAATATCCTTACCGAATCATGCGTGCCCAAGGGATTCATCAGACACGACAATACCTCAGGCGGATAATTTTCACAGATTTCTTCCACCTGTTTTATGAAATAATGGGAATCACATTCCCGTAAATATTTAATAATGGCATCCTTCCACGGGTAGTTCATGCAGGAATCCAGCTCCTCCCCCTGGAAATAATGCCTCCTTGACCCATATGCTATCTTGTTTGAGGCATCCTCCCAGACCTCCCCCAGGATGACTGCGTCTTTTTTTTCTGCCTTGGCGGCACTGACCAGTTCCTTTAGGAAATCCTCCGGAAGCTCATCCACCACATCCAGCCTCCAGCCCGATGCGCCAAGGCGAATCCATTTCCTTATGACCCCGTCTTTCGAAAACAAAAGCTCCCTGAGACCTTCTGCGGACTTATTCACGGAAGGAAGGGTCATTATGCCCCACCAGCTCTCCCAGAGTCCATCGTTCCTAAACTGAAACCAGCCCCTGTATGGACTCTGGTAGCTCTGGAACGCACCTATGGAGCTATATGTGCCATATTGATTAAAATAAAGGCTGTCCGACCCGGTGTGGTTGAACACGCCATCCAGTATGATGCTGATCCCTCTGTCTTTGGCCTCGGAACAAAGCCTTGCAAACTCGTCCTCATCACCAAACATGGCATCTATCTTCATGTAATTTCCGGTGTCATATTTATGGGAGGAGTAGGCCTCAAATATGGGGGAGAGGTATATGCAGGTCACCCCCAAGGATTCCAGGTAGGGAAGCTTTTTCCTTACCCCGTCAAGATTCCCACCAAAAAAGTCGTTATTTAGAATCTCTCCCCTTAAGTCGGAAGTCCAGATGGGCTCATTTCCCCAGTCGTCACGGATGATGACGCTCCTTTCTTCCGTATTGTCGTAATGCTCGCCATAGGACTTTTTGCCATAGTGGGACTTGACGGGGTCCTTTTCCCAGCTTGTCTTCAGGTCTCCCTTATAGAACCTGTCTACAAACACATGATAGAATATCCCGCCTTCCAAAAATGAAGGAACCTCGTACTTCCTTTCATATACCGTAAGCTGCAGGGGATTCATCCACGCGTATTCAGGAGAAAACTGCACCGAGGAACCTGCCTTGTAGGAAAATTCCCTCCCCCTGTATCCGTCTATTTCAAAATAATACCAAAAAAGGCCCACACTATCAACGGGAACCTTTATTTCGTAGATGTCATCATCTTGCTCAAACCCGGTCCATTCCATGTCATACCGGTCAAAAAACCCGGCATCATCATTTTTAAGCATCAGGTAAGCCCCAAAAGTCCCCCTTTCCCTAGGGATAAGGAGGCGCATCCTTAAGGTATCTCTTTTTTTTACGGTTCCCCTCCTCTGTCCTATCCTCTTTCCGTCCGCTATGATGATGCTTAAGAGTTCCATTTTTGTTTCCTCGTGCGTCCATCCGCAAACCCCCTGAAGGGATTTTGCGGATGGACGATTGCCCGCTGCCGGCGGGTCATCCTACTTGATGGGAGTGATGTCCCAGATGTCTTTTGCATAGGTCTCTATGGCCTTGTCTGCAGTAAAATACGAAGCATGTGCTATATTCTGCAGAGACTTGCGGCTCCAGGACTTAAGGTCTTTCATGTCGTCTATCATCTTCGCATGTACAGCCGAATAATCCACGAAGTCCGCCAGACACATATATGGATCAGGAGCCGAGTTTTCACCCATGAGAAGATATCTGAACATTTCAGAAAATTCATAGTCCCCTATCTGTTGCTTGAGGAAATCCACGGAACGGCGGAGCATCTCATTTTCCTCATAATAGTGATAGGGATCATAGCCGCTCTGGGAGAGGCGGTTTGCCTCGTTTTCCTTCATGCCGAATATATAGATGGCACCCGGCTCCAATACCTGAGCCATCTCCTTGTTGGCACCGTCCAGCGTGCCTATCGTGATGGCCCCGTTTATCATGAGCTTCATATTGCCCGTGCCCGACGCTTCCTTACCCGCCAGGGATATCTGCTGGGAAATATCAGCCGCCGGCATCACATCCTCAGCCATGGATACGCTGTAGTTTTCCATGAATATCACGCGGAGCTTGTCCTTTACCTTCGGGTCTTTTTCTATTTCTTCTCCCAATGAGACGATGAGACGGATGATACGCTTTGCCATATCATATCCGGGTGCTGCCTTGGCTCCAAAGAGGAAGGTACGGGGGGCAAATTCCTTGTCGGGATTGTCCTTTACGTAGAGGTATGTGGCTATGATATGGATGGCATTTAAGAGCTGCCTTTTGTACTCATGGAGCCTTTTTACCTGTACATCGAATATGGATTCGGGATCTACCGTCACTCCCCTGAACCTTTTTAGATTTTCGGCGAGACGCTTTTTGTTTTCCTTCTTCACCTCTGAAAGCCTGTGGAGCACGGCCGCATCGTCCTGGAAATCAAGGAACTTCAAGAGCTCCTGACCGTCCGTCCTGTATTTTGGTCCTATGGTTTCATCCAAAAGCTTACATAGCCCGGGGTTTGACTGACATAGCCATCTCCTGTAAGCTATTCCGTTCGTAACGTTAGTAAACTTTGCAGGGGTATCCTGATAAAAGTCGCAGAACACATCATCCTTTAATATCTCCGAGTGCATGGCGGACACACCGTTTACCTTGTGAGAGCCTATGACCGAGAGGTTTGCCATCCTCACCATGCCGTGGGAAAGAATCGACATCCTGTCGCACCTGTCCCAATCCCCCGGGTATTTGTTGAATACGTGGTCGCAGTAACGGCGGTTCAGCTCGACTATGATCTGATGAACCCTGGGGAGAAGACGCTGTATCATATCCTCAGGCCACACCTCAAGAGCCTCGGCCAATACCGTATGGTTCGTATAGGATACCGCCTTGCAGACGATTCCGAAAGCATCATTCCACGCATAGCCGTATTCATCGAGGAAAATCCTCATCAGCTCCGGTATGATCAGTGCCGGATGGGTATCATTTATGTGTATCGCATTCTTGTCGGCAAAATTGTCCAGGGTGTCATATATATCCATATGACGCCTTATGATATCCTGGGCCGATGCCGACACCAGAAAATATTGCTGCTGAAGCCTCAATGACTTACCATCGGGCGTATTATCCGATGGATAAAGCACCTTTCCTATGACATCGGCCTGTATGCCCTTTTCCACCGCCTGCATGTGGTTTCCGTTTGAAAACATCTCCATGTCGATGTGAGACGACATCCTGGGTCTCCAGGTGCGCAAAGCCGCAACGGCCTTGTTTCCGTAGCCCGACACCATCATGTCATAAGGCATGGCCTCCACGGTCTGATATCCGGTGTGTACCGTCCTGCAGGAGCCGTCTGACCAGTCCTGTCCCACCTCTCCACCGAATTTCACCTCGTAGATATGATCATACCTCGGGGCAAGCCATGCCTGTCCGCCCGGAAGCCATACATCGGGAAGCTCCACCTGCCAGCCTTCCACTATCTTTTGACGAAAAAGACCGTACTCGTAGCGGATGGTATATCCCATGGCGGCATACCCATCCGTAGCCAATGAGTCCATGAAACATGCCGCAAGCCTTCCCAATCCACCGTTTCCAAGGCCGGCATCTGACTCCTCCTCATAGAGATCCTCCAGCCTGTAACCGTATTTTTCAAGCACCTTCCTGTAGCTTTCTGTCTCCTCAAGATTGTAGAGGTTGTTTTTCAGGGATCTTCCCAAAAGAAACTCCATGCACAGGTAGTAAACACGCTTGGTTCCAAATTCACGAACCGCGCTCCTGTTGGCAGAGCGCCTCTCCAAGAGCTGGTCCCTTACAGATATTACTACCGCATCATACATCTGCTTGTTTGATGCTTCCTTAATGGTGGTGCCGAAATGATGGGACAAAACCCGCTCAAGGCTCTCCTCGATGGTGGTTTCCGTCATCTTACTCGCCATTTGTCTTCTCCTTTTTCCTCGTTAATAGCTGCCTACATCTATTCCATCCGTAACTTAATACATCCG
>CAJOPH010000049.1 GCA_905236805.1 uncultured Eubacterium sp. | reverse complement strand
TACTCTCACAGCTTCCGGAGAAAAAAAGATGAAATATACAAAATACACCGTACACACCACCACCGTGGCGGGGGATCTTTTTACGGACGCCATTACGGCTTTCGGGGATTTCGGCTTGGAGATAAGGGACAAAAGACCCCTTTCGGAAAAAGACAATAAAGAGATGTTTAATGACATCGGGGAAGAGCTTTTGGCGGATCTGCCGGAAGACGACGGGAAATGTGAGATAGACATCTATCCCCCGGAGGATTATGAAGGGGATCTTTATGAGGTCATAGAAAGGGCCATGGAGGATATATCCCTTTTCGTTGACACGGAAGGATATACCGTGGAAAAATCCACGGTGGATGATAAAGATTACAAGGACAAATGGAAGGAAAATTTCCATGCCTTTGAGGTGGCGGGCACCCTGATAGAGCCGGCATGGGAGGCTTCGGAGCATTCGGAAGAATCGGGGCTTTCAGATGCTTCGGGGCTTTCAGGCCAAAGCTCCGTCATAAAGATAGACCCCGGAGCAGCCTTCGGGACGGGGAAGCATGAGACCACCAGGCTGTGCCTTCTTGAAATATTAAATAAAGATTTGAGCGGTGCCGGGGTGCTGGACCTGGGCTGTGGAAGCGGGATCTTAGGGATAGCCGCAAGGAAGAGGGGGGCGAAGGAGGTCACCTTCCTGGACATAGATCCCCATGCGGTACAGAACGCAAAAGAAA
The DNA here is from genome assembly GCA_905236805.1 of uncultured Eubacterium sp. Classification (GTDB taxonomy): domain Bacteria; phylum Bacillota; class Clostridia; order Lachnospirales; family Lachnospiraceae; genus RUG14243. Next base: position 6,954 of record CAJOPH010000049.1, on the reverse strand, counting down.
ACGCCGCCCTGAACGGGGTGACGGAGAATGTACGCTTTCTTACGGGAGACATATTGGAGGATGAAGGATTATGCCACCTTCTCGGTGAAGGGTCCTTCGACCTTATCCTCGCAAACATCCTGGCAGATGTCCTCATCCCCATGGCAGAAAAAATATACGGTTTTTTGGCCGGCCACGGAAAGGTCATAACCTCCGGGATCATTGATTTTAAGGAACCTGCGGTCAGGGAGGCCTTGGAGAAATCAGGATTTAAGAACATCGAAACAAAAAGTGACGGGGAATGGAGGATGATACGGGGGCATAAAGGGTGAATCATTTTTTTGAAAGAAAAGAAAATATGTCCGGAGGGACTATTCGTTTTTCCGAAGAAAATGAAAGGCACATAAGAAATACCCTGCGCATGAAGAAGGCAGACAGGCTTACCGTCACCATCAGGGGGGATTTCGCGGTCCCCGGGGGACTTTTGGACATAGAGACTTTAGGATCCGCATCTCCCACCTATCTTTGTGAGCTTTTGAAGGTTTCATCTGACGGCGTGATCGCGGGGGTCATTTCAGAAGTAGAGGAAGATACGGAGCTTTCCTCCAGAATCACCTTGTTCCAGGGGATTCCCAAAGGCGACAAACTCGATTTCATAGTGCAAAAGGCGGTGGAATTGGGGGCGTATGGGATAGTGCCCGTATTCATGGAACACACCGTCGTGTCCTGGGATGGGAAAAAACGTGAAAAAAAGCAGCTAAGACTTCAGAAAATATCGGAAAACGCGGCGCAGCAGTCGAGGCGCCGGATGGTTCCCGAGGTGGGAGTGCCCTTGGACTTCGAAGATGCGCTCGGTGGCCTTGGCGGATATGACATGGTACTTGTCCCGTATGAGAACGAATCAGGAACAGAGAATTTAAAACAGGATTTTACAGGAAAGGACATAGCCGTATTCATAGGTCCCGAGGGGGGATATTCGGAAAGGGAGATAAGGGAGCTTTCCGAAAGGGGCGCCCTCATGGTTTCCCTGGGAAGAAGGATATTAAGGACAGAGACGGCCGGGATGTGTATTCTATCATATATCATGCTGGATCTGGAGATGAAGGGAAGGTAACGGTGGAAATATATTTGGACAACGCGGCGACGACAAGACCCCGCGAAGAGGTGATACAGGTAATGGATGAGGTCTTAAGGAAGGACTACGGCAACCCGTCCGCCATGTATTCCAAGGGTCTTGAGGCTGAGAAAATAATAAAAAAAGCAAGAGACGACATTTCAGGGACATTGAAATGCGCCCGGGATGAGATAATATTTACCTCCGGGGGGACAGAGTCCAACAACCTGGCCATAGTGGGGGCGGCGCTGGCAAACAAAAGGAGGGGCATGCACATAATAACGACATCCTATGAGCACCCGTCCGTCGCAAACCCCATGCACGCCCTGGAGGACATGGGATTTGAAGTGACCTACCTTCCCGTGGATAATAAAGGAACGGTAAAGCAGGATTTCCTGGAGGATTCTGTCAGGGAGGATACGATCCTCGTGTCCATAATGCATGTGAACAATGAGATAGGCGCGATGAATCCGATAGGGGAGATCGGAAAGATCATCAAAAATAAGAATCGCGATATAATTTTCCATGTCGATGCCGTGCAGTCCTATGGAAAAGAGTTGATCCGTCCAAACAAAGAAAAGATAGACCTGCTTTCTGTCAGTGGCCACAAGATCAAAGGACCCAAGGGGGTGGGCTTCATATACATCAGGAAGGGAACGAAGATATCGCCCCTCATGCTTGGCGGGGGGCAGCAGGACGGGTATCGTTCCGGTACGGAAAACACCCCCGGGATAGCGGGACTTTCCATGGCGTGCAAAATGGCGTATGAAAACCTCGAAAAAAACCGTGAACGGATGATCCGGCTGAGAAATTACTTCATAGGGGAAGTATCCCGTATGGAAGGCGTGACGGTGAACGGTCCCATTGAAGAGGGCGCATCTCCCCACATCATCTCGATGAGCGTAAGAAATGTCAGGGCGGAGGTGCTTTTGCACTCTCTGGAAGATAGGGGCATATATATTTCGGCGGGCTCGGCGTGCTCCACCCACAAGAGGGCGGCATCTTCCACCCTCCTGGCGATAGGGACGGACAAAGATCTTTTGGAGTCAACGGTCAGGGTGAGCCTTGGATTTGACACCACCGGGGAGGATGTGGAGGCGTGCGTTAGAGCCTTGTGGGAGCTGATCCCTGCCCTTGGAAGGTATGTAAGGGAGTGATTTTGTTCACTATAAATCTAAGGTTGATTTTTTGATCAAGATGTGCTACAATGAGGGTTGCGGGTTTGCCACGCACGATCGTCCGCCGGGGGCGGACCTTAATATATAGTGAACATCAAAAACATTGTGTGTTAAAGGAGTGGGGAATGTACAGATTTCATAGGCCATTGATGGCCATGGTATTGTCGGCGGCTCTTTTGTTTGGGTGTACGGATGCGGCCCTTGCGTCTTCATCATCTCAGACGAAGGAGCAGTTGGATGAGACCAATGACAAGGTAAACGACCTGGAGGACAGCGTCTCTTCTACCCAGAATAAGCTCGATGACGCGGAAGATGAGCTGGCGGCGGTGATGGCCAATATTTCAGGGCTGGAGTCCGATATGGAGCTGAAGCAGTCTGAGATAGAAAAGGCCAAGGAGGATCTTTCGGCCGCAGAGCTAAGAAAACAAGAGCAGTACGACACGATGAAGGTCCGCATCAAGTACATGTATGAGAATAACGGTCGATCCATGTTCGAGACGCTCATGGAGTCGGGTTCATTGGCAGAGCTTTTGAACAAGGCCGAGTACATGTCGTCGGTGTACAAGTCAGACAAGGAACTGGTGGCCGATTACCAAGAGACGGTAGAGGAGATAGCGGACCTGGAGGATACCCTGGAAGGACAGATGTCCGACATGGAAGATCTTCAGGCCGACTACGAAACAAAGCAAGATGACTTGGAGACATTGACCACCAGGCTCAAGACCGAGGTTACGGACTATGAGGCGAGGCTTACTAAGGCGAAGGAAAAGGCGGCCCGCCTGGAAGTGCAATACGAGGAACAAAAAGAAGAAGAAGAAGCCGCGGCAAAGGCTGCTGAGGAAGAGGCAGCAAAGGCCGCGCAGATGCAGGCGCAGAATTCATCCAAGGGGACATCAAACAGTTCATCCGCGTCATATACGGATGGCTCGAAGACGTCTTCGGGATCATCTTCCTCTTCTTCATCATCTTCATCCTCATCATCGTCTTCAGATGACGGAGTATATGATTCGGGATCGTCATCCGGCGGCTCATCATCTTCATCATCATCTTCCGTCACGGGAACGGAAGTAGCCAGCTATGCTTGCCAGTTTGTCGGGAATCCTTACGTATGGGGAGGAACATCCCTTACCAACGGGTGCGACTGTTCGGGATTTACGATGCAGGTATATGCCCACTTTGGAATATCCCTTCCACACAGCTCCGCGTCACAGTCGGGATACGGGAAGTCCGTTTCGTATTCCGAAGCGCAGCCGGGGGATCTCATATTCTATGCGAACGGAGGCACGGTCCATCATGTGGCGTTGTACATAGGCGGCGGCCAGATAGTCCATGCCAAGGGGGCGGCCTATGGGATATGCATCAATTCCGCCACATATAATACCATATACTCCGTGAGGAGGATACTTTAAGAAAAAATAAAACATATAATGAGTACTTTACAGTGTGGCATGATCGTGCTGCACTGTATTTGTATACGGGACACATTTTATCACGAACGGAGAATACAAAGTGAATGTCAAAAAAATCACAAAGGAGGATATGCAAATGTGGAAAAGAATATTTGTGGCGATGTGCATGGTTGCCCTGGCAGTATCCCTGTCGCTTTCCACCTGGATTTTGGAAGGCGGGGAGGCAGCAGCCTCTAACAGGCCGGCAAAGGTTTCGGGATTGACGGCAAAGTCCGTCACTGTCCAATCGGTCACATTGAAATGGAAGGGTGCAAAGTCCGCGAAGGGCTATGCTGTTTACATGAAGGAAGGAGGCAGATTCAAGATACAAAAGACAGTGAAGAAGAAGAAGGCAAAGATCACCGGGCTTTCGGGGAACACCGTCTACCAATTCAAGGTGCGTGCCTTTGCGAAAAAGAACGGAAAGAAGATCTGGGGGAGGTATTCAAAGATGATCTCGGTAAAGACCAAGGCCGCCCAAGGTATAGATGGCGGTGATGACGGTACAGGCGATGCAGATTCAGGTGTCTATGACCATGTGTCAAAGGCCGCCGTGAATATCTTCTGCGAGGGCGTTTCGGAAGCAGGAGATGATGAGAACGTGCTGATCAGCCCGTTTTCGGTGGTAAATGCGCTGGGCATAGTGGAAAACGGCGCGGCAGGGCAGACACAGGACGAGATAGCGGCCGTGATCTCGGACGGAATGGATCTTGATTCCTTTAACAGCTGCATATCCTCCATGAACGACAGGATGAATGCTTCCGATGAGGCCAAATGGAACGTGGCGAATGCATTGTGGGCGAACGAAGGCATGGGAGTAAAGTTAAAGGCAGATTTTACAGACTCCTTAAGCCGCTTCTACAACGCAAAGGTGGAAAACGTACTTTTTGATTCTTCCACCGCGGATGCGATAAATTCCTGGGCGGATGAGCAGACAGACCATATGATACCACAGATAGTGGATAACGTAAATCCATCAGACCTCATCTACATCCTAAACGCCGTGGCGTTCGAAGGGGAATGGGCCGATGACTACGAGGATGAGGATATAGAAGAAGACTGCGTTTTCACCAATTCTAAAGGACAGACCCAAAATGTAACCATGTTAAACAGCGAAGAGAGCGGTTACATGGAATATGGGAAGGGGGTAGGCTTTGTCAGGTATTACAAGGGGTATGATTACTGCTTCGTGGGACTTCTTCCGGACGAGGGAGTATCCGTAAAGGACTATGCCGCATCCATAGAAGGAAGCTCCTTCAGCGAAGCGTTCTCGTCCTTAAGGTACGGGAAGGCGTATGTGAAGCTGCCTGAATTTTCATATGACTATTCGATATTGTTAAATCCCGTACTAAATAACCTTGGGATGAGGAAGGCATTCACCTCATCGGCGGATTATTCCAATATGCTGGAGGACGGGGAGGCGATGATCTCCCAGGTGCTTCACAAGACCCACATAGAGGTGGACAGGGCAGGGACCCGCGCGTCCGCCGTAACCTCCGTGACTATGACCGCCTCCGCCCTGCCCATGGAGGAGGATATCAAATACATATATCTGGACAGGCCGTTCGTTTACGCCATAGTCGACGCAGAGACCGGGTATCCTGTGTTTCTGGGGACGGTGAACAGTATTGACTGACAAATGCCATAAACAGGAGAGATTAAGAGCATGGGCACACATGAAAAAGTAATAGTAATAGATTTCGGGGGACAGTACAACCAGCTGGTAGCGCGCAGGGTGAGGGAATGCGGCGTTCTCTGTGAGATAGTTTCCTACAAAAAAAATTTGGAAAAAGTCATGGCTGAAGATCCCAAAGGCATAATACTCACGGGTGGGCCGGACAGTGTAAATGACGAAAACGCCGCCACCTGCGGGAAGGAATTATTTGAAAAGGGGATACCGGTTTTGGGCTTATGTTACGGGGCCCAGCTTATGGCGAAGGTCTTGGGCGGCTCTGTGGGAAAGGCAAAAAACGCTGAGTATGGAAAAACGCAGACAAAGTTTGATGTCCGTTCCGAAATATTTAAGGATATTCCCGAAAAGTCCGTTACCTGGATGAGTCACTTTGATAAAATACTGACGATGCCTGAAGGCTTTAGATCCGTTGCGGAAACGGAAAATACAGAAGTGGCCGCAATGGAAAATACCTCGAAAAAGCTATTTGCGATACAGTTCCACCCCGAGGTAAACCATACCGAATACGGGAAAGAGATCCTAAGGAATTTCGTGATGGATATATGCGGCTGTATAGGCGATTGGAGGATGGATTCCTTTGCTAAAGAGCAGATAAAAAATATCAGGGAAAAGGTCGGGGACGGAAAGGTCCTCTGCGCGCTTTCGGGAGGAGTGGATTCTTCCGTGGCGGCGGTACTCCTGTCCAAGGCCGTGGGAAAAAACCTTACCTGTGTGTTCGTAGATCACGGGCTCTTAAGAAAAAATGAAGGGGATGAGGTGGAGGAAGTATTTGGACCAAAAGGCCCATATGAACTCAATTTCATAAGGGTCAACGCGCAGGAAAGATACTACAGGAAACTGGAAAATGTTTCCGACCCCGAGAAAAAAAGAAAGATAATAGGAGAAGAATTCATCCGCGTCTTTGAGGAAGAGGCAAAAAAGATAGGAACCGTGGATTTTCTGGTGCAGGGAACCATTTATCCCGACGTGGTGGAAAGCGGCATGGGCGGGGAGTCTGCCAACATAAAATCCCATCACAATGTAGGAGGGCTCCCGGAGCATGTGGATTTCAAGGAGATCATTGAGCCATTGAGGGATCTTTTCAAGGACGAGGTCAGAAAGGTGGGCCTGGAATTGGGGATTCCCGAAAACCTCGTATTCCGTCAGCCTTTCCCGGGACCCGGCTTAGGGATCAGGATCATAGGCGCGGTAACCAAAGAGAAGGTGGAAATAGTTCAGGATGCCGATGCGATCTACAGGCAGGAGCTGGAAAAGGAGGCATCCATTTACAGGAAAGGGCACGGGAAAGATCCCGAATGGATGCCGGACCAGTACTTCGCCGCGCTCACAAACATGCGTTCGGTGGGCGTCATGGGGGATGAAAGGACCTACGATCATGCAGTGGCGCTGCGTGCGGTAAAGACCATCGATTTCATGACGGCGGAGTCGGCACAGATACCCTTTGAAGTATTGCAGAGGACCACAAACAGGATCATAAATGAGGTAAGGGGAGTGAACAGGGTGTTCTATGACCTTACCAGCAAGCCGCCCGGAACGATAGAG
>CAJOPH010000048.1 GCA_905236805.1 uncultured Eubacterium sp. | reverse complement strand
TGTGGGTGGCTACGGCATATCTTTTGAAGGTAAATAAAAAGAAAATTTTCAGTCTGCTCACGGCACTCCCGGCAGCCTTTATGTCGGCAGTCAGTCTGACTTATATTTTGATGGCAGACGAGGGCTTTAAGCTTTCTGCGAAAATCGGGTATCCCGCAGGTGTGATTTTTGCTCTGGTACTTTTTTGTGTTTATTTGATCAAGATGCGAAAGTAGGGGTGGATGAGGGACTTCTATGTGCTTAAGAATGCAGCTCAGGCTGAGAACAGTGCGGCATCAGAGGATCAGGTTAACTTGAAATACGATACCCCGGCTTCAAATATCCCCATATCCTGATCGCCATGGATATTTTTATGGATATCTTTCCCCTTGCGCTCGGAATGGGCCATTTTTCCAAATACATGGCCGCCTGATGAAAGGATTCCTTCTATGGCGCACACGGACCCGTTCACATTCCATTCCTCATCCATGGTGGGGGAGTTTGTGAAAGGATTAACATACTGTGTGGCCACCTGCCCCTTCTTAAAGAGCTCATCCGTCCATTTTTCACTCGAGACAAATCGTCCCTCGCCATGGGAGGCGGGATTTACATATATCTCTCCGGGCTTTGTATTCATAAGCCATGGGGAGGCGTTTGATGATATCCTGGTATATACCATCTTTGAAATATGCCTGCCTATGGTATTGTAGGTAAGTGTGGGGTCTTGCGGCTTTTGGTCAGATACCTTCCCATGGGGCAAAAGCCCCAGCTTGATAAGGGCCTGGAAGCCGTTACATATTCCCAATACCAGGCCGTCCCTTTTTTCCAAAAGCTCCATAAGGGCATCCTTTAATTTTTCATTCCTAAATGCCGAGGCTATGAACTTGGCAGAGCCTTCAGGCTCATCACCCGCGGAAAATCCCCCGGGAAACATGACTATCTGGGAATTTTTTATTTCTTTTTCAAATACCTCTATAGAATCTTTGATATCTTTGGCAGAAAGGTTCCTAAATACCTTAATCGAAACATCCGCCCCCGCTTCCCTGAAAGCCGCGGCCGAATCAAATTCGCAGTTCGTACCCGGAAATACAGGGATAAATACCCTGGGGGAGGGGGTTTTTTGGGTGGATGTATATACCTTTTTTGCATCAAAAAGCCCTGTATTTATTTCATCTTTCCTGTCGGAGGAAAGATATGGAAATACCTCATCCAAGGGAGAGTCATAGGCTTTTTTAAGCTCCTTTAGGGTGATCGTGTAATCCTTGTAAATAAGCTTTGGCTCAGGCAAAATCTCACCAATCTCTACGGCAGCCTCAAGGTCTGCCTTGGCATCTTTATCCACCTCCGCAAGGATAGATCCGTACATTGGCAAAAACAGATACCTTTCATCGATGGAAGGATCTATTTTTACTCCCAGCATGTTACCAAAGGCCATTTTGGAAATGGAAGGAGCCATGCCCCCCTTCCCCAGGGCGTATGCGCTTACTATGGTTTTGGATTCTATGAGTCCGTAGACCATGTCATATGTGGCCTTTACCTGGGGATATATGGGGATATTTTCTTCATCCTTAAGTATTGGGAAAAGATACAGCCTGTTTCCTTCATGCTTTAATTCGGGAGATATGGCCATACGGGCGTTTCCTACGGCTACGGCAAAGGATGTAAACGTAGGGGGTACGTCCATCTCCCCGAAGGAGCCGGACATGCTGTCCTTTCCGCCTATTGACGGGAGACCAAGGCCAATCTGGGCATTCAATGCCCCAAGGAGGGCACTGAAGGGATGTCCCCATCTTTTCGGGTCTTTTCCCAATTTTTCAAAATATTCCTGGAAGGTAAGCCTTATCTTTGAATAATCCGCGCCGGAAGATACTATCTTAGCGACCGAGTCCAATACGGCATAGACCGCCCCGTGGTAGGGACTTAAAGAGCATAGGTACGGGTCAAATCCATATGACATAAAGGAAGAAGCATTAGAGGCTCCGTCCACGGGAATCTTTGATACCATGGCCTGTGTCTGCGTTGCCTGGTATTTTCCGCCATAGGGCATAAGTACGGACCTTGCCCCTATCGTGGAATCAAACCTCTCCACAAGGCCTTTCCTGGAGCACTCGTTAAGGTCTGAGAGGGAGGAAAAAAGAGCCTTCCTGAAATCAGTTTCTTCTCTTTGGGGGGCAAAGAAAGAATCGGCCAAAGAAAGGTCTTCCACTCTTACATCAGCCCTTTGGGCCGCCCCGTTCGTATCAAGAAAATCCCTTGGGATATCCACTATTTTCCCTCCCCTCCATTTTAGGGTAAGGTTTCTTTTCTCTGTGACAATGGCTACCACGGTGGCTTCTAAGTTTTCTTCCTTTGAGTATCTTAAAAACTCATCCTTATCCTTTTTGTCCACGACCACGGCCATTCTTTCCTGGGATTCCGAGATGGCGATTTCCGTGCCGTCAAGCCCCGAATATTTGAGGGGGACCTTATCGAGGTCTACTTCCAGTCCGTCTGCCAGCTCGCCTATTGCCACGGAGACTCCCCCCGCGCCAAAATCATTGCAGACCTTTATTATCCTCGTTACCTCGGGACGGGAAAACAGCCTTTGGATCTTTCTTTCCGTGGGGGGATTTCCTTTTTGTACTTCTGCCCCGCATTCTTCTATGGAAGATGCCGTATGGGCCTTTGAGGATCCTGTCGCTCCTCCTATGCCGTCCCTTCCGGTGCGGCCGCCCAAGAGGATTATTATGTCCCCGGGGAGAGCCTTTTGCCTTTTCACATCTGACCTTTTGACAGAAGCTACCACGGCTCCTATTTCCATCCTTTTGGCCACGTATCCCGGATGGTAGATTTCATTGACAAATCCGGTGGACAGTCCTATCTGGTTCCCATAGGAGCTGTACCCCAAGGCCGCCTCGCGGACTATCTTTTTCTGGGGGAGCTTTCCCTCCGGGGTATCTTCCATAGGGGCACAGGGGTTGGCCGCGCCGGTAATCCTCATGGCCTGATATACGTAGGAGCGCCCCGAGAGGGGATCCCTGATACAGCCTCCCAGGCAGGTGGCCGCCCCACCGAAGGGTTCTATCTCCGTGGGATGGTTGTGGGTTTCGTTCTTGAACATGAGGAGATATTCTTCGGTCTTTCCATCCACCTCAATGGGCACCACGATAGAACATGCGTTCACCTCATCGGATGGCTCAAGATCATCCAAAAATCCATGTTTTTTAAGGTATTTTGCACCGATCGTTCCCAAGTCCATCAGGGTAACGGGGCGCTGCGTATTTTCCCCGAAAAGTTCATCCCGTATTTCCATGTACCTTTGGTATGAATCCTCGAGGAGTTTTTTGTATTTGCCCTCCTCAAAGGATATGTTTTTAAGGGCGGTGGAGAAGGTGGTGTGGCGGCAGTGGTCAGACCAGTAGGTATCAAGTACCCTTATCTCCGTGATGGAAGGATCCCTTTTTAAGGTATCCTTAAAATAATCCCTGATAAAGATGAAATCCTCATAGGTCATGGCCATTGAAAGTGAGTCAAAGAGGTCTTTAAGTCTTCCTTCTTCCATCCCACAAAATCCATTAAGGATTTCAATGTCACCCGGCTCTTCATAATTTTGTTCAAGGGTGTTTGGTATTGTTTCGTCACATTCCCTAGAGTCCACCGGATTTATGCACAGGGATTTTATCTTCTTCATATCCTCATCATTAATATCACCATAGATCACATATGTGATGGCAGTCTTTATGACGGGAGAGCTGTTTGGGTCTATCAGCTTTATGCACTGGCGCGCAGAATCTGCCCTCTGGTCATACTGCCCGGGAAGGGGCTCTACGGAGAAAGCCCTTCCGCCTTCAGGGTCAAATTCGTTTTCGAACACCTCATCCACGGGAGGCTCCGAGAAAATGGTTCTTACCGCGCGCGTATATGTCTCATCCGATATTCCTTCCGAATCATACCTTATGAGCATCCTTACGCCATTTACGCTTTTTATCCCTAAAAAGTCATTTATGTCGGTCAAAAGCTCCCTTGCCTTTACATTATAGCCTTCTTTTTTTTCAGCATAAGTTCTTCTTACCATTTCGTGCTCCTTGTTTGCAAGTTCCTTAGGAACTATAATATATTCTACAGTTCCTTATAAATCAACTTATCATGATTATACTCCATAAAAGTGTACAATGAGGACGTAAGATGCGAACATTTTGTGAACAGCAACGGGAGATCAGAGTGGATTTACCACACACACATTCGAGAACATCCACGTGGAACAGCGCGACACATAGTCTTCATATTCTGATATCTTTATGTAATATTTTTTCCCCCAGGAGGATATCCTAAGATATTTGTGCCCGATGCCGGTGACCGTGACATAGTGGCCGGATGCGTGAGCCTTTGGGACAAGGATTCTGTCACCGGTCTTCCTGTAGAAGGATAGCTTTTCCTTTTTTTGGAGGATTGGGATGTTTTGTCCCACGGAAAGTATCACCGGAGTGTCTTTTTTAATCATGTCATATATGCGGCCCAGGTATTTATTTCCCGATATTCCCCAGTAGCATAGTCTGTCCATGGAAAAATGCCCAAAACAAAGGTTTAGACCGATGGAGAGCCTGATTCCGTCTATGCCCTGGCCGGGCATGATCGGGAAATATTTTTTTATCGATCTTACGAAGTCCATGTATTCTTTGTCTGAAATAACCTCCGTACCTGAAATGTAAAGGAGAAGGTCAGCCGCCGCAATGAGACCGCATCCAAATCCGCTTACGGTTTTGTCATCAGACCACAGCTGGCTTCCTCCGTATGACAATGTATTCCCCATCTTCACCGCTATGTATGGGGAGCTCAAGAATTTTCTTTCCATTATTTCTCCAAAACCAATGAACATTCAAAAGACCCTCATCTGTCATTATACCCTGTTTTTGCTTATGTATGCAAGTAAAATATAGATTTGACGTATCGGTTTATGCATCGCGGTTGTAAATCACAGGGCTTTGTGGTATAATTGACCAAAGATATGTAACTGTTTATAGTAAACGTATTTATTCAAGTCAGCCGGTGGCGGACTTGAATTTCCTTAAAATCCATAGCGCAAGGAGGGTACAAACGTGCAAAACGGTAATGAAAGAAGTGTGCGGGTCAGGGTTTTTGGCATGGTCATGGCGCTGGTTGTGGCGTTGACGTCCATTGGGGTGCCGGGGGTTGAAAATGCGGAAGCTTCCACCTCGATAGTGGATATTATAACAGATGCGGCAGGAACGGACGGCGGCATCAGGATGAAGTCCAAGGATTATGTGATAGACAGGCTGGCCTTAAATGCCGGTGACGTGGTATCTACCGCCGCGGGATGGAACGACTCAAAGGGTACCATGGTAGCCGTGGTAAAAGCAAAGAGCAAGAAAAAGGCCAAAAAGGTCTTAAAGAAGATGAATAAATATATTAGCCTTTGCAAGGAGGACGGTTCCCTGTACGGGCTTCCTGCCGGAGCTTCCGCTTATCTTAACGCGTCGGTTACGGGCAGGGTTAAAAAATATGCCATAATGGTAATGGTGAGTACATCGAAATCATCCAATAAGAAGGGATATAATGCGGCAAAGAGCAAGCTTTAGGAAAAGTCGATGATGCGATAACTGTTATGATTTTTTTTACTAAACAAAAATGGGTGTTCACAGATATTTTGGTTGACATTTCCGGGGTCATAAGGATATAATTGTACATAATTATCGTATTTTTTTATAGCTGTGCTTGGCTTTGTTTTCGGAGGGCGTTTTGATTACGGTCACAATCAGGCGCCCCGGCCAAATAGAAAGGGGGACCATAGATGAGCAAGCTGAAGATTACGCCAAAGGTGAATACGAACACCAGAAACGGTGATTTCGTCACCATCTTTGACAGACGTATTGATACCACTCCGCCTGGGATGTGTCCCGTGGCTCTGCAGCTTTCGCTTCTTCAGTCATCTGCGGCGCAGACCTGTGGGAAGTGCGTGCCCTGCCGTGACGGGCTGCAGCAGATGACGAAGATCCTTCAAAAGATAGCTGACTGCGAAGGAGAAGAAGGAGACCTTTTTCAGCTGAAGGCATTGGCCTCCATGGTGAGAGATACGGCAGACTGCGCCATAGGATATGACGCGGCGGATGTGCTCCTTAAGGGCATGGAGACCTTTGAGGCAGAGTTCAGAAGCCATATAGACAGCCATGTCTGTCAGGGCGACATAGAGCAGCACGTGCCGTGCGAGACTCTGTGTCCTGCCCATGTGAACGTACCTGCTTACATCGCGTTGGCGGGAGAGGGGGATTATGCGGGCGCCATCAATATGATCAGAAAGGACAATCCTTTCCCTACCGCCTGCGCCCTGATCTGTGAGCATCCGTGTGAGCAAAGGTGCAGGAGGAACATCATAGATTCTCCCGTGAATATCCGTGGGATAAAGAAATTCGCGGTAGACCAGCTCCATGCGAATAAGGTACGCCCCCCCGAAAGGAGCGTGGATACCGGAAAGAAGATAGCCGTGGTGGGTGGAGGTCCCTCCGGACTTACATGTGCGTATTTTCTGGCACTGATGGGTCACAAAGTAGAGGTATTCGAGAACAAATCCCAGTTAGGAGGCATGCTCCGTTACGGCATTCCGGCTTACAGGTTTCCCAGGGAGAGGCTCGATGAGGACATAGAGGCCATACTTTCCGTGGGAAACATCGAGGTCCACTATGACACGGATGTGGGTACGGAAAAGATGAAAGAGATCACCGAAGGCTTTGACGCGGTCTATGTGGCAATAGGAGCCCATACAGGGAAAAAGCTCCGCATCGATAACACCGATGCCGAAGGAGTCTCATCGGCGGTAGATCTTCTGAGAAAGATAGGATACAACGACTATCCTGATTTCCATGGAAAGAAGGTAGCCGTCATAGGCGGCGGGAATGTTGCCATGGACTGTGCCAGGACATCGGTCCGGGCCGGAGCCGATGAGGTGACCGTCATCTACAGGAGAAGGCAGGAGGATATGACGGCTCTTGCCACGGAGGTAGAAAGTGCCATAGCGGAAGGCGTGGAAATGCTCACCCTCCAGGCTCCCGTGGGTATAGATGTAGATGAAAGCGGGCATTGTACTGCAGTTATCACACAGCCCCAGATGATAGGTCCCGTAAAGGGAGGGCGTCCCGCACCCGTGAATGCTGACAAGCCCCAGGGCAGGGTTGATGCCGACATAGTACTCATAGCGGTAGGTCAGGACATCGTATCTGCCCCGTTTGAGGAATTTGGCATGAAGGCAAACAGGGGGGCATTTATTGCGAATGAATATCTTGAGGCCGAAGGCTTTAAGAATATTTTCGTGGGAGGCGACTGCCAGACTGCGCCTGCCACGGTAATCAAGGCCATAGCGGCAGGAAAGGTGGCGGCCAGGAACATAGATGAGTACTTGGGATACCATCACAAGCTTGACTGTGGCGTAGAGGTACCCCTTCCAAAGGACAATGACAGGACTCCGAAGGGGAGGGTGAATATTGCGGAGCGCCCCGCCAGGGAAAGGCGGCTGGATTTCAAGGGCGTGGAAGAAGAGATGAGCAAAGAAGAGGCAGCCCAGGAATGTGGAAGGTGCCTGAGGTGCGACCACTACGGCTGCGGCATTATGGAAGGAGGAAGGGTTACCTATGATTAAAGCGACCATAGACGGCATAGGGATTAGTGTCAAAGAGGGCACGTCCATCCTGGAAGCCGCAAGGGCCGCCGGAATCAGAATCCCTACACTGTGCTACCTGAAGGACAGGAACAATATCGGCTCCTGCAGGATGTGCATGGTGGAGATAGAGGGAAAAGATTCCCTGGTGGCAGCCTGTAATACCCCGGTGAGGGAGGGGATGGAGGTCAGGACCGAAAGCGAGAAGATCACATCCCACAGAAAGATGGCTTTGCAGCTGATTTTGTCAAACCATGGACTGACATCCACACAGTACTGTTTCTCATGCAAGAAAAACGGTGCTTGCGAGCTGCAGGCTTTGTGCAGGGAATACGGGGTGGAAAAGCCCGCATTCGGAGTAAAGGAAAAAAAGGAGCCTGTGATAGAAAAAAATCCGTTTCTTTCTTATGACCCGAACCTGTGCATACAGTGTCAAAGGTGTATCGGAGCCTGCAATAAGGGTGCATTCAACCACATTCTTCAGGCAGGAAAGAAGGGAATAAAGACCATCATCGATGTTCCCTTCGATGAGAACTGGAAGGAGTCTTCATGCGAATCCTGTGGAAACTGCGCACAGGCCTGTCCAACGGGGGCCCTTACCGAAAAGAGAAGGAATTCATACAGGCAATGGGAAGTAAAGAAGGTTCTTACGACTTGTCCGCACTGCGCGGTGGGCTGCCAGTATTACCTGGTGGTAAAGGATGGCAGGATAGTAGACACCGAGGCGGCGGATGGACCTACCAACAAAGGCCTTTTGTGTGTGAAGGGCCGCTCGGCCAGCTTTGACTTCGTGGATTCCCCTGAGAGGATCCGCACTCCCCTCATCAAGAACAAAAAGACGGGAGAGTTTGAGCCTTCCTCCTGGGATGAAGCCTTGGACCTTGTGGCTGAGGGATTCAAAAAAATAAAAGAACAGCACGGTGCGGATTCCCTGGCGGCATTTGCCTGCTCCAGGTCCACCAATGAAGATGTATATATGCTGCAAAAAATGGCCCGCACGGCCTTCGGTACGAATAATACCGATAACTGTGCCCGGGTCTGACATGCTCCCACAGTTGCCGGTCTGGCAACTACACTTGGCTCCGGAGCCATGACGAACACGATCGATGATATTACTCAGGATTCTGACGTTATCTTCCTGATCGGTTCAAATCCGGAAGAAGCACACCCGGTCTTGGGTATGCAGATAAGGAAAGCTGTTGAAAACGGAACGCGTCTCATAGTAGTCGATCCCAGGGATATAAAGCTGACAAAGCATGCTGATATACATCTGAAGCTAAAGCCCGGTACAAACGTGGCACTGATAAACGGCATCATCCATGTCATCATAGAGGAAGGTCTCTACGATGAAAAGTTCATTTCCGAAAGATCTGAAGGGGATGGGTTTGAAGAACTAAAAGAACTGGTAAAGGATTATACTCCGGAGAAGGTTTCAAAGATCTGCCATGTAGATTCCGGTGACCTCATTTCCGCCGCAAAGATGTATGCGAAGGCGGGTGCCGCCCCCATCATTTACTGTCTGGGAGTGACAGAGCACTCCACGGGTACGGAGGGCGTGATGAGCCTTAGCAACATGGCCATGGTCTGCGGAAAGCTGGGACGTCCCGGATGTGGGGTAAACCCGATCAGGGGACAGAACAATGTCCAGGGAGCCTGCGATATGGGGGCTCTTCCCACTGATTTCCCGGGCTACCAGAAGGTGGCGAATCCGGATGTTTTGGCGAAGTTTGAGAAGGCATGGGGGACGAAGCTTAATCCCAACGTGGGCACCAAGGCCACAGAGTGCTTCCCGAAAATGATTTCAGGCGACATTAAAGGGCTTTTCATATTCGGTGAAGACCCCATGAGGACAGACCCTGATACAAACCATGTGATAAAGGCCCTGACCAGCTTAGACTTTCTTGTGGTGGATGAGCTCTTTATGACAGAGACGGCAAAGTATGCGGATGTCATTCTTCCCGGAAGAAGCTATGCCGAAAAGGAAGGCACCTTCTCCAATACCGAAAGAAGGGTTCAGAGGGTAAGGAAGGCAGTGGAGATAGCCGGTGATACGAAGCCCGACACCTGGATCTTTACCGAGATTATGAACAGGATGGGTTACGACCAGCCGCATCTTACGCCTGCGCAGATAATGGACGAGATAGCATCCGTCACACCGTCCTTTGCAGGTATATCCCACGAGAGGTTGGACAGCGAAGAAGTGGCGGGAAGGGGACTTCAGTGGCCGTGTACGGCTCCTGACCATCCGGGTACGCCCATCATGCATGTGGGTAAGTTTTCCAGGGGATTGGGGCATTACAATATTGCCGGTTACAAAGAGTCAGTGGAGATGCCTGATGAGGAATATCCGTTCATTCTCATGACGGGACGTATCCTTGAGCATTATAATGCATGTGCCATGACGGACAAGACACCGGGAATAAATGAGATAGCAAACAGTTCCTTTATCGAGATTAATACGAAGGATGCCTTAAAGCTGGGGATTTCGGACGGCGATAAGGTAAAGGTTTCTTCCAGGCGGGCACAGATTGAATCAACCGCCAGGGTATCGGATAAGACGTCCGAGGGCGAGACATGGATGCCGTTCCATTTCCAGGATGGAAATTCGAACTGGCTGACCATAGCCGCCTTGGATTCCATAGCCAAGGCTCCTGAGTACAAGGTTTGCGCGATTAATATCAAAAGAGCATAGCATATCTAACATCATAAGGTAAATTAGCCCACCAGGCTGTTCCAAAAATATATCATGGAGCGGTCCGGTGGGTTTTACCGTTTTTAAGGAAAAAAGGAGAGCGCGATATGATATATTTTGACAATGCATCCACATCCTTCCCCAAGGCAGACGGCGTAGGGGAGGAAATGGAAGAATTTATCGAAAAAAATTCCGTGAATATATCCCGTGGCGGATATGAGAAGGCTTATGAGCTCCAGGGGAAGGTGACAGAAACCAGGGATAAGATAAAGAATCTCTTTAATGCCGGGGATAGCTATATCATGTGCTTTACTTCAGGTGCCACTTTTTCATTAAACATCTTTCTTCAGGGATATCTTAACATGGGAGACCATGTGATAATATCCTCCCTGGAGCATAATGCCGTGGTAAGGACATTAAAGGCCCTGGAAAAAAGGGGTGTGGAACACTCGGCCGCCAAATGTGACAGTGAAGGAATTTTGGACATAGAATCCGTAAAAAGTCTTATCAGGGAAAACACCAAGGCCATCCTCATGAGCCATGTATCCAATGTGGCAGGTACCATCATCCCCGTGGATGAACTGGGAGAAATCTGCAGGGAAAACGGGCTGGTTTTCGCCCTGGATGCGGCGCAAAGTGCAGGATCTGTGCCGATAAACATGGAAAGATCGGGCATCGACTTTCTGGCCTTTTCGGGACACAAGGGTCTTTTGGGACCTCAGGGTGTAGGGGGCTTTGTGGCAAAGGAGGATCTTGCCAGGAACATGGATCCTTTGATATACGGAGGTACGGGGTCTTTTTCGGATGAGGAAACCCAGCCTAGCATATATCCTGACAAATTCGAAAGCGGTACCCTTCCCCTTCCCGCAATAATGGGACTGTCCAAGGCACTGGATTTCATAGAAAAGACGGGTGTGGATAATATACGGAAAAAAGAACAAAAGCTCACCCAAAGGTTTTTGGAAGGTATTTCCAAAATAGATGGCGTGAGGATAAGGGGAGTATCATCAGCTGATGATACGGAAAAAAGGGCAGGGGTAGTCAGCGTGGATTTTTCATCTGTAGACAATGCCATAGCCGCCTTTGCCCTGGAGCATGACTACGGGATAATGACAAGGGTTGGTCTTCATTGCTCGCCTGAGGCGCATATGGCTTTGGGGACTTTCCCTAAAGGTACCTTGAGGTTTGCATTTGGTTATTTTAACACGGAAGAAGAAATAGACACGGCAATAAAGGGGATACGTGAGGTAGCCCTGAAATAATAAGGAGGAAATAATCATGGACAAAAATCATCAGATGTGGAGCGATTTGGGGATGGATTTGGAGACACATGACCTATTGTGCGAGGCCCTTCCCTCAGCATTCGGGGATGTATTCATGGTAATGGATGACAGGCCCGAAAGGATGGACTATTTCAACATGGTGGCGGCTGACATCCACGGAATCCGTCCGGCCGAACTCATAGAGGCACAGAAAAAAGGAAGGAAGGTTTTCGGAACCTTCTGCGTGTTCGTCCCGGACGAGGTCATAATAGCGGCAGACGGGATAGTGACAGGCCTGTGCGGAGGCTCTCAGTTTTGGGTCCCCGAGGGGGAAAAGGTCCTTCCCGCGAACACATGTCCACTGATAAAGGCATC
Source organism: uncultured Eubacterium sp. (assembly GCA_905236805.1). Lineage (GTDB taxonomy): Bacteria > Bacillota > Clostridia > Lachnospirales > Lachnospiraceae > RUG14243. The sequence continues at coordinate 11,383 of CAJOPH010000048.1, read as the reverse complement.
GGTGGGTGCCAGATTAGGCCGTACATGTCCATATTTCCGTATTGCCGATATGTTCATAGGGGAAACCACCTGTGACGGGAAGCAAAAGGCCTATGAGATCTTGGGGGAGGACGTAAAGATGCACATCATGCAGCTTCCCAAATTAAAGCGTCCCAGGGATCAGGAAGCCTGGAAAGAAGAGATAAAGATTCTCATAAAGGAAGTGGAGGATTTTACGGGAAACAAGATCACACTGGAGTCGCTCAATGATTCGATAAAGATTATAAACAAAAAGCGCTCCGCACTGGAGAGAATGTATGAGACCAGGAAAAACAGCACGGTTCCCATCAGCGGAAGGGATGCCCTGCTTATCATGCAGATTGCGTACTTTGATGATCCGGAAAGGCTGGCAGAAAAGGTAAATGTACTTTGTGAGGAATTGGAACAGAGGGTTAAGGATGGTGTATCCGTGGCGAAGGAGGGAGCCAAGAGGATTCTCATCACGGGCACTCCGTTAGCCGTACCTAACTGGAAGATGCACAACATCATTGAGTCATCGGGTGCCATCGTGGTCTGTGAGGAGAACTGCACGGGAACTAGGTATTTCGCGCATCAGGTTAAGGAGGACAATTCCTCCATGGAAGAGGCGATAGATTCCCTGATGCACAGGTATTTTGACAATATCCACTGCGCATGCTTTACGCCGAATGAAGAGAGGTTTGACGACGTGGTACGCCTTGCGAAGGAATATAAGGCAGACGGAATAGTTAATGTAAACCTGAAATTCTGCAACCTCTATTCCACGGAAAATTATTTCCTCGAAAAGAGATTAAAGGAAGAAGGGATACCGGTGCTTTCCCTGGAGACAGACTATGCGGATAATGATGCGGGGCAGATAAGAACCAGGGTGGAGGCATTCCTGGAGATGCTTGGATGAAAAAGACCTGTTACTACATGCTCTTTGATAACCATGAGCAGGCGGTAAGGATGTACCGGAATCTTAAAAAGAAGGGGGCCGGGGTTCAAATAGCCCCCACCCCCAGAGCCCTTACCAAATGCTGTGGGGTGGCCATCATGCTGGAGGAAGATCAGATAGATATAGTCAGGGAGTATATACACGGCCATGAAGATGAATACAAGACCCTTGAAAAATTAGAAGTCGAATTTGATCCCAAAAGAGACCATTACACATGAGGAAGGTTTATGCACCATATAGGAATAGACATAGGGTCTACCTGTGCCAAATGCGCAGTGATGGATGAAGAAAAAAATATAAAAGAACTCTTCGTCATCCCTACGGGTTGGAACAGCTACCGGGCGATAGGAGAAATAGAAAAAACACTTTCCCTTAAAGGGATAGACCTTAAAGAATCCCCTTGTATTTCCACGGGATATGGTAGGGAAGCCGTACTTAGCTCGCAAAGGAAGGTGACGGAGATCTCATGCCATGCCATGGGCGCATCCATCATTTTTTCCGATAAAAAAATAAACGTGATCGACGTGGGAGGCCAGGATACAAAGGTGATCTCTTGCACATCGGGAAAGGTGACGGAATTTTATATGAACGACAAATGCGCGGCGGGAACAGGGAAGTTCGTGGAAGTGATGGCCAACAGGCTTAATGTTCCCATAGGGAAGATGGATGAGATGGCAAGGCAGGTGGATGAAAAAATAGAGATATCTTCCCTTTGCACGGTATTTGCCGAATCAGAGGTGATCTCACTTTTCGGTCAGGGAAAAAGAAAAGAGGACATAGCCTGGGGCGTTTTTAATTCGGTGGCAAAGAAGGTCTCCCAGGAGTATTCTAAATTAAAAGAAAAAGAAGATGAAATATTTCTTACGGGCGGATTATGTGAGAGTGATTTTTTCATAGAGCTGCTCTCGCTTGCAATAGGCAGTAAGGTATGCACAGACAAAAACGCCCGCTATGCCGGAGCCATAGGCGCCGCGGCCTTGTCATACTGAGGAACCATAGAACAATAAATTGCACATTTATGGCGACAGCAGGTGGGAATCGAACCCACCCGGGAAGTATTAGCTCCCCATACCGGTTTTGAAGACCGGAGGGCACACCAGACGCCCTTCTGCTGCCACACATATTATAGCATATCATGGGATTTTTGTCACGGGATTTTTGGGAGATATATTGTGAAAAAAAAAGAAACAGCCAACAGCCGGGCAAGAAACATTCCCAAAATGGATGTACTCCTGGCCGATGAAAGATGCGATCTGTTATTAAAAAAACACCCCGCTTTTTTTGTGAAGGATGCCTTAAGAAAAGCAGTTTCGGAAATCAGGGAGGGGATATTGGACGGCTCTTTGTCCGTTGTTCCACAAAAGGATGCCATCTTCGAAAAAGTTTCATCCATGTTGGCAAAATCCCCCTTCACCCTGAAGAGGGTGGTAAATGCGACAGGAGTAATCCTCCATACGAACCTGGGAAGGGCACCCTTGGGAAAGGACATCATAGACCATTTGGAAGGAAACATGGAATCATATTCCAATTTGGAATATGATTCCGAAAGAGGAAAAAGGGGTTCCCGTTACGACCATGTATCCAAGATCCTGTGTGATCTTACGGGGGCTGAGGATGCGCTGGTGGTAAATAACAATGCGGCCGCGGTATTCATTGTATTAAATACGCTGGCAAAAGAAAAAAAGGTTTCCATCTCCAGGGGGGAGCTGGTGGAAATAGGTGGGTCTTTCAGGATACCTGATATCATGAAGGAAGCAGGCGCCATTCTTTGCGAGGTGGGAACTACCAACAAGACCCGGATGGAAGATTTTGAAAAATCCCTGGATGATGGCGCGGAAATATTTTTGAAGGTACACAGGAGCAATTTTTCTATAAAAGGTTTTTCGGAAGATGCTTCCCTTAAGGATATGGCATATCTTATCCATTCCAATGGAGGCATCCTGATAGAAGATCTGGGGGCGGGATTTTTGCTTAATCCGTCCTTATTTGGGTTTCATCATGGGGAGAGCGTAAAAAAACATCTTGAAGAGGGAGCTGATATTGTATGCTTTTCCGGTGATAAATTAACGGGAGGGCCCCAGGCAGGTATCATATTGGGAAAAAAAGACCTGTTGGAAAAAATAAAAAAGAACCAGCTCCTTAGGATAATAAGGACGGACAAGATATCTTTGGCACTTTTGGAAAAAACACTTATTTACTATAAAGATCCCTACCTGGCAAAAGAAAAAATACCCGTCCTTAGGATGTTTTTTTCTGATGAAGGAAAGCTGCGTGAAAGGGCAGAAAAATTATCAGAAATCATAAAGAAAAACAAGGATTATGAGACAAGGCTCATAAAGCTCAAAGATGAGGCCGGGGGAGGGTCCCTTCCGGAGGTGATCCTTGATGGATGGGGAGTTTCCCTTTCTTCTAAAAGACTTAAAACGAAGGACTTGGAAGAGGGGTTAAGGAAAAACGATGTCCCCATTATTTCTAGGATAATAGATGACAAAACAGTCTTTTCCACAAGGACATTATTTGAGTCTGACATGGATATTATTGGGGAATTTTTTAACACATTTAAGGTGTGATCATTATGAAACATGTGGTAATTGGGACGGCGGGACATATAGACCATGGAAAGAGCGCGCTCACCCTAGCCCTTACGGGAACTGACCCCGACAGGCTCATGGAAGAAAAAAGGCGTGGGATTACCATCGAAAACGGATTTGCGGATCTTTATCTTCCTAATGGGCAGCATGTGGGAATAGTGGATGTTCCGGGGCATGAGGCTTTCGTAAAAAACATGATAATGGGTTCTGCGGGGATAGACATTGCCCTCCTTGTCGTGGCGGCAGACGACGGCGTGATGCCCCAGACGAGGGAGCATTTAGACATCCTGTGCCTTTTGGGAATACAGACGGGAATGGTGGTTATCACAAAAAAAGATCTGGTGGACGATGAATGGATAGAGGTGGTAAAAGACGACATAGCCTTTGCGGTGGAAAACACCTTTCTTGAAGGTGCCCCGGTTTTTCCCGTTAGCAGCGTAACGAAAGAGGGGATAGAAGAATTAAAAGACCATATCATCGAACTGGTATCAAAGGTTAGGGAAAAAGAACATGACAGGAGGTTCCGTCTTCCCGTGGACAGGGTATTTTCCCTGAAAGGTCATGGCACCATAGTGACGGGCACATCCCTGGATGGAACCATAGAGAAGGGGAAGGATGTGGTGATCTACCCAAGTGGGAGAAAGTCCAGGATAAGGTCTTTGGAAAACCACAATAAGGAGGTCAAAAAAATATCTGCCGGCATGAGGACGGCCATAAACCTCGGAGGTATAGAAAAAAGCAGGATAAAAAGAGGGGACGTGGTCGCTGAAGAAGGAACGGTAACACAGGCAAAAAAAATAGACGTAAGTCTTACAATGCTAAAGGACAGTCCATACGTTATAAAAAACGCGTCAAGGCTTCATTTTTACCACGGCAGTGATGAAAAGGTGTGCAAGGTCAGGCTGATGGATAAAGATGAGTTAAAAAAAGGAGAGTGGGCCTATGCCCAGCTTCGCTTTGAAAAACCTATCTCCGTAAGGAATAACGACAGATTCGTCATCAGGTTTTTTTCACCGGTTGCGACCATAGGGGGAGGGAGGATATTAAACGCATCCCCGCGAAACCATAAAAGAAATAATGAAAAAGTGCTGGAAAGCTTCAAAAAGTTAGATAGCTGTGCGTACAAAGACAGACTGGAAGAGATGATAAGGCTTTGTGGGGCGGGAAATCTAACGGAAGAAAGACTCCTCGTTATGGAAAATATATCCAAAAAAGATTTCAAACCCCCGCTGAAGGAGCTTTTGGATGAAGAAAGCATAAAAGAGATTGACGGTATTTTTATTCACAAAAAAAACATAGATTCCCTCAAAAAAGACATGGAAACAATCCTTAAAGACTACCACAGGGAAAACCCGCTCAGGATGGGGATGAACATGGGGCAGTTACGGGAAATCTGTTTCAAGAATGTGGAAAAGGGCGTATCCGACAGGTTGATAAGGTTTTATGCGGATGAGGGATTTATCCGCATCGAGGATGACGCGATCGCCCTTTCTTCTTTTGAGCCGGGGGTTTTGGAAGGGTATGAGGAGCTCGAAAGGGAGCTTAAGGATTATTACAGGAAATGCGGAGTCTTTGCCCCTTCCGCAAAGGAAGCCTTTGATAATTTTTCGGGAGACAGGAAGGCGTTTGACAGGATTACGGAGAGGATGAGGAAAAGGGGGGAGCTTATCGTCCTTACTGAAAAATTCTCCGTGGGAAGGGAAGGGTATGAAAAGGCCCTTGGAGCATTTAAGGAAATGGCCAAAGAAAAGCGGGAGGTAAAGCTGATAGAGTTCAAGGAAAAAATGGAATTTTCCAGGAAGTTTTCACAGATGTATTTAGAGTATTGGGACAGGGTACGGATAACCAGGAGGATAGGGGAGGCCCATGTATTGAGGGTGGATGGTACAGATGAATAATATAGAATTTTGTAAGGGAGGGGGATGCACAGCAAAGCTTGGCGCCGGGGTCTTGGACAGGGTGCTCTCAATGATCCCCCACAAGAATTTTGACGAAAATCTTATGGTGGGGTTTGACAGCAGGGATGATGCCGCAGTGTACAAAATTAACGAAGATACCGCCATCATCCAGACCCTTGATTTTTTCCCACCCATGGTAGATGATGCGTATATTTTTGGAAAAATAGCCGCAGCCAATGCGTTGAGCGATATTTACGCTATGGGAGGGGAGGTAAAGACAGCCCTTAATATTGTATGCTTTCCGGAGGATTGGGATCTTAACATTTTAGGAAAGATTATTCAGGGAGGAAATGAAAAAGTAGAAGAAGCAGGAGGCATCCTGGCAGGAGGACACTCGATAAGGGATACGGAAGTAAAGTACGGGCTTAGTGTCATGGGTGTGGGAAACCCCCAAAAAATATTTCGAAATGATGCGGGAAAAATAAAAGACAGACTGATCCTTACAAAAAAACTGGGAGTGGGGCTTATCTGCTGCGCGAACAGGGTGGGGGAGGCTTCAAAAAAAGACATGGATGAGGCTGTTTCATCCATGACGACATTAAACAAAATCCCCTCGGAGATAATAAAAAAATACGATGTCACGGCCGTAACGGATGTTACGGGATTCGGGCTGTTGGGGCACCTTCATGAGATGTTGGGGAAAACGAAAAAAGCCGATCTTTTTTACAGGGAGGTTCCCTTCATGGAAGGGGCAAAAAAAGCGGCCCGGGAGTTTTTGATAACAGGAGCCGCGCAGAAAAACAGGAACCATCTGGAAAAATATATAGAGTTTGTGAATGTTCCTTTCTACATGGAAGAGATTCTTTTTGACCCGCAGACATCGGGCGGATTATTAATCGCGGTATCCGAAAAAGACTCAAAAGAACTTGAGAAGCAATTACGGGAAAATGGATTTTGTGCCGGGATAATAGGGGAGATTACGGACAGGGAAGGGAAACAGATACGGGTAATATAGGGTTTTGGAAACTGTAAGGCGAAAGGGGCTGTGAATAGTAACAAGGCGCAGTGTTTGGACAGTTTCCGTTGTTTGTTCTATGGAGGTAAATATCATGGAGAAGGTAGTAGTAGATGCTTTGGGGGATACCTGCCCCGTGCCTGTGGTAAAGGCAAAAAAGGCCATTAAAGGACTTTCGAAAGGAGGGGAGGTGGAGATTCTTGTTGACAACGAAACATCCGTCCAAAACCTTACCAAGATGGCGGATCAAAAAGGTTTTGAGGTGTCTTCAAAGAAGCTTGGGGATAAAAAATACCAAGTCAACATGCTGGTAAATGAAGGGGAGGATGCAGAGGATGTGGATGAGACCCTCTTTGACCCGTGCGCCCTTCCCACGGGCAAGAAAAATACGGTGGTACAGATATCATCCCGGTATATGGGAAGCGGGGATGATAAATTAGGGGGATCACTCATGAAGGCATTTATCTATGCCTTAACTCAGCAGGATGTTTTGCCGGAAACCATGCTTTTTTATAATGGGGGAGCATACCTTACCTGTGAAGGGTCTGATGCCCTGGAAGATTTAAAAGAGCTTTCCGGCCGGGGGGTAAGGATTTTGACCTGTGGCACCTGCCTCAACTTTTACGATATTACGCAAAAGCTTTCCGTTGGAGAGGTCACCAATATGTATGACATCGTTGAAATACTGGAAAAAGCAGACAGGATAATACGCCCATAAAAATGATATATTTTGACAATGCCGCCACCACGCTTATCAAACCCGGGGAAGTGGCGCAGGCGGTAAAAGAAGCAATAAATTCCCTGGGAAATGCTTCAAGAGGGGCGCATTTACCATCGTTAAGATCCCTTTCGGCGGTAACAAAGGCCCGTGGGGAGATCACGGAATTTTTCGGGGGCAAAGACCCTAAAAGGACGGTTTTTACATTGAATTCGACCATGGCATTAAACATGGCGATAGATGGGATGGTTAAGCCCCGCGACCATGTGATAACCACCTGCATGGAGCATAATTCCGTCCTCAGACCCCTTTACAGGAAGGAGAAAGAAGGCACGGAGCTTTCCATACTTTCGTGTGACGGAAACGGAAATATTTCCTATAAGGAATTGGAAAAAAGTATCAAAAAAAACACTAAGGCAGTGGTGATCACCCATGCATCTAACGTGACGGGGAACGGGGTGGACGTAAAGGAGGTGGGGCACATATGTTCGAAGAACGGCATTTACCTGATCGTTGATGCGTCCCAGTCCGCGGGAGTTATTCCCATCGACATGGAGGATATGGGGATAGATGCCTTGTGCTTTACGGGACATAAGGGATTGTTGGGACCCATGGGGACAGGGGGGCTGATGGTCTCTGAAAATGTGGAGATTCGGCCCTTTTTGGTGGGAGGATCAGGGGTTCATTCTTTTGACAGGGATCACCCCGGGGATTTTCCCGAGCATCTGGAGGCAGGTACATTGAACGCCCATGGAATAGCAGGCCTTCTTGCAGCCTTGGAATGGAGGAAGGGAAGGGATTTAAGGAAGGATTCCGAATACGAAAGAATGCTTTCGATGAGGTTTTATGAGGGAATAAGGGATCTGCCCCGCGTGAAAACGTATGGTGATTTTTCGTTGAAAGAAAGGGTGCCTGTAGTATCCTTCAATATAGGGGATTGTGACTCTTCCCTGGTGGCAGATGAGCTTTTTGAAAGGTTTTGTATCTGTACAAGGGCGGGGGCACACTGCGCACCCTTGATGCATGAGGCATTTGGTACGGTTGACCAGGGTATGGTGAGGTTTTCTTTTTCTGTTTTTAATACGGAAGAAGAGATAGATGAGGGGATAAGGGCGGTTAAAATACTGGCCGGGGAATAAGGATGAACAGTTATTCCGGATTTCTTTACAGTTCCGTATTTTCCTACAGTTTCTAAACAACAGGAGGTATTAAATGGTAAGATTAACCATAGACAAAACGAGTATTGAAGTGAGTGGGAAAACCACCATCTTAGAGGCAGCGAGGGAGGCAGGGATACGGATTCCAACCCTGTGTTACCTTAAGGGAATCAATAATATCGGATCATGCAGGCTATGTATGGTGGAGGTGGAAGGAGTAGATAACCTCGTTGCATCCTGCAACACACCGTGCAGGGACGAAATGGTGGTTACCACCGATAGTGAAAGGATCAGGGAATCCAGGAAGATAGCCCTTGACCTTCTTCTTTCAAATCATTGCAACGGTGGTATACAAAGATGCTTTTCATGCAAGAAAAACGGTTCATGTGAGCTGCAGGCCCTCTGCAGGGAGTACGGCGTGGAAACTCCATCCTATGGGCTGAAGGAAAAGAATATCCAAAAAGCAGATTCCAATCCTTTCCTTTCATATGACTCGGAGCTATGCATAAAGTGTCAAAGGTGTGTGGGAGCCTGTCATGTGTTTGCGGGTAATAAGACACTTGTTACCGGGAAATCAGGCATTACCACCATCATAGATGCCCCGTTTGGTGAGGATTACAAATCCACCGGATGTGAATCCTGTGGAAACTGCGCTCAAAGCTGTCCTACCGGTGCCCTTACCATAAAGAGAAGGGAAGGCTACTCTTCATGGGAGGTGGAAAGAAAGGTGCTTACCACCTGTCCTCACTGTGCCACGGGATGCCAGTATTATCTCGTGGTAAAAAATGGCAAGGTGGTGGATGTGGAGGCGGCAGACGGTCCGTCGAACCATGGAAGGCTCTGTGTAAAGGGAAGGAGCGGTTCTTTTGATTTCGTGCATTCCCCTGACAGGCTGACACATCCCCTGATAAAAAATAAACAGACAGGCGAATTTGAAAAGGCATCGTGGGATGAGGCGTTGGATCTTGTGGCATCAAAGTTTATGGAGATAAAGAAAAAATACGGTCCTGATTCCCTTGCGGGATTTGCATGTTCGAGATCTCCCAATGAGGACTGCTATATGGTTCAGAAGATGGTGCGTACCTGCTTTGGCACCAACAACGTGGACAACTGCGCAAGGGTATGCCACAGTGCGTCGGTGGCGGGACTGGCCATGACATTGGGATCAGGGGCCATGACCAATCCGATAGGTGACATCACGGGGGATGTGGACGCCATATTGTTAGTGGGCTCAAATCCTGAGGAGGCGCATCCCGTGGTAGGGATGCAGATAAGGAGGGCCGTAAGGAACGGGGCGAAGCTCATAGTGGTAGATCCCAGGGACATAAGGATCAGTAAAGATGCAGACATACATTTGAAGATAAAACCCGGAACCAACGTGGCCTTTGCCTTGGGGATGATGAATGTATTCCTTACGGAAAACCTCCAGGACGATGAGTTCATAAGAACCAGGACCGAGGGCTTTGAAGAATTAAAAAAGATAGTGATGGAGTACACTCCCGAGAGGGTCGGAAAGATTTGTCATATAGACCCGGATGACCTAAGGAGCGCGGCAAGGATTTATGCTACCGCAAAGAAGGCTCCCATCATATACTGCCTGGGAGTCACCGAACATTCCACGGGCACTGAGGGTGTCATGTCCATGTCAAACATGGCCATGATGGTAGGTAAGCTCGGAAGGGAAGGGTGCGGCGTAAATCCATTAAGGGGCCAAAACAATGTGCAGGGTGCCTGTGACATGGGGGCTATGCCGAATGCATTCCCGGGCTACCAGAAGGTGACGGATGATGCCGTAAGGGAGAAGTTTGAAAAGGCATGGGGAGTGAAGCTACGGTCTGAAATAGGAACCCATGCCACGGATATCTTCCCCGCAGCCATAAAGGGAGATGTGAAGGGACTTTACATATACGGGGAAGACCCGGTGGTGACGGACGCAGACACCAACCATATAATAAAAGCACTAAAAAGCCTGGATTTCCTCGTGGTGCAGGAGCTGTTTATGACCGAGTCGGCAAAATATGCGGACGTCGTACTGCCCGGAATGAGCTATACTGAAAAAGAAGGGACATTTTCCAATACGGAAAGAAGGGTTCAGAGGGTAAGGAAGGCCGTGACCGTGGAGGGTGACATGAGACTTGATACGGATATCATCATAGACCTCATGAACAGGATGGGCTATGACCAGCCACACATGACATCCGCCCAGATAATGGATGAGATAGCATCCCTTACGCCGTCTTTTGCGGGGATTTCGCATGAGAGGCTTGACAGTGAGGAAGTTAACGGTAATGGTCTTCAGTGGCCGTGCACGTCAAAGGATCACCCGGGCACTCCCATCATGCATGTGGGCAAATTTACCAGGGGGCTGGGGCTGTTTTATCCTGCCGACTATGTGGAAAGCGCCGAGATGCCGGATGATGAATATCCCCTCATGCTTACCACGGGTCGCATCCTCTACCACTACAATGCCCGTGCCATGACGGGAAGGACAGAAGGGCTCATGGAGATAGAAGGGCATTCCTTCATAGAGATGAACATAAAGGATGCCGAAAAAATAGGAGTAAAAAATGGCGACAGGGTAAAGGTATCTTCCAGGAGGGGGGATATCATATCCACTGCCAGGGTAGGTACCAAGACATCCCCGGGAGAGACATGGATGCCCTTCCATTTCCTGGACGGGAACGCAAACTACCTTACCAATGCGGCTTTGGACAAGTTTGCCAGGATACCTGAGTACAAGGTATGCGCAATAAAAATGGAAAGGGCGAACTGATAAAGACCCGGCGGACTTGAATGAAAGAGAGCTTCGGCTCTCTTTTTTTAGCTTGCAAATAGTTAGGAACTATAGAACAATAAATTGCATATTTTATTCTACAGTTCCTTAGGAACTGTTAACTCCCTACCGGAAGTTGACCTTGAAGGATTGGCACTTTTGTGGTATGATAGTAGGGTAGTTGATAGGAAACGGTGATGCCCAAATAAAGATGGTTCGATGAAAGTTCGTGGAGATGAAGAATGAAAAAAATAGGGATAGGATATGAGGATTACA
>CAJOPH010000047.1 GCA_905236805.1 uncultured Eubacterium sp. | reverse complement strand
ACGAGTTTAGGTATATCGGATGCAGGAAAACCCGAACATTTGGCGTTGAAACGCTATCGAACCAAGTGGTTTATCCATTTGCGTACAAGATCAAGCCAAGTGGGTCGATTTCCGTCTATATGCAGGACGCAGAGTAAAGCATCTGGACACAGTACCAGGTACCGTGAACCAGGTACCGTGAACCTGCCTTCCTGTACTAATCGCTTCTTCGACAATTTCTTTGTTCATATCGGATAGCTTAGGAACTGTAGAATAATAAGTTGTGCATTTGAGCGAAAAGACAAGTCAAAATGTGCAATTTATTGTTCTATAGTTCCTTATCCAAATATTCTTTCAAAAACTGCCTGATAACCGGGTCAGTCTCTTTATCTGCTATAACATCCTAAGCTCTTTTTTTCAAAAGATACATTACCAAAACCATCAGTATAATGGCCAGGGGAAGGCAGATGAGCCAGCTTTTTACAAAGCCTGCAAAAAGGTATCCTACAAGGGATACGCCTGCCGCCGTAAGCGTATAGGGAAGCTGTGTCGATACATGGTGGATGTGTTCGCAACCTGCCCCCGCGGACGCCATGATGGTGGTGTCGGATATTGGTGAACAGTGGTCACCGCACACGGCCCCTGCCATGCAGGCGGAGATGGAGATGATCATGAGTTCATTTCCCATATCTGCCGTAAAGACTTTTACCACGATGGGGATAAGCAGCCCAAAGGTTCCCCAGCTGGTTCCCGTGGCAAAGGCCAAAAAAGCTCCTATGAGAAATACGAAGGCGGGAAGTATCCCCATGATGAATCCGTTGTCCGCAACGTTTTCCACCAGCCCTGCCACATATTCCCCGGCTCCCAGGGAATCTGTCATGGATTTCAAGGTCCAGGCAAAAACCAGGATCAGTATCGCAGGCACCATGCTCTTAAAGCCCTCCGGCAGTGCGTTCATGCACTCCTTGAATGAAAGCACGCGGGTGCACAGGTAAAATATTATGGTTATAACGAGTGCTATCGAAGATCCGTAAACCAGACCCACGGAGGCATCGGAATTGGAAAAGGCCGTAATAAAATCTTCTCCGTCAAAAAACCCTCCGGTATAGATCATTCCTATTACACAGCATACGATGAGTGTGATTATGGGAAGAACGAGGTGTATCACCCTTCCTTTCTGTGATACGGGCGGATTGGGCTGATCTTCTGCTCCCGTGAGGGAGGGATCCTTTAATGAAGAGTCGGGGTCTTCCTGGGCAGAAAGCTTCAGCTCGGCTTCCTTCATGGGACCGTAGTCAAATTTCATAAGGGTGACGCACAGCATCATGGCTATGGTCAAAAATGCGTAGAAATTGTAAGGAATGGCCCTTATGAAAAGCGACAGTCCGTTTGCGCCGTCCACAAAACCCGTAACGGCCGCCGCCCATGAGGAGATGGGGGCTATGATGCAGACGGGTGCGGCCGTCGCGTCTATGAGGTAGGAAAGCTTTTCCCTGGATATTTTGTGCTTGTCCGTGACAGGCCTCATGACAGAGCCCACCGTGAGGCAGTTGAAATAGTCGTCAATGAAAATAAGAACGCCCAGTGCCACCGTGGCAAGCTGTGCACCGGTCTTGGTCTTTACGTGCTCCGAAGCCCATCTCCCGAAGGCGCCCGAACCACCCGCCCGGTTCATGAGCATGACTATGGTCCCCAGAACCACGAGGAAGATCAGTATCCCGACGTTCCATGGATCCGTGAGCTGGGCAATCATGCCGTCAACGAACACGTGTTTGAGGGCAGCGACGGGGTGAAACTGTGCGTAAAGAAGCCCCCCCGCCACTATTCCTATGATCAGGGAAGAGTAGACTTCCTTGGTGATAAGGGCCAGGACTATGGCTATGATGGGTGGCAGGATGGCCCAGAATGAATTAACAAACATCTTTTTTCCTCCTATTTGACAAAAATACTACGTCTATTGCAACTTATTTCAAGTTCCTTATCCAAAATGCCTAAACAAAGATTATAAAAAAAAATAGCAAGGGTGTCAAGGGAAATATTTAGCCCTTGACAATTCGGAAGCAATCGTTTACAATTTGAGGGCTGTTATACTCGTATATCATTTTAATCCGGAGGCTTTAATGGGCAAAGATACCATCATCAGGGAAATAGATGAAGAAAAGATAAAAAAGGCGGTTTGCCTTTTCCTGGAAGGGATAGGGGAAGAGTGCGAAAGGGAGGGGCTGATAGAGACCCCGGATCGCGTTGCGCATATGTGCGGGGAGCTTTTTTCCGGGATGGGAAAGGACGCAGATCAATATCTCATGAAGACTTTTTCTGCCGGGGGAGGAGGGATGGTCGTAGAAAAGGACATAAGGTTTTATTCCGTCTGCGAACATCACCTGCTTCCTTTTTTCGGATATGCCCACATAGGTTACGTGCCTTGTGGCAAAGTCACGGGTCTTAGCAAGCTTGCCAGGTGTGTGGATACCTATGCCAGGCGCCTTCAGATACAAGAAAACCTGACCAATGAGATCATGGAAGGGGTAGACCGCGTGATAAAGCCCAAAGGCGTCATCGTGATGCTTGAGGCAGAGCATATGTGCATGTCCATGCGCGGCGTAAAAGAAGGCTCGGTCAAGACAGTGACTTTGGCAAAAAGCGGCTGCTTTGATAAAGACCCGTCCCTGGTTCAGGAATTTTATCAGATGGTTGGAAGGTGAGATGAAAGGGTAAGATGGAAGGTAAAAAGGAAAGGATAGCGTATTTTGACAACCTTAGGGCCATACTGATCTTCCTTGTGGTATTCGGGCATTTTTGCGAGATCTCGATGCCTTATTCCGACCACGCGAAGGTGGTAAGGTACGTGATATATGTTTTCCACATGCCCCTTTTCGTTTTCGTCTCGGGCCTTTTTAACAGGAACAACGATACCAAAAGGTGTGTATCGAGGGCCTTTGGGTTTTATGCCATATATGTCATGATGAAGATAGTCTCATTGGCCTGCAGGGGGATTTTGAACAAGGATTTTGTGTTTTCTCTTTTTTCGGAGGGAGGGATACCGTGGTTTATGTTTGCATTGGGGACGTGGACCATCATTTCCTACCTGACCCGCAGGATAAGAAGGCTGCCCCTTTTGGCAGCAAGCATCCTGCTTTCCCTTGTGGCAGGGTATGATTCGTCCATAGGGATGGTAATGACGGCATCAAGGATCATGGTGTTTTGGCCTTTTTTCCTTTTGGGGGAGTGTATAGACAGGGAAAAAATAGTCCGGTACGCATCAAAAAAGCACCTCAAGGTCCTGGGCGTGGCCTTTTTTATGGTGCTTTCAGGCGTGGTCGTTTTGGCATTTGATAAGATCCTTTTTGCAAAGCCCATGCTCTCCGGGCAAAACGCCTACGTAAGCATGGGTCAAGAGCACCTTTCCCATGCCTTTTTGGTGAGACTTTTGGTATATGTGGGAGCCTTGGTTTTTTCAGTCTCGGTAATGCTTCTTACGCCCGTAAGAAAGCTCCCCTTTTCATATATTGGCCAAAGAACCCTTATAATATATTTCTTAAACCTTCCGATGTACTATATCAGCGCAAAGTACTTTCCTGACCTTGCCGTGTGGCAATATTTTCTGATATCTTTGGTGGAGGTATATGTCACCGGCATAGGGAGGCTTAATGAACTCCTTTCGGGTCTTACTAACTGCTTATCCTCACCTTCTTAGCCTTGGTCCCCGACGGGAAGACCACCGTCTTTTTGTAGACTGGGATTACCTTGTACTTGTAGACTATTCCTTTTCTTAGTTTCTTGTTGGAGAACTTTGTATCCTTGGAAGTTCCTATCATGACATATTCTTTATCCAGGGTGGATTTCCTGTAGATCTGGTAGGAGCTTGCCCCCTTTAATTCCTTCCAGGTGATAATGGCCTTTCTGCCTTTTTTCTTTATTTCGGTAATCTTTACGCTAGATGTACCCGTGATGCAGGCTGATTCCGAGCTTCCCGATATCCTGATCTTTCCCGGGGATTTTGAGGCCTTTTTTATCGTGTTTCCCCGGATAAAGGCCTTCGCGTCTACGGTGATATCTATGCCGTATAAGAGATTTTTATTTATGGTATTTGATTTTATGGTGACCGTGGATGAGGTCGTATCTATTGATATCCCGTCTCCCTTGCTGCCGGATATCGTGTTTTTTGAGATCAAGTCAAGTGTCGTGGAAGGCCCTATGTATATACCGCTCCTTTTTGCAGACTTTATGGTGTTTT
>CAJOPH010000046.1 GCA_905236805.1 uncultured Eubacterium sp. | reverse complement strand
CGGTACCATGTCCTTAAGCAATCATTCGGATTTTATGATAAACTTTACCGTCCCTTGGGCGCCGTCCTTGATCTTTGTATAAGTCTTATAGCTCTTTGCCGCATCTATGGAGTCTTTTAACTGGTCTATCGTTTCCGTGACATCACCGTCCATGGCGTCTACGAGCTTCCTTATCCCTTCTTCATCAAATTCGTTCATGCCGTCCGAAAGCTCCTTCGCCCCGTCAGATATCGCAACGGCACCATCATCCAGGGAGTTTATCGCATCCACCAGGGTGCCCGCCCCGTCATAAAGTTTATTCGTTCCTTTGGACAGGCTCTTTAATCCGTCTGCCAAAGTGCCCGTCCCATCAGCCAGGGCTCCCGCCCCATCATCCAGTGTCTTTGTGCCATTATAGAGCTTGGAAGCTCCTGCCGCTAAAGAAGATGTTCCTTCAAAGAGTTCTGAAGAACCCGATGAAAGGGAATCTGCCCCGCTCCTTATGGACTTTGCCCCTTCATAGAGTTTGCCCGCTCCCTGGTAGAGGGCATTTACGCTTTCTGTAAATGTCATCCCGGTGGATTCATCCGCCGTGGTAAGTGAAAGATCAAGCTTTGTTACGCCTGCATCAAGTTCAGTGGCACCGGATGCCAAAGAGGCTGCCCCCGAAGATAAGCTGTCTAACCCTGACGATAAGGAAGAGGCTCCGGAAGACAGCGCAGACATTGCCGTAACCAGGGTATATCCCGTATCAGAATCTTGTGTATCCATAGTCTGCAAAACCCCCGAAAGCGCCTCTGATGCGCCCTGCGCCTTGTACTGAGCTGCCACGTAATATGTGTAGCATCCCAGAAGATATTTTTCAATGGACGCCCCATAGGATGTAAGGTCTGATACAGCCCCTGAAGAATATCCATTATAAAGCTGCTCCATCTGGGAATATGATGACTGAATTGATGAAACATCAGGCTTATCCTGTGAATATAACCCAATGGCAGTACTCAAAACAGCCGCTATTTTATCGGAATCGTCCATGCCTTGTGCAAGGGAGTTTAACGCGCCCTCGTAATATCCTGCCATGGCAGAGGCCGCCGATGATGCCTGGGAATAGACCGCAGCCTTCGCCCCCAGACCCTCATGCAGCTCATCCATCTTGGAAGAAAGTGCCGCTATTGATTTGTTTAGGCTATCCGCCCCTTCCTTCGCACTGTCTATGCCCGATGATATGGTATTGGCTCCACCCTTTATCTGCGCGGATGCGGCCGCTATCTGGGATACCCCTGAAACAAGGCTCTCCGCACCGTCTGCCAATTTGCCGATGGATACCGTAAGGGTACCTAAGCCTTCTTCCTCAGTCTTCGCGCCATCTGCCAGGGCAGACGCACCCTTGGAGAGGGAATCCGTCCCTGTCTTTAGCTTTTTTGCACCCTCATCAAGGCTCTTTGCCCCGGACTTTAAGGTACCCGTACCTTCACTTAATGAAGATGCACCCTTATCCAGCTTTACCGAACCCTTGTAAAGCTTTTTCGCGCCTTCATCAAGGCTATATACCCCATCCTTAAGCTCTGCCGCACCGTCACTTAATTGTCCCGTTCCGTCAGAAAGCTGCTCTGTGGCATCATATAACTCGCCTGTCCCGTCAACCAGCTTTGTAGAGGCATCGGAAAGCTCGTCCATAGAGTCCGTAAGATCATCTAAATCCTCCGCATCGTCAAGGTCAACGTCCTCAAACACATCTGAGGATACATAGGTCATGACAGTCCCCGCCTCATAATCACTGATATCGGCAGTCACCGTGAAATCCTCAGGAAACATCTCCTCATCGGTATCCAAGTCCAAAGAATCCCCAATGCCGGTAATGGAATACCCCATTACTATCTCATTGCCGGAGCTGTCTACCACCTTTCCATGGTCAACGGAGACGTTTTTTACATGGTCAGACGAAAAGATCATCCCGGTCACGGCAAGGAATGGAACCTTTGTCCTTCTGCCATTTACTTCGACCGATGATGAGTTGTCGTATGATACATGAATCTTTAGTTCACCCGACTTTCCTTCCAGCTGTGAAGGGTCTATGGATACACCATCCAGTTCATAATCCATTCTGATATTAACGGGAAGGTCGGCCGTGGATGTGCCCTGATAGTACACTTCAGAGCCATTCGCGTCTATGGTGACATTCTCCCCATCCTGCGATATGGTCTCATTACCCGAAGTGTTTACTATATCAGTAAGGTCGGAAACATCCTCCAGTACCGCATAACCGTCTTTGTTGCTAAGATAGTCAGTCACCGTTATGTCGGTAACATTTCCTTTAAGGTCCGTTGTCACATAGACGGTCTCATTTTTTTCTGACACCCCGGTGCCTGAGCCCGTGGTTTCTGAAGACTTATCTTCGCTATCTTCATCATCCAAAGAATCATCCAATGATCCATCTATGGTTGATACGGCATCAGCCGATGCGCTGCCATCACCCGAATCGCCATCACCCGTTCCGCAGCCTGTTACTCCCATCGATCCTATCGCCAAAGCCACGCTCAATCCCAGTGCGGCCCATTTTTTCCTGTTCCTCATGACCTACGCCTCCTTCATTTTTGTTTTTACATTATGTTCCCTGTTTCTGATCTCCCTGGTTCCCATGGTGGTGTGCATGATCACTCCATCAAATATATGAAGGAGGGATGGCAGTACGAATCCCACCGCAAACATGCTGACTAACGCCCCCCTTGCCATCATGATACACAGGGAACTTATCATGTCTATTCCCGAAAATATTCCCACTCCGAAGGTAGCGGCAAAAAAGCTAAGCGCCGATACAAAGATCGAAGATACAGAGCTTTCATGAGCACCCGTAATGGCATCAAGCTTCCCTAAGCCTTCCCTTCTCCTCCTCATGTACTGGGTGGTCATGAGTATCGCGTAATCCACCGTAGCTCCCAGCTGTATCGTTCCTATGACTATGGATGCTATGAAGGGAATGGTGGCATTCATATATGTAGCAAATGACATGTTTACGAATATGGCAAACTCTATGACAGATACCAAAAGCACCGGCAGGGATATCGACCTGAAAAGCACAAATATTATCACAAATACGAGACCTATGGATACGGCAGATACTATCGCAAAGTCCGTCGCGGTGATCTCTATAAGATCCTTCGTACAGGGCGCCTCCCCTATTACCATGCAGTCTTTGTCGACCGCCTTTACTATGGAATTTATTTTTTCTATCTGATTATTTATCTCATTCGTAGCCACCTTGTATTCAGACATGACAAGAACCAGCTCATAGTCTTCATTTTCCACCAATTCCCTGATAGAGTCGGGAACCATTTCCTTGGGGATATTGGCCCCCAAAAAGGCGTCAAGGCTCATCACGGCGGAAACCCCGTCCACATCCTTCAGGTCATCTGCCATTTGGGCTCCCTCGTACGATGGTACGTTTGAGTCCATAAGCACTATGTATGCAGACCCCAAGTCAAATTTCTCCTCAAGCTTTGCCTGTGCCACCACGCATGAGAGGTCATCCGGCAGGGATGAATCCAGGTTATAGTATACCGATGTGTGGTTATTTCCATATATGGCTATTGGAAGAAGCACTATGAATATCGCGGTGATGGCAATATAATGCTTCGTAACAAAGCCGGATATACGGGATACGTCGGGAACTATTGGCTTGTGGGATGTCTTTTGAATGAACCTGTCAAATATCAATATCATGGAAGGAAGCACCGTCACGCAGCAGATCACTCCAAGCACCACTCCCTTCGCCATGACTATACCCAGATCAAGACCCAGGGTAAAGCTCATAAAGCACAGGGCAATAAATCCCGCAACCGTCGTTATGGAGCTTCCCAAAACGGATGACAATGTGGCGGCCACGGCATTTTCCATTCCCGTTATCTTATCACCGTCTGCTTTTTTGGTCTCCTCCTCGAAAGAGTGCCAAAGGAATATGGAATAATCCATCGTGACACCCAGCTGAAGGACTGCCGCAAGAGCCTTCGTGATATATGAAATTTCCCCCATGAAGATATTGGATCCAAGGTTGTATATGACCGCTATACCTATTCCCAAAAGGAAGATAAAGGGAGCCAGCCATGAATTCATGGTGAGCATCAGTATCACCGCGGAACATATCACGGCTATTACCACATACACCGGTGTTTCCTGGTCGGAAAGCGCCTTGGTGTCCGTAACTACGGCAGACATACCCGAAAGAAAAGCCTTTTCGGACTCTATGTCCTGAATCTGTTCTATGGCGGCCATGGTCCTTAGGGAACTGGTGCCATCCTCGAAGATCACTATCATCAGGTTGGTATCACCGTCATCGGTCTGAAAGGCATCCACTATGTCGTCCGGCAATGCCGATGTGGGCACCGAGATATCCATCAAAGAGTCATACCATATGACCCTCTTTACGGAATCCACGGCCTCTATCTGTTTCTTTAAGTTTGATACCGACTTCATGTCCAGGCCTTCCGTCACATACATCGAGAACGCCCCGGTCCCAAACTCATCCATCAGTATATCCTGCCCCTCCATGGTCTCTATGTCCCCCGGAAGGTAGGACAGTATGTCGTAATTCACCCCGGTATTAAAATACCCTATGGCGGCCGGGATCAGAAGAATCAGAGAAAGAATGAATATCGGAACCCTGAGCTTGACTACCCCTTTAGCAAAAGTATGCATGGTTTCCTCCTTAAGATAAAAAATATCAGATAATGACCTTTCGTCATTTTTTATTGCTCATACTGTTATATCACATTATTACGCACTTGTCAACACTTTTTTGACTTTTAGTCATTTTTTTCTGACCTGTGGTCAAAAAAATTATGACACATGGTCAGAAATTCTTGACCTTGGGTCACTTTTGTGTTATACTAATGGCAAAAGGAGGGAAACTAAACTCATGGGCTGGATAGATGAAAAGAAAAAAATGAAGAAGGACAAGATTCTCGAGAGCGCCTTTTCCTTATTTAAGGAAAAGGGAATAGAGGAGACTTCCGTATCCGACATAACGAAGGCGGCCGGAATGGCCAAGGGGACTTTCTACCTCTATTTCAAGGACAAATATGCCCTCTACGAGATCCTCGTATTTGATAAGTCAAACCTGGTATTTAAAAGGGCTTACGATGAGGGCGAAAAAATACGTGACAGTTTTGATGATGAAAAAGATCATGTATTCTTCCTGATAAACCATATCATAGACCAGCTTGCAAACGACAAAGACCTCCTGAAATTCATCACGAAAAATCTCTCATGGGGACTTTTCAAGAAAGCCATGCTGTCTTCCGGTGATGACCCGGATGAATACGCAAACATTGAAAAAATATTCTCATCCTTCCTATATAATGAAGGAAATCCCATGTTCAAGAATCCGGAACTAATGATATATATGATAATAGAGCTGATATCATCAACCATCTACTCGGTGATCCTGGAAGGTGAGCCTGTCTGTCTCGACGACCTTAAGCCTACGCTGTTTGGTACCATAGACGCAATCATAAACCAACAAAAGATAGCCGCCTGATCACCCTGCCATCAGTATCTTATCATCATCCAAACGGCTCCCTGATTTTTTGGCAAAAAGGTCAAGCAGTCCTTCCACACCGTAGTCATCCCTTTCCTTACCCTTTACGTCAAGGACTATCTTTCCCGAATCCATCATCAGCGTCCTGTTTCCCATCTCTATTGCCTGGTGCATGTTGTGGGTGACCATGAGGCAGGTGATGTTTTTTTCATTTACGATTTTTTTTGTAAGCTCCAAAACCTTGGTGGCTGTCCCCGGGTCAAGGGCTGCCGTATGCTCATCCAAAAGAAGCAGCTTTGGGGGTACCAAAGTCGCCATAAGGAGCGTAAGGGCCTGCCTTTGTCCTCCCGACAAAAGCCCCACCTGGCTCTTTGTTCTGTCCTCTAAGCCCATATCAAGAAGCTTAAGTCTCTCCCTGAAAAAATCTTCCTCTTTCCTGGAAATACGGCTGAAGAAACGCTTGTTTGATGATGCCCTTAGGAAGGCTATGGCGAGGTTTTCTTCTATCGTCATATGGGGAGCCGTCCCCATCAAGGGATCCTGGAAGAGCCTTCCTATATAAACACTTCTTTTATGCTCAGGCACGAAGGTGATGTCTTTACCATCCAAAATTATCCTTCCCGAATCCACGTCCACCGTGCCCGACAAGGCATTAAACAAAGTGGATTTGCCCGCGCCGTTGGATCCCACCACGGTAACAAAATCTCCTTTATCAAGGTGGAGCGATGTATCTGTCAGGGCTTTTTTTTCGTTTACCGTCCCCTTGTGGAAGGAGACATTTACATTATAAGCATCAAGCATCACTGATCCCCCTCTTTTGCGGTGCTTCCATCACAAACCTGTATGGTCTGCTTTCTCAAAGCGTTTTTGCGAAGCTGCCTCTTTATGACCTCTTTTCCGGTGGGGGTCGCTATGGCTACCGCCACTATCAGGGCGGAGACTAATTTGAAAGCCTCCGTGGGGACATTCAGCCTAAGGGCAACAGATATCACAAACCTGTAAAGGCAAGATCCAATGACCACGGAAATGACCCTCAAAAGCATATTCCTTTTGACCGATATCATCTCCCCAATGATGAGGGATGCCAGCGCTATGGTGACCATACCCGTGCCCAGGTTTATGTCGCAGGATTTATTGTACTGACCTATAAGGGCACCCGCAAGGCCGGTAAGTGAATTTGCAGTGCACAGCCCGAAGGTAATGGTAAAGGCGGGATTTATGGAAGATGCCCTTACCATGCTGGAGGAATCCCCGGTGGCCCTTATGGAAAGACCCAGCCTTGTCCCAAGAAACCACCATACCACAAAACAGACTACCGCAAGTATAAGAAAAAGCAATATCAGTCTGCTCCAGCTTTTCCAAAAGGGTAAGTCAAAGGCTCCCCCAACCAGGGAAAAAACCGTATCTTTCCCAAATATAGAGATATTGGATGAAAAACCCATCACGGCAAGATTTATGGTATATAGACCCGTATTTACTATGATACCCGCCAGTATACTCTGTACACCCAGCCTGGTCTGAAGTATCGCGGTGACAAACCCTGATAGTATGCCTGCCCCCATTGCCGCAAAAAGGGCAAAAACAGGATGTCCCATGATGGTAACGGTAGCCCCCACGGCGCATCCTAATGTGTAGCATCCATCGGTAGAAAGGTCACAGATGTCAAGTATGCTAAAGCTAATAAACAAAGACATCGTAACCAAAGAATATATAAGTCCTACCTCTAATGCCGTCTGCAATATCCCAACAGTGATAAACCCGGACATTTAATCTTCAAACTCCTCAGCCGTGACAGTCTCTACGACAGATGTACAATAATCCGAAAAAGCCAAATTAACATCGTCCATGCTGATTTTCAGCATATCCGCAATTTCCGTATTAACCGTGGCGATCCCGTTATCAAAGGTCTGCACGGGCATTGAGCCTGCATCTTTTTCATTCACCAGGATATCTGCCACCATGTCCGCGGTAGCTGCACCAAGGTTTGCGTAATCTACGCCGTATCCGCAGAACGCACCGTTTAGCGCAAACGAATCCGCACCGCAGTAATGGGCTATCCCCGCATCTGCTATTTTTTCGTAGATGGACAATTCGGCAGTCATAACGGTATTGTCTGTAGGGGTGAAAATAACGTCCACGCCCTCTGCTATCAGAGCATCTGCCGCCGTGGATACTTCATCGGTATTGGTGCCCGTCTTTTCCACATAGTCTATCCCCTTTTCATCGAGGTATGCCTTTGCATCCGCTATGGGCTGCTCTGATGAAGACTCACTCTTGGAATAAAGAAGCCCCACCTTCCCGATGTCAGGATTAAGGGAAAACATCATGTCCATAACAGACCGGGTATTAAGCGCATCCGATGTCCCTGTCATGTTCATCCCGGGAGTCTCCATAGACTCAGCAAGGCCTGACCCTACAGGGTCTGAGACAGCGGAATAGACTATGGGTATGTCTTCATCCTCGGTGGCAGACTGCATTATCTGCGCCGTAGGGGTGGCAATGGGGACGATGATGTCCACGTCATCTGCTATCAGCTCAGACGCTATCTGGTTAAGCACGGTGCCATCTGCCTGACCGTTGTAGGTGTAATCTGCGTAATCAAATGTTACTCCCAGCTCCAAAGCCTTCGCGTCAAGCTCTTTTTCGATGTTTGTCTCTATCTGGTTTAGGGATGCATCGTCCACATACTGAACGATACCTACCTTGAAAGTATCCCCACCGGATTCTTCCTCCGAAGGCGCCTTAAGATCGGAAGAAGCCTCTCCCACATTTTCACTGACAGACGCCTTGGAATCGGAAGATTCTCCCTTGTCTTGGCTGCCTGATGTACCACAGGCCGAAAGCCCCAGTATCAATGCGCCCGTAAGCATGGACGCGAAAACTTTTTTCAAAACATTCTTTTTCATTTTATAAATACCTCCTAAAAAACCTAACCATTGTACCATAATACCATCCATAAATCAAGATGTATGATAAGGAATATTGAACATATCGGCTGCAGGTCCCCTTTCTTTTTTCCTGGTCATTTCCATTAGATTTAGCCTCGTTATATCATGCACATCTATACCCGATAAAGTATCCTTCGATTCTTTTTTCATAAAATCCAGAAGCTCATCCAGATATTCTTTTTTCTCCATGTCTATGAAATCGGCAATAATGATCCCCGATATATTCCTAAGCCTTACTTCTTCGCAAATCTTCCTTCCGGCTTCCTTGTTGATTTCTAAAATATGCTCTTCTTTCCCCTTTTTTCCAATGCTTTTTCCGGTATTTACATCGATAACGGTAAGTGCCTCCGTGGGTGAAATAATAAGGAAACCTCCCGACTTAAGCCACACCTTTGGGGATAGCAGGTTTTCTATGTGTTTTTCAAAAGAATAAAGCTTAAAGAGGGGGTAGGAATCATCATTATATTTTCTTATATCTGCATTTAATTTGTCGTTTTCTTTGAATTCGGAATAAACCTCATCCATATCCGTTACTACTTTCTCAACCCCTTCTTCCTTAAGGTCTTCATACATTTTAATAAATAAGGGTTCGTGGGACCTTAACAATGAAAAAACACTCCTATGTCCCCACTTTTCCATAAGCTTATTTCTTTCTTCTTCATCCTTAAAAATCCCCTTGGATGTTCCGGTCGCTTTTTTAAGCCTGTTTCCTTCTTTTTTTATTTTTATTACTATTTCGTCCCCTTCCTTTAGATCCCCTGCGTTGGGTTTATGGGTGAAAATATGATTTTTATTATTTTCCAATGAATAAAAAACATCCTCACCCCTTCCTATGTCCACGAAGGCTGATTTTATGTTGGGTACTATTTTTTTTACTTTTCCTATGTAAATATTTCCCAATATGGAAGGCTTATCCTTGCTTTCACCCCTTATTTCCGTTAATTTATCTTCCTTAAAGTATGCGCAAAGCACCAAACCTTTATATTCCGTTATTACTATTTTTTTCATTGCCTATATATGATCTGCCCCATCAAAAGTGATTCCCGAACTGTTCCGCGCTTCGCGCTCCCATGCCTTATTCATTTCATGCCTTAGTATGGCTAACTGGTCTGCCATCTGTTTGTCTTCAACGGGAAGGCTCATCATACTCATGAGGTAACCCTGGCTTTTTACAATCTCCCATCCGATGGGAAAATCCAGTTCAAAACACATGCAGCACTGTGAAATAAGGCTTTCAAAATCTGTCCTCTCAAAAGTCTTTGGCACACAACGATGCTCCGACACACAGCGCATGACCTCATCCCTTGCAGGTAACATAGAGCCGTCTTTTGAGCCTTTTACTATTGCCTCATTTCTCTCATCATACGGAGGCTCCGTAAGTACCCTCATAATATCGACTTTGTCTGCTGTCCTTAGAATCCTGCAGTAAAGGTCAGTGGTTTCATCCAGATCTTTAGGTAATGCAAGCTTATTGTGAACCCTCACCGCCGTTTCCGCCATTGCCATGAGGTCTTTTTCTTTATCCGGGAAAAAATCATTTTCCCCGGTGAAAAATCCTGTGGGGAATTTTTCTATCAGCCCATCCTTAAAGAGTATATCTGCTCCCAGCCGTGCATGATCTATCGAGTCTTTGTCTATAAATGTGTCAAACCTCTTTAGCTGCTCAAACCTTCCGATGTCGTGCAGTAACCCTAAGATCCATGAAAAATCCTTATCTGCCCCAACGGATGAAGCTATTATTCCGGCAATCTCTGCCACACGGTACGTGTGGTCAATCTTAAGCCTTATCTTTATGTCTCCGGTATCATAATTTCCCGTATAATTTTTAAACGCCTTTTTAGCTTCTTCTTTCATGACTTCTTCTTTCTTAATATCTTCCGTCTGTAAGGAACTGTCATCCGCTTTTCCAAAGACTTTGTCATACGGAACCATG
>CAJOPH010000045.1 GCA_905236805.1 uncultured Eubacterium sp. | reverse complement strand
ATTATCCGAAAGTGTAAGCTTCCCACTGGTAAGATATGCCGTCTGTGCGAGCTTTTGCACATCCAGATTCTGCGTCCCCTTCGGCGCCGAACCGGATGCCGTGACCGTGGCCACGGAGCTATCCGTAAGGCTCGTGGATGTAACCTTGTATGCGCTCTGGTACCTCATGGTGCCCAGCTGGGACGTGTAGAACTTGTAGATGTCCTTGTTCATGTCCTTCCAGGCATCCTTAGTCCATTCGAGCTTGGTCTTTTGTTTTTCGTATTTCTCGACCTTGTATGAATAGGCCGACACGAGCTCCTGTACGATAGAATCCGTATCAAGGCCCGATGCAATACCTGTCAATCTAACAGCCATATTATTGTCCTCCTATTCAAAAACTTACCTTTTTTCGTCTACGGCTATTCCCGCCAGCTCCCATGCCTTGGCTATCATGTCCAGGGTCTTTTCGGGCGGAAATTCCTTTATGACCTCTTTCGTGTCCTTGTCCACTATCTTTATCATGAGACGGTTCGTCTCTTCATGGACAGAAAACTGAGCCTCTGAATTCTTGGCGTTTTTATTGATCTCTTCTACCGCCTTCTTCAGAGCCTCTGCGCTGGTATCACCTATCCGGGCTTCCCCATTGCTGCCTTTGTCGGATATGTCAAACTTATTTAATCCCTTTTCACCTTTTTCGGAGGAAGACAGCTCTCCTTCCTTCTCAGCCGATGGCGCATCCGGCTCGACCGTCCTTGTCGATACGGGATGCGGCGCCTCGACCGCCTGCGTCTTCAGGGGATGGTATGCACCGGCCACCCCACCTATCGCATCTACCGACATAATATTCACCTCCCTGTGACTTTTTATGTGTGGAACCGTAAATAAAGAACCTGATGGGCACGCATCCTTAATGAAACCGCACCCATTCTGTCTTTTATATCGGACATATTTATAAAAAGTTTATAGCTTCGTCATAGAAAACTCATTAGACAAATGCGCTTTCTATAGATTGCGCCGATACCTCCCCTAAATGAGATCCTGCAGCGACTCATATACGCCGGATGAATCCAATGCGTCTTTATTGGCCTTTTGGATCTGGAGGTAGACTTCCTTCCTATACACGGGAACCTCCCTCGGGGCGGCTATGCCGACCTTTACCTGGTCACCCTTTATGTCCAGGATGGTCACTTCGATATTGTTGTTTATCATGAGGGACTCGCCCTTCTTCCTGGTTAACGCCAGCATTTACTCACCCCCCTTTCTTTTTGACCTTTCCTGCAAGATGTCATAAATGGGGAACTTTACCGGGACATCATCTTCCACTATGATCTGCGCGGCCTTTTTATTTGCCGTGTTTATCACGAGGGGAGCCATGAGGTTTATCGTCATTTTCGTGATGTCTTTGGGGACAGTCACCGTGACCAAAACCATCGCCTCATCATCGTCAAACTCTCCCAAAGGCTCCAGGTATTGGTCTTCTATCGTGGGATCGTAATCTTCCTTGATCAGGAGGGGATTTATCACGGGGAGGGCCAGCTGCGGCTCGTCAATGGACTGAAGCCACATGATAGAGACCTCTTTGTCTTTTTCCACGTCGTAAACAAGCGTAAAATCCGTATAGTCAGGAAACCCTATGATCCCCCCGGAAAAACTGATTATCTTGTCTTCTTCTACGTCTATTTCTCCAAATATCCTGGTATTAACCTTCATTAATCGTACTCCTTTTTGGAAAACAAAATGCGCCCTGCGGCTTATCAGATGTAATCAAGCAACGTATTGTCCGATGCCTTTGACGCCGCCATAAGGGCTGACTCATACGCATTGTACGCGGCCGTGTATTCTATGACTATCTGGGAGAGCTCCTTGTCTTCATTGTCAGATATCAGCTTCTCCACGTTCGTCTGCTGATTTTCCATGCGGGTCTTCACCAGATCCAGCTGCGAGCCCTTGTTTCCGACATCGGAGATGGCCACCGCAAGATCTTCCACATACCCCTGGAATGATGTGATGCCGTGCCCGAAGAGGGTCTCGATATTGTCCATGGCATAGTCGAGCTCCGACTGGACCGCGGTCTTTAAATGCGACAAATAGGCCTGTTTCTCATCATCGTTCGCAAACTGGGAAGAGGCCTGGAGTCCTTCTATCTGCGAAATCTTGTCCTGCGCGTCAAGAGCCCTTTCCATGGCATTTATATATTCATCCACGTCCCTGTAGGCAGCCATCGAGATGAAGTCACTTGCCTGTTTGTTTACGGTAAGAGTCGTGTTTTCCGCTATGGTAAACTCTATCTGCTGATCTTCTTTCGTGTATTTGGTGGTCTTCGTAGCATCATCGGGGGCGTTTGGATCCCACTTTTCACAGTCAAAATACATCTCGGGCCTTATCTCGCCCTTGTCAAACCCTGTCTTATTATATGTAATCTGTATCTGTCCGCTCTCGGGAAGCACCATGGCAGCCACATTATCCCCCATCACCAGCTCCCCGGTGTCGGAAAGGAAGTACATTTGGTTTGGCCCTATGGAAGAGAAATCGATCACATCAGACGTGGTAACTCCCGTGAGGAGCGGCTGAGTGGACATAGCCTCACCATTATTATTCTGAAATTCTACTGTGATATCGCTCGTACTTGTCGCATCGATATTATCGTAGGATACCCTCGCCCTGTAGTAGGTATATTCCCGGGCGTTAGTCACTGACACATCAGAATTATATGTTGCATTACCTGTGTCAGCGGCCAATTCCGTTGCCGTCGGCACGACACTTGACGCCGTATAATAATTTCTCTGAACCACGTCCGCATAGGATATGGTCTCCTTGATACCGGTATATTTGGCAGTCGTGTCATCCTCCTTGAATGTCAATGTGGAGCCTGTCTTGTAACCCGTAAATATCGTCCTTCCATATTGGTCGGCATTCAGTTCGCTGTATATGGTGTCCCTCAACTGCCTGATATTGTCCAGGATGATCTGGCGGTTTTCAAGGGTCTTTTCACCATTGATACCGTTTTCCAGCTCGGCATAGGTATCAGACAGGGATTTTTTTATGTTTTTAAGGGCTTCCTCCGCGGAATCCAGCCAGTTCTGGGCGTCATTTATGTTGTTCTCCAGGTACTGGTCTATCTTTGCCTGCGAATTCCTAAGGCGCATGGAACGGATGGCGATGACAGGATCTTCCGAAGGACGGTTTATCTTTTTCTGGCTGGTCATCTGGTCATTGAGCTTGGAAGTAGTCTGCTTCGTCTTGTTGATGTTCCTGATGCTGTTGTTCATGATCATGTTGTTGGTAACTCTCATATCATTTTCTCCCCCGGTTATAGCAAACGCAGACATTTTGTTCGTTTCCTATAATTCATGCCCGTTTCCTTTAAGTAACAGTTGCTTTTCACGGCAGCCTGCTCCCATACATTCTTCCTATCACACGCCCGTCTGTGTGATCAGCCTGTCGTACATCTCCGAAAGCGTTTGTATGAGCTTTGACGAAAGGTCGTAGGCGTTTTTAAATTTGACGAGGTCTAACGCCTCCTCATCCTCATCCACGCCCGATACGGACGTCCTTTGCGACACTATCGAATCCACTATATTCCCATAGCTCTTGGAAAAGAGCGTAGCTTCCTGCGCATCCACAGCCACGTCCGATATCACGCACTGCAAAAACGAATCCCCCGTGGTATTTCTGAACATCTTTTCATTTACGCACAGGCTGTAAAGCTTGTCCACCAAGTCCGACTTTTCCACGTCTTCCACTGTGGTGGGTGTCGTGGTCGCGCATACCACGAGGTTTGCGTCCTTTACGACCTTTTTGTTGATATTGACATCGGACGCCAGAAGGTCGTAGTAGGTCTCCTGCGCGGCTTGTTGATCGGTCGATACCTGCGTAGCTTGGGATCCCGAGGACTGATAGGTGCTTATCAATATACCTGTCTTCTCATCGTCATAGGCATTCCCAAACGTATGTATGGTTCCCGTCTTGTCCGTGGACACATAGAAGGTCTCCACTTTATTTCCCGTATTCCCGTACGCGTCCTGACCACTGTTACTAAGGGTATTATACCTCTGGGCAAATTCCCTCATGAAGCCGTTGAACTGGCTCTGGTAATAGGGTATGCCCATGTAGTCAATGTTTCTTCCTATGCTGCAGCTTTTTCCTGATACCGAGCTTTGCACTCCCGAATCCACGGTATTCGTTATGTAAAACGTATAGGTGTAGGCTCCCGAAGAGTCCTTCGACATATCAAAGCCCGAATAATAGTAGTACTTGCCATGGAGGTTTATCCTGCCTTCTTCGGGCACGGTGATGTCCGTGATGTCTGTCTGCGAAGGGTTCGTTATGGTGACGGTGCTGTAATTATATACCGTCCCATCGGTACCTTGGTAATTGTAAGTACCAAACGATCCGACCGTCCCCGTAAATCCTTCCTTATTATTTCCGTCCCTCAGGAGGAAGAGGGACTTTAACGCGCCCCCCGCAGAATCTATGGTGGGAATAAACTCCGTCCCCGTAGCCTTCCCATACCTGTCCGCCCAGTATATCTCATAGAGTCCGTCCGCGTCGGACTGGTTTACCTTGGTCTGTCTCTCTACGCAGATGAGCTTGTGGACGTCATCATTTGATACCAGGACCGATCCGTTTATGGTGACTTTGTAGTAATGCGTCCCCAGATCTTCACTGGCCACCGTCTCCGTGGCCTCCACGTTCACGTACTGCGAAAGGTCGTCTATCAATAGCGCCCTCTCATCCCGAAGCTCATTGGCGTTTTGGCCTGTCAGCTCTATGACGTGGATCTGCCTTGTGACGTCCGCTATCTTGTCTGCCAGCGAATTTATCGCTTCCACATCCGTATAGATGACCTCGTTTATTTCTTCCTGGAGGGATTTTAAGTTGTCCGACATATTGTTGAAATACGTGCAAAGGCTCTCGGCCGTCCCCACATAGCTCTGGCGGGATGAATACTGCGATGCCTGGGTCTTTAAGGTCTCCAGGGAGGTATACATCTTGGAATAAATGGTGGAAAACCCATCCACCGTGTCATCATCCCTGAAATATTCCTCGAACTGCGCCAGGTAATAGTCCTTGGTATTGTATTCATTGTATACGGCATTGTTCTGCCAGTATTTCTGGTCGTAATAGATATCCCTTAGCTGTTCCACGGCCGTGGCTATGGAGCCCATACCCAGCGTGCCGTAGCCCGTGTGGGTGCGCAGGGCTTCATTTGCCTCTATGGTCACTTTTTGTTTGGAATAGCCTTCGGTACGGACATTGGCCACATTGTTGGCCGTGGTGTTTATCGCGGCCTGGAAGGTCGCAAGTCCGTTCGTTCCTATGTTCAGTCCAAAAAATGTAGATGTTATGCTCATGGCTCCATCTCCCCCGGGATCGTAGTTTTCTAAAATAAGGTTAGATCAGGCTCACTATCTGTTCCGTCATCTCGTTGATCACATTTATGTAACGGCTCGAAGCGTTGTAGGCATTTTGGTACTTTATCATATTGGAAAGCTCTTCGTCCGATGAGACGTCCATCACCTGTGCCCTTTGCGTATCTACCCCCACGGCCGTAGCTTCCGTGGTCTTCTCCAGGGACTTGAAGGTAGAACCCAGTATCCCCACATCATCTATGATGGACGAATAGTATTTGACAAAATTATTCCCGCCCAGGGCTTCGTAGCCTTTAGACCACATCTCTTCTATCTTGTCGCCCCAGTCATGCGCCACATTTCCCTCCTCATCATAGTAAGGAAGAAGGGAAGATGTGTCTTTCAGCAGCTGGTTTACGTCTACGGCGCTGATATTGTACAATGTGGAGGAATCATTGTAGTCTTCTTCATTGTACATATAGAAGGTCTTTCCATCTATCGTAATCTCCGTGTACCTGTCCATGGATTTCCTTACGAAGAGCTCCTGGGCGGGGGGCTCTAATGTGGCCCCATAGTAGGAATTTTCCTCATCCCATACATGGGCTTCGTCAAGATAGAGCCTCGTAGTACTATTATCCGCAAGGGTGGCAGTGATGTATTGTTTGTTGTAATGGTCGCTGTTTTGATCAGTATCAGTCTCCAAAAGTGACGACAGCCCATTTTTCGTAACAAAATCACTGTCCACATCGGCCAGAGGTGAAAAGAGGTTATTCATCTGCGTGACCATCTCATGCACGAGATTGTCCACCATGGCCTCCACTTCCTGAAGCGTGGATACGCCCGCCAGCTTCGATGCCCCGTCCCAGTCACCAAGGTCTCTGTAATCCGACGACTCCTCACCCCTGGACAACAGGAGGGCCTTCAGCTTTCCTATGTCGGTATTGTGTTCGGATGAATAGCCCTTGGAAAGATTGTATACGTAGCTGATCTTGCCATTGGTGTAGTCAGAGAGATTATCCCACGCCACGTTCGGGTATTTTAAGGCGTCATCTGTGTAAAGACCCATGGTGAAGCACTTGTTCATGTCCACGAAGGTGACGCCTTCTATCTTCACCCTGACGGTGGTATCGTTTAATTCCTTGTAATCTATCCTGACATACTGGGACAAATCGTCAAGGGCCTTATCCCTCTCATCCCTCAATGTATACGCGGTCTCAAGGCCGCCTGCCTCCACCGTGGCTATCTGTACATTAAGGTCGGCGATCTTTTGTCCCAGGGAGTTTATCTCGTCCACGGCCTCCTTTATCTGGCCATTTAGGTTTTTCTGGTAATTCGTAAGACCTTCCATGAGGTCCTTGGCCCTGGTGATGAAAAGACCTGCTTTTTGTATTATCAGCTCCTGATTTACCGAATCGGACGGGTCTTTGGCGAGCTCCGCAAATGCCTTGTAGAAATCATCCACGGTCTCTTCAAAGGCCTCCCCCTCGAGCTCTCCTATGACGGTCTCTATCTCGTCCGTGGTCTCGAGCATGGTATTGTAGAATTCGTGGCGGCCGTTCTCCTGGCGGAAATATTTGTCGAGGAAGAGATTCCTCGTATGAAGGATCTCCGCTGCATTTACACCCGTACCCAGCAGAGACTTCCCTATGGCCTTGGTCGTATCCGCGGTATTGTACAAGGAATCCGACTGAAGGAGTCTCTGCCTTACATATCCATCGGTATCAAGATTTGCCAGGTTGTTGCCTGTGATGTATATACCATACTGGCTGGTGGTAAGTCCCGAGTGTCCCACCCAGAAGCTTCCAAAGCCATTGCTCGTAGTCATAGATGACATAAATATTCTCCTTAGGAACTGTCATGGGATGAATTGCGCAAAATCATCCGCGACAGTTCTTTACGCACCCCGTATGTACGAAAAAGCGCCCATATGATACAAGGGCTATTCCGGGCTTCCTCCCCGCAGGTGAGTAAAAGTCATTTGCTCAAATCCACCTGCGTGCGTCCTGCCAAAGGAACTGTGCTAAATCCCTATTGGCTCGCATCGAATCCGCTGCCGCCTAATAACGTCCCTGTATTATACGCGCGCTTATCGTAGTTGGCTGTCTCGGGAGCCTGCCTGAGGCTCTTAAACAGCGTCAGATCAAACTCTACCATTTCCATGGCCTGTCTGATCAGTATTCCATTCTGTTCGTTGATGCGCCTCATACGCATGAGCACATCAGCCAATCTGTCCCTGACATCGGTCAGACGCTCCTGCTCCTGTGGCCGATTCTTCAGGTAGGTGATCATGTTCGTAAGTGTCAGCTCTTCGAGGCTCCTGTTCGTGACATTCGCCATCTCGGCTGTCTTCGCCTGCCTGAAGTTGTCAAGATTCTTGAGCCTGCTGGTAATCTCCTGCTCTGCATCCGTGCACCTTTCCAGCTCGGGGATATCCGACTTTACTATGTACTGTGTCTTCTCAGTCGAAAGCTTTACCAGCTTCTCATATTCGACGATTTCCTTTTCGAGCACGTCGACCAACTCGTCCATCAGGCTGGCCACTTAAAAGGCTCCCCCGGCTTTAATCAAGCTCAGCGAACTTCTCTATCAACACCGAAGCGAAGTCATCATCGCTGACAGAATAAGTGCCGTCCTGAATACGGGTCTTTACGTCGGCTACCAAGTCCTCCCTGACATCCGGAGCCTGCGCTACCGCTTCCTTCGCTACCTGCAGATCACGCCCTGCATTGGAGATAGACACTTCGTCCCTGACTTCAGCGAAATCCCTGGTCTTGTAGGCCTTTGAAGCTTTATTCGCACCATATATCTGTGCCACCTGGTTCAATGCATCTATACGCATAATCTTTATCTCCCTTCCCCGGTTCCTTCCCGGGAGTACTCGAAACACATAGCCGATACCACTTGAAATACTCATTCGATAAATGGGTCAGATACCTATGGCTACAATGTTTCTATTTTATTTATCGGAGAATGTCGGAATAATATTACACCTGCGTATATGAACTTTTGTTCTTTATTTGGTAATTTTTTGTTCATATTTATGCGGTGCTCCCTATATATAGTTCCTATCCTATTGCAAACGATCCTTTCATAGGGTATAATGGGTTCTTAGCAATTACGAAGAGATTCCGTATGGAATCGTATATAAGGCAGATTTCTTATCAACAGTGAGGTGAAATGCAAATGAAACAACCGGCTGTCAGTGTGATCATTCCGGTACATAATTCGGCGCAATATCTTTCGGAGTGTTTGGGAAATGTGGTGCATCAGACCCTTGAAAACATTGAGATCATTTTGATCGATGATGCGTCCACGGATGACTCGCGCAGGATACTGGAGGACTGTGAAAAACAATTTCCGGAAAAGGTATTATTGATCGAGCTCGATAAAAATATGGGAGCCGGAGGTGCGCGCAATTTTGGAATTGATGCTGCGAATGGGGCTTACATTGGCTTTGTTGACAGCGATGATCAGATTCAGCCTGATATGTATGAAAAGCTATACTGCCGGGCGCTTGAAGAAGATTATGACATCGTTGATGCCGGATTTTATCACGAAGAGAACGATCGGGCGATTATTTTTACGACGGATGAAATGTGCGGCAGGTTAGATGACAAAAAGCGTTCGGCTTTGATTGCGTCCGGCGGATATCTTTGCACAAAGATCATCCGACGGGAACTTTTTGAAACCCCTTCCGGACGACTCCATCAAAGGGGAAAAGCCATCCTGGAAGACTCGGAAATGCTAAACTACATGATCTGTAACGCGAAAACCATGGGCAATGTCAAGGAAATCTTGTATATATATCGCAACAGAAACGCTTCGGCATCAAAGCTTTCCGATCTGGACAGGTATTTCGATGAGGCCTTTAGTGCCATTGAAGCAAATTACGAACTGCTGCACGGGCTGCCCGGATACGAGGGCGTCCGGGTAGCGGTAGAGTATGAAATGCTGCAATTATATTCTTATGCGATAAACAGTTGTATCAAATACGTAATGACAGGAAGATCCCCTGTGGTTGCCGAGCAAAGAATGAAAGATCTGATTACCCTGCGTAAAAAAGTCATCCCTTCAGGAATAGATAATCCTTATGTGTCAGAAAAAATCCCAAAGGCCGATATCGACCTGATGAGGCGCGCGGAAAAAGATCCAAGGGCGCTCCTTAAGGCATTTTCAAAATAATTTTTTCATATCGGCACACATATCTCCGACGCACGCAAAAAATCCCCGGGCTTATCTGCCCGGGGATTTTTATACACATTATTCAATTCATCCTATCATCAGTCAGCGGGTACTTCCCAGTCATATCCCGTAAAGCTTGCTGCTTCCTTGAGGATGGTGATCATACCCTCTTCTTTTTCATTGGCTGAGCAGGTATCAAGGGCTGCCTGTGCCTTTGCTTCAAAGCACGCTGCCCAGAACTTGTCTATATCTTCCTGTGAGAACTCTACGAACTCATTGCCCGTAGCGTCCACTACGGTCTGTATGTCAGATGCGATGGCATCGTCATAAAGACCTGCGGAATACTCTTCCGTAGCGTCTGCTGCCGCCTGAACGGCTGCCTGCTGATCTGCGGAAAGCGCGTTCCAATTGTTGAGGTTGAAGGTGAACATGTTTCCTGCGGTATATGTTCCGTCAAGTGCCCAATACTTTGCCACATCCTGCCATGACATAGCTACCATGGGGGCAAGAGCCATCTGCGTGGAATCAATAAGTCCCCTCTGAAGCGCGTCATAGGTATCGGGAGGAGCAGTAGCTGTCACCTGAAGACCTAAGTTTTCGAAGATGGCTGCATCCATGTTACCAAAGGCGGAAGATCCGTCTATCATGGACTGAAGGTCCGTGAACTCGTATTTGGCACAAAACGCATTGGCACCACCTGCTATTACATTGAGGTACTTGATGCCGATCTGTTCAGCCTCTTCCTGGATGAGGGCTGATGTCTCGGCGTTGTCAAAGATAAGGTCATTGAAGTAGTCAAGGGCCTGCTGTGTTCCTCCGGGAGCAAATCCGGGGAAGGACAGATAGTTCAATTCATCGAGGTGGGGCATATGTCCTAAGGCCACCATGTCCACGGAGCCTGATGATACGGCCTCGAGCTCTCCCTGCGTATCAAAGAGCGTACCGCCCCAGGATACGTTTACCGTCATGTTTCCGTCTGTCATCTGATCCAGCTGGTCGATGAAGTAAGAGATGATCTGTCCGCCTGTCTCGTTTTCATTGAAGGTGGTAGAGAACTGTATCTCATACGGCTCTACATCAAAGGTATCCGCAGCAGCTTCGGTATCTCCCGACCCTTCACCGGCAGGTGCCGCCGACTCATCGGCAGGTGCCGTATCTCCCGTGGGAGCTCCGCTCTCCTCTGTGGCAGCACCGTCACCAGAATCACTGCCGCCTCCGCAACCTGCAAGCAGCGATACGGACATCGCACTTGCCAAAAGCAACGATAATACTCTCCTTTTCATTTTAGTTTACCTCCTAAAAATATAAGTAAATAATCTATGAGATCGCAACTGTCTGTATGCGTAATCTCCTCAGCAACTGTAAAGATCCATGTCTGTTTTGTAACAGGTCCTACACTCCGGCAGCCCCCAGAACGGTGGGAAGCCAGGTCACTATTCCCGGGAACAGCCCTATTAGAAGGACTATCGCCATCTCGCATATGAAATACGGTATGACTCCCGAGAATATCTCGGTCGGATTTACCCTGAGGGCGTTTGCCGTGGCAAACACGTTCATGCCGATAGGCGGTGTAAGCCCGGCTATCTCACACATGAAGCAAAGCGCTATGACCAAGGCATATGGGCTGTATCCCACGGCGTTTAATACCGGGAATACCACAGGCACCGTGATGATGATGATGGACACAATATCCATGACGCATCCGCAGAACACATAGAGGAGGATCACCAAAAGGAAGATGAAGAACCTCGGCGCGTTCACCGATGCTATGATATTGGCCAGGGAGCTGGCAAGACCTGTTGCCGCTATGAACGAGCCAAAGAGCTGTCCGCCTATGATGATCGGGAATATCCCCGCCTCCATGGTGGAAGCCTCCCAGATACAGTGCGCCACCTGCTTTACGGGAAGCCTTTTTGCCAGTGCGTAAATACACACGGCCATGGCTCCTATCGCACCGCCCACGGTAGCCGTAAACCATCCCGCGAAGGTACCGCCTATGATGAGCCCGAACAAGAGTATGATGGGAACCAAAAGACGCAGGGTCTTTAGCTTTTCCACCATGGGAACCTTCTCCCCTCCTCCGGGGGGAATGGCGTCCTTATGCATCACTCCAATGATCCGCACCGTGGCGCACAGCGCAAGAGCCGTCGCAAGCCCCGGAATGATGCCTCCCATAAGGGCCGTACCTACATTCATGGTGATGGGCGATATCAGGCAGTACATGATGATGGCCATGGACGGCGGAATCAATGTGGACAATGCGCCCGATGCCGCTATACAGCCCAATGAATATTTCCTGCTATAGCCCGCTGCCTGAAGCTCAGGCATGGAAAGCTTTCCAAAGACAATGTTCCCCGCGATCGAAGACCCCGAGCATGCGCCAAACACCGCGTTGGAGGCTACCACCACAAAGAGCAGCCCTCCCTTTACGCGCCCCAGCCACGCCCGCATGGACGTAAAGGCACCGTTGGCTATACCCGTTTCCCCCGCCAGCGATCCCACCAGCATGAACATGGGCAGCACAGCGTAATTGTAATTTGCGGCCAGGTCAAACGGCGCGGTCTTAAACTTTGCTATCATCAGCGTGGGGTTTCCACCGCTTAGCACCAAAAAACCTATGAAGGCGCAGGTGAGCATGGACACGAATATTGGAACCCCGGCAAATATCATGATCATCATGATGGCAAATACCACCAGTCCGATAATGGCTTTGGCTGTCATCTATGCCTCACCTCCTTCCTCTTTTCCTTCAGGGAAGGGAGCGCCCGGCTTCTCCTTCCTATTTTCCTTGGAATATTTCGAATACTGCCTTACTATGCACCATAGGAAGGTCAGAGCCAGCATGAACATCCCCGCCGCAAACATGAAGGCAAAGGGCCACACCGGAAATCCGAACCCCGTCGTGGAGCTCTTCGTATGGTTTGCTATCAGCTCACCCATGCGGCGAAATCCCCAGTAGCCCGTAAAGCAGCATATGAATGCGCCTATCAGGTATGCTATGGTAGCGAGGATCTTTTGTACCGCAATGGGAAACCTCGAGGATAAGAGGTCTATCTTTGTATGTCCATTATCAAGCGTCACGTAGGCTGCGGCCAGAAACACCACCGGCACATGCAGGTAGGTGATGATCTCCGTGGATCCGGGAATCCCATGGTGGAAAATCTTTTCGCCAAGGACGTTAAAAAACGCCACAAGCATTATCCCCACCAGGCACACCCCCGAAACATATGAGATAGCCTTGACTATCTTCATAATGACCCCGTCGCAGGTCGAAAACCAGTTTTTTTCTTCCATCCAATACCTCCTGAAATGTGCATTATTTTTATTTGACTTTAATCTTTATCGTCTTGGAAGCCTTTTTGTAATTTCCTTTGGCCGGGGCACTCGCCTTGAACGAATACACTCCCTTGACGGCTTTTTTGGTGAACTTCACCTTGGCCTTCTTGGCTTTGTTCTTTGTGATCTTTATGGTCTTTTTCTTTATGGCTTTTTTCGCAAGCTTGTTTTTCGCCTTAACGGTAACCTTCGCCTTGCTGTCAGCAGTGAAGGTGATGGCGGAAGCCTTGCCGTATTTCACGGATGTCTTATTCGCCTTTATGGTAGTTTTTACCTTTTCCGTGGAAACTTCGGTTGTCTGATCACCCGTAGCAGGTGTCTGCGTAGGCGTATCCACGGCCCCGGACGATATCTCCGTGGGCGATACCACGATCACTCCCTCATAAGTCTTTCCGGATTCCAGCGTCACGGCCTCCCCGTTTACGGTGGCGTAGAGATTTCCTGATTCCGTCGTCACCTTCGAATCCGCGCTTATCACGAGTTTGTGCATGTAGGAAGCTTCGGTAACGGTCCAGGATGCCCCATTTTTTAATTCTACACTTAATTTACCATAATTATTTGTGGTCATTTTTGTATCCGTGATCACCCCGACAGACGTTATATTATCAAACGAAATGCTTCCGTCTGAGATCGCCATGGTAAGATCCGCCTCGGATATGGCACCCTTCAATGTAGCGGCATCAGAAAGGGTCACGTTCATTGCGGACTCATACACGGCAGGCTCGGAACTCATGCCGCCCATGACGGGACCTCCGCCCGCAGATGCTTCGGAAGAGTCGGAAGGTGCCTCGTCTTGTTTCTTTGCTGCCTGTCTGGAGGTATCCTCAGATTCTTTCCCCATACCCTGGATGATGTCACCTTCCAGGTCTGTATTGGATATGTCGACGTTTACCACTTCCGTCCCGTCCATGGATCCCGCCATGAGGTCGTCATTCAACTGTGCCCTCACGATAGGTCCCTGCGTAGCCGTAACCTTGGCCTTATCTTTTATCGTGATGTTTGTCCCGCGACCCTTGGCAATAATCCCGCCGTACTTGGCATTGAGCTGTGTTCCCTCATCTTTAACAATGATATTCGAATTGGCACCATTCATGGACTGGTGGGTAACTATCCCATAGTAGTTCGGTGAATAGCCCTTGGTGCCGTTTTCCAATGTCACGGTGGAATCCGCGGCTGCCGCAAAGTTTACCACACCGTAGTTTATATTGAATACACAGTTTGTAAATGTATCCGCGCACTTTCCTATGGCATATGAGCCATAGCCCTGCTCCGTGACGTTGATCGTGGAATCTTTGACATTTACCTGTCCGTCCGTCACTCCGTCCACTCCCAGAGCTCCCCAGTTCTGGGCGGTGATGGTGGAGTCTTCAATATTTACGATCCCATACTCCAGGAGGTTCATCGTACGGCAGTTCCCCCAGATCCCCAATCCTGAAGGAGGAGAAGCCATTCCCGCAGATGCTATCGACACGTCTGACCGGTATTCTCCGGGTTCGGTATCCGCATTCACCATGGAAAGGTTCATGGTAGACATGTCCCCCACGAAGATCGCGGCCCTTAAGACTCCTTCGGTATATACGGACGCATTGTTTACGTTGAGCTTTGCCCTGTCTGCGGACGAAAGACCCACGCCTATTCCGGTAAAGTCGTCCCCGCCGTTCCCGTAGAGGTCTATCTCGGCACCTGTCACGGTAAATTCACCCGTGCCACCCACGCGGATTGCCGAGAAATAATCATTGGTGGACTTTATTTTTATGGTCGTTACAGACTTATCACCCGCCTTAACATCCTCATCGGTATCGGTGTTTACCACCGCGGCCAGCACCGACTTTGTCGCATCCACACCGTTTTCGTCAGCATAGATGGCGTTGGTTATCCATCTCGGTGTCACCTGTCCGTGGGATACATAGTAATCCAACACCCCGTAAACTATGGAAACGGTAAGGTCTGTCGCATCTACCTTCGCGCCCTTTTTGATGGCGGTCTCCACACCATTTACGGTAAGGGCCAGCTTGTATGCGGACTTGTTGGTGTACTGTGTATATTCATCAGCGGCATCGCCTATGGTCTGCTTCTCATCTTCGTTGAAGAGCGCGGGCGCCTCGATGGTCTTTTCTTCTCCGGCCTTTATCGTGACATCGGACTCTTTGCCAAGGTTTACTTCCTTTATCGTGATATCGGATGTGCCCTCGTTTTTCAATGTGACAGATGCCACATCCGTATCATCTTCCAGGAGGGGTCCGTTCGATCCGTCCACGATGGTAAGCGAAGTATTGTATTCAAATCCATCCTTCGTGTACGTGCCGTTGGTATATTCCTGTCCGTCTACCTTGAGCGTGATCCCTGCGGGAACCACTACTTTGGAAGTATCACTCACCCCAAGGTAGGAAATCTCGGAATCATTATTAAGCGTCCATGTGGATGCATCCGAAAGGTTTACGTTCACACCGCGCGTAGAAGTCTCATAGGTGGAAGAATCCAGTATCCACGCGGGATTCGCGCTCAGATACTCCTGATACATTTGATTCCATTCCTTGTATGTGCCGGTATGGATCCTGCCTGTCAGGGTGGTTTTATCCGTGATGTTTACATTCATCGTCCTTTGGTAATCATAGTGAAGGATATCGTCAGTGAGGTCGTCATTGGAAAGGGTTACGCTGACAGCGTCTGCCTCCTCACCCTCCTTAAGCCAGTTCCCCATTCCGTCCGCATTGATCATGGTCTGCACCAGCACGTGGTTAGGAGACTCTACCTCCACATCGTCAAGGTGTATGTTGGCCGATGTGGACTTTATCAGGATGGCTGCCCCGGTCATGTCGCTCACATACGCGCTATATTCATCACCGTATGAGCCGTAATCAAAATCAGACGAAGTGTCCTTTAAGGCATCCTTCCCGTAGGTTCCGGTATTGTCGGTCGTAAGGACCGTGTTTTTCAGATCTACGGTGCCCACTGAAGCTGCTGCCGCACCCTCACCCATCATGTCGGGCGCATGCATCATGATGGCATTCCTTAAGCCCGCTATCACGCTCTTGGTATCGGTGGCAGGCTTCGTCCCCGTGTAGTCGGAAAGCACCGCGTCAGGGGTGTTCGAGGAGGAATCCGCGGAAACCTTTCCCGTCTTTGATATGATGGCTCCTATCTCGCCCGACGCGAGGGTGGAACCATACAGCCAGACATTGCAGTCCGTATCGGCATACGCACCGTACCCTCCCGTCCTGGAAAGACCTTTGGAATTAAACGCGTAGAGATTCAGCTCATTTCTGGCCGAGTCAGTGGAAAGTGCCCCCCATCCCTGTGAGATACATTCCGAATCATAGTAATATGTATTCGTGGAAGCGATGGAGAAATTCGCCCTGGCCTTTCCCGATATGAGAAGGGCCCGGTTCGACGGCGGAGTCATGGTATCCGCGTCATACTCTTCCACGGGACCCGTGGACTCTACCGTGGAATTTTCCACTATCAGGGTGGATGTACCGTAGGCCGCGGTCACATGCCTCTGCGCGCCCTTTACGGTGAGCACGGAATCCTTTATCTTTGCCTTTGCCCCATCGTCCAATATGACGGCGTCACCGCCCGTGTTGGTCGTATCTACCTTGGAATCGATCCCCAGTGAGATCGTGGCTCCATCAAGCTCCACGTTGGAAGCTTCGCCTGTGATGATCACACCGTTCGTCTCGTAATTATCAGAAGAAAGCTCCAGTCCCGTGATGGTATATACGCCGTCTTTCACCTCGCCTTCGGCATTTTTCTTCGTCAATGTAGCATCGTCCGACACTTCCTTTGAAGCATCCTCCGCATTGCCGGAGATATATATGGCTGCCGTATCCGGTGCCCCCTCCTGGGGAGGACCTCCCGACGCCATCTCCGCCTCCGAGCCAAAGCCCTGTCCGCCGGGCATGACTTCATCATCCGCAAACGTAAGATTGGCCGCACCAAACTGCGTGATAGTCATTGCGAACACACAGCTAAATGCCAGAATCTTTTTCTTCAACATGTCCCAAGATCCTCCTTGTAAACTAGAAAATTTAAGACTTGCTCACAAGCCTTCCTATATAGTAAACGCATTTAATAAATGCGTTTACTATAACCGCTCCGCAAGGATGCGCACGGATTTTGCAAGGAAATACGCGGCTTCCGGCCGCCAAAATCCGGCGCAGGAAACGAACAAAACGCAAACATTTTGTTCGTTTCCCATAACCTTGGTATCATGATATCACAAAAATAAAATCAAACAAGGAATATTTTTAAGAAAAAAAGTACATTTCTTTTTGAAAAACCGAAATTAAAATAAGATTCTACTATCAAAAACCAATAACCACATATAGGAAACTCTTCTATGACGAGCCCAGCGTATTTGAGATCCAGTCAAGTATTTCTTCGGATTTTTCGCAAAAAACCGTCCCGTGCGAACCTGTCCCCGTAATGATATCCTTCTGTGAAGAAGGATAGTTCGAATAAAGCTCCTTCGTGTAGTCGTTAGGGATGAAATCATCCCCGTCGGAACAAAGGAAAAGCACCGGGATCGCAGACTCTTTCGCGTCATTTACCGCATCCTTAAGGGACGTATCC
Organism: uncultured Eubacterium sp.; assembly: GCA_905236805.1. GTDB lineage: Bacteria > Bacillota > Clostridia > Lachnospirales > Lachnospiraceae > RUG14243. The sequence continues at coordinate 20,203 of CAJOPH010000045.1, read as the reverse complement.
CCCACTTTAAATCCATTGTCCGAAGAATTTACCTTAAACTCCACCGCATTTAGGAAGGGAAATGACGTAACGGCATACCATTTGAATATATTACGCGCGGCAAGCTCATGCAATGAACCATAGGGTGACTCTGCCACTATGGCCTGTACGCTTTCCGGCAAAAGCTGCCCCAACGCGGCAAAAAGGGCGGTATTTGCCCCGACTCCCTCTCCATAGATAATGTACTTACTGCCTGTGGTATTGGCATCTAAGTAATTTATCCAGGATGCGATATCGTACTTTTCATATACCCCCCAGGAAAAAGCCTCTCCCTCACTTTCCCCATGGCGCCTGGCCTCGGTAAGAAGGATGTTGCAGCCCGTCTTCTCATAAATGGAAGCTCCCGGAAGAAAATCAGCCGTCCCGTCTAAGCCGAACCTGTGGATCACTATCAGGGTAAGCTCCGACCCGTTATCATAAAAATACCCATGGAGCTTTGATCCATCGTCCGAAACACACCACGCCTCATCCACCAGACGGCTCCCCGTGAAAAGATCCCACCGGGTACCCATGCTGTTAAGCTCACTTTGCTCATCCTCCGAGGGCGACAGCCCCACGGCTCCCTCCAGGGCGGTTTCCACATCATCCCCCACCAGCACATAGGTGTCGTAAAACCCCGTCTGCACCGCATAGACCCACCTGCCTATGAACATTACAGCCAGAAATACCGTGGAAAAAGCCACCACGAGGACAGAGTTTCGCCTTACGTTCTTTTTCCTGTGGGACTCTTTTTTAGAGATTTCCTCTTCTTCCTTTATTTCTTCTTCTGACTTTTCTTTCCTGTATACGGGTCTGTTGCCCTTTCTTTTCGCCATTGTCCTTCTTACCCCCCTTCACCGGCTTTGGGAACCATATAAACATAGCTTTGTAAAAATAACTTATTTATACGGTTCCTTAGTTTGCGGCAAGGCTCATGCCTATCCTGTTTCTTTTTACGGCATAATCTCCATCCAGGGCGGCCCCTGACTCCGCGTCTATGGCCACCTCCCCAAGGGCCGCGTTTGCCTCTATCGTATTTCCATCTTCCCCAAAGCCCCTAAACAAAGTAAAATAGCCTACGCCCAAGGATTCATCGATGGATATCATGGTGTCACCGGTCTTTAGGGCGTCTTGGTCCGTCTCTAGTAAATCTTGTTTTAATATTTCGGGGAGGTCATCTTCCGTGGCCTCGTTAAGATCACCCGACTCATCGCCCAAAGAGTTGTCGGAATAGCTTTGCTGCAATGTGGAAAAATCCTCTCCCCCCTCATACCTCTCCTTCAACCCGGACATTTTTTTTGAGAGGGCATCAATCTGCTCGCTTCCTATCTCCCCCGTGGTCCTGTCGGGTATGGCGGTGGCTGTCACCAGGGAGAGATTTACGCTCTTATAGTCCGTTGCGGCTTTGTTTTCTTCCAGATATCCTTCCACTTCTTCAGGTGACGCTTCGTAATTTTCTATCAGATAGTCCCTGTAGCTATAGGCTTCGGACTTGTATTTTAGTTCCTTTTCGTATATGTCACCGGTCATGCCCCGCCCATAGTAGGATATGTAAAAATTATCCTCCTTCAGGCCGAACTTTTCCATGGTCTCAAGGTTTTTTGACATCTGCTCCTCATAGTACTTGAGGTCTGTTTCGGAAAATTCATAGCCTTCGGATTCTGCCTTCTCATGGAAATACTCTACCTCAGACATCTCCTTTTCGCACAGGGATAGGAAATAGTCCTGCCAGGACATCTCCTCGTCGTAATCCTGGGACCTTGCGGAAGTATTGACATCATACCCCAGCTCCCCCAGGTCTTCTTCATGCTCCTCCAGGAAGGCATTGTACGCATCGAAATAGTAAAAATCATACTCAACCGTAGTGTAACTCCTTTCCGCGACCTTTGCCGCGGGAAGATGCCTTTGGAGCCATCCCGTATTCAAAAGGATTATCAAAAGCACCACCGGTATCAATACAATGTACAAAGCCCTTATCATGGGCGGCGTGTTCTTCATGTTAATTCACCTTATTGCAATTTTTTTCGAAAAATGTTATACTCTCTGTGTAACTTTCAGGTAAGGAACTCATGGGATACGCCGGAGAAACTAATGGACCATACCTTTCACTCGGACAGGATCACCTACATGGTAAGGGGGCCTGAAATAGCCCCCCAGGTGTGCGAATTCTACAGGAAAAACTATGATTTTCTGAAAAATACCGAAAGTCTTCGCCAAAAATCCATGTATAACGAAGACTCCATCCGTGCGTCCCTTTCCGCGGAATACAGGCTCCTCCTCCAAAAAAAAGCCATACGCTTCTGGCTGTTTCACAGACAGATGCCGGATATCGTATTGGGTACGGTGAGTTTCTCCCATATCATGCCCGGCCCGTACATGCGCTGCTACATAGGCTACAAGATAGACAAAGACTTCCTCAGAATGGGGTACGCCACGGAAGCCCTCTCTGTTACCATCCCCGCCGTCCAAAAAGAATACTCCCTCCACCGCATGGAAGCCTTTGTGCAGCCATCAAACATACCTTCAATACGTCTGATGGAGCACATGGGTTTCTCCCAGGAAGGATACCTTAAGGAAGCCATCTTCATAAACGACACCTGGATGGATCACCTGCTGTACGCAAGGAATTTTTAGTTCCCTACCATCCACTCAAGGAGCCTTTCACAGGATTTCCCGTCACAATATGTCAGGTATTTTTCCCTGAGAAGGCGCCTGTTTTCCTCAAAAGGGGACACATCAATGCCGTCTAAGATGAGCCTTGCGGCCTCTTCTTCCGTGCTTACTGAAGGTCCTATCCTCACTTCCTCATAAGGGCATATGGTGGATTTTTTGTAAAAAAACTCATCATGATCCGAATCGGTCAAAATGGCCGGCTTTTCCACAAGCACGGTCTCATAAAAACCTTCCCTGTAATCCCCGATTATGATATCGGCCGCGCAGACAGCCTCCCTCAGGTGCAGGACCTTAGGGTTCAAAAGCCTGCTAAATCCATCCACCTCCAGATCCTGGTATGTCCGCTCACCCGGAAAATACACCACCACCTTGTATTCTTCGGGAAGATTGGCCTTAAGTATTTTCATGCGGAAGAGGTTTTTGTAGTGAGTCTTTCTATCCATGCTGCGTGACGAGGGCATGTACAATATGACCTTGTCAGCTTCAGAAAATCCCGTCTTTTTCCCAAGCCTCTCCCTGGATTTTGCGGCAAACATCGGGTCAAAATAAATATCACTCTGGCACGATCCCTTCAGGATAAAGGAGTCTGCGTTCTGTATGCTGTATCTTTCCTTGAGCCACGGCTTTAATTCTTCGGAAGGATACATGACAAGGGCATTTTCGGCTGACCTCAAAAGCCTCTTGTGATCATATCTGTCCTTAAGGCTCTCGGGCGCGTCCGAATACGGGAAGACGGAAGAGCCTATCATGATGAGGGAAGACTCCCCGCGAAGCCTTATCCTGACAAGGCTCTTGGGCACCTGCGTACTCACCACGAACCTCGATGCCGCCACATCCTCCAAAAGTTCCTCATCATTCGCATATGCTCCGGTAAAGGAAAGCTTTATCCTGTAGCCCTTGTATTCATGTTCCCCCTCGTACGGAGGCTTTACCGGCCTTCCGAGGTCTCCCCCGTTTTCGTTCTCCTGAAGAATCTTCTTTATGCTGTAAAACGCCCCACTCCGAAGATCCCTCTTCCTGTCTGCCAGGATAAGGATCTTGTTTTCAACAGGGACACCCATGCATATCCTGTCATATACCGCCTGCTTTTCGTCCTGTCCTTCCAAAAGCCTCTGGGTCTTTTCCCTAAAGCGCCTGTTTATTTCCACGGAGTCCGGGCTTATGTAAAATCCTTTGTCCATGGAATCTCCTTCATTTAGCTGGAACATTTCCATGTACTGTTTTCTCACGCCGGGAAGCGCCCTCGCGGCAGACATCCTCATGCTCTTGGAAATCTTGAACCTTGGAACCTTTTCATTCATCATATCCAGATGAACCTTCGTAAGCGCGGGCGCATACTCCCCCAAGGTCCCGTACATCGTGACAGAATCCTTGAGCGGGGCAAGGTTTTCAAGGAACATTTTATCTTCTTTATTTTCATTGAAATAATTAAGGGCAAAGTCAAACAAGGCCCTGTCCATCCGTTCAAAATCTAAGATCCCTATGTCAAGGATATCTTTCGTAAATTCCACAAGATTCCTCTCCATGGCGTCAAAAAGCTCCATGTCACAGGTCTGATTCCTTATCACGGGGACTATTTTCCCATCCTTTTTTTCGTAGGCTTCGATGCTCCCGTAAGGTATGTTCGCAAAGAAGGCCTCGATGAACAAAAGTTCAACGGGGTTCGTTGTGAAATTGTACCTGATATCATCCCCTTGGGTGGGAAGCACTGTCCTCGCATAGTAAAAATGGCTCTTTGCGTCAGCTCCCCTTATATGTTTCCAAAGCTTCGTGAAGGCGGTCTGGGTATATCCCCTGCCCCAGTATTCGACAAAAGCCACCTTCTTGGAAGCGTCTATTTCCTGCTCCAGGTACCCACAGGCAAGCTCCCTTAAGGAAGCTGCCTTCTCCATGACAAAGTCACAATATCTTTTGCTTCCTTTCAGGGTATTTATTATGAGCTCGAGCTCATCGCTGTCGATATCCTTCCTGCCCTTTAGTTCCGAAAACCCGGGGAAAAACCTTAAAAAGCCTTCCTCCGTCAGCATGGCCGCCGAAAGCAGCTCGTCAAAGGTCTTAACGTCAGCAAAATTCCCGTGTCCCGACCAAAAATCATCGTCTATACCGTCTATAAAGGAGGGAACCCTCCATGTCTTTCTTGACGCGTAGATATACCCGGTCTCTATCGGAAGATTTTCTTTTTCCCTTATCACATCCGCTATACGCTTCAGATGGTGCCCGTCCCTGGAAATAAAATACAGTGCCTCAAAGCCCTTTTTGACGGCATCGTTGAGAACCCAATGTACATACGGAAAAAAGCACAGCGACAGGTATTTGTAAACAAAACGGTCTTTTTCGAATATACGTTCGTGCGTGAACCTTGCGATCATAGCCGCCGCAAGATAGGCGTCATAGGTACCTATATCCCTGACCATCGCCTCCTCATAAAGCCCAAATGACGGGGTATTGACCGGTCTTGGAACGATGCCGTATTGGTGGGGCATCTTCACGTCGGCTGTTTCATTATCCCCTATGTGGATCCATTTTCCAAAGTCATAAAATGGCTTGAAATCCTTATACACCCTGAAAAAGATCTCCTTCGTGGTCTTTTGGACACCCACCTCCGAAGAAAGGTAAAGAGGTATCTCCTCCAGGATGGAATCTGCCTTTCCAAGCATTTTTTTTACGTGTTCTACCGGCAGGTACATATCGGAGATCAGCACCACCGTTTCGTTATCCGAAAGAAGCTTTTTTACCCTGTCTATGTTTTCCTTTATGGGGACGGTACATTCAAGCTCAGCCAAAAGCTCCGCCTCCATGAGGTAATCCGCCTGCTTTTGGCTGATGCCGTATACATCCCCAAGTCGCCGGAAAATATCTTCCATGTATATTTCCCGCCTCCCATCCTCCCTCTCATAAACGGTCCTGGCAAACGCGAGTCTGACATTTGATTCGGCCTGCTCACGCAGCCTGGGATATCTTTCTATGAACCATTCAGGGAAATCCTGCCCCGAATCCTTTAGTCCTTCTTTAACTTTGTAAAAGATGCTCTTGGGATCAAGTCCTTTCCTGGAGATCAATGTATCAAAGACATCGAAGGAATAAAGCGTAGGAAGAGTCCTTTTTTTCGGGGAAAAAGACAGCGTCTTTTCTATGATGATGTCAAATGTGTCCCTGCCCGAATACTCCCAATACATGTCATGGATCCGGGACAAGTGATCCTGGTCCGTATCCGTATGGCCGGTATCTCCAAAGCTCCTTATCGCACCCAGCAAGGCCTCGAAATCATAACAAAGCTCACCTTCCGTGACCTTCATATAATCATGTCTTAACTTTTCCTTCTCTTGGTCATAGTCATACACATAGCGGATGAAATCCCTGATGCCCGATGAAACCATGTCCGTGAAGATGGAGCTGTAATCTATGACCCCCAGGTCTATTTTGTCCAAGATCTCATATATATCGTCCTTATTGTCCCAAAAATAAAGGCCTTTTTCATCTCCGTACAGTTTCCTTGCCGAGAGAAATCCGTGTTCTTTTTCCATGAGGGGGTGCATCTTCAGTATGAGAAGGATTCCGGATTCCTCACAGGCTTTTGCAAGCCTTTTTGTGTCGGGGATGGCACAGGCATATACCTCTCCTTCCATCGACTGCCTGTATGTGGGGGCATAGACGGCTATTTTGGTGTCTGCGGGAAGGTTTTTGGCCTTCAGGATGTCGTGGTCAAATGTCTCTATCTTTTCGAAATATTTCTGGTATATGTTCCTGGGGTACCCCGCCCTCACGGTGCAGTCGGGATCTATCCCGCACATCCTCATAAAGTCATCTTCCATCATGGGGGAGGGGGTAAGGAAGAGCTGATTGTTCCTGTAGTATTGATTGTGCTCGATATATTTATGCGCCAGCTCCCCGGCCATCCCTCCTTCCAGCAGGGCCCTTTCCACGTCCTTTGCTCCCACGCCGTGATAGAGGTTTAGGTAAATGCATTTCTTCATGCCTTCCGGAATGGCGAGCTTTACCTGCTCCGCGACCAAAACCCCCGTATAGTCAGACGCGGCATCCGCCTCCACGGTATTGGTAAGGTATGCCGTATATCCCAATGACCTTACGAATTCTACCGTCTCTTCGTCATTGGCGATCCAATAGGCCGCAATGTCCTTCCTGTACCTTGCTATGTAACAGAAAAGATATTTGGGATTCCCCCTGAAGTCTCCCCCTCCCTGTCCCGCATTAAACGCCCACACATGCTTCCTGTCATACCCCAGAAACATCTCTTCCACGGCCCTTAAGGCCTCTTTGCATCCGGCACTTACCCGCGGTGATTCCTCATCCGGGGAGTATTCCGCATCCGAAGAGTCATCTTCGGGATTTTCCAAAATGTCATTGACATCCGAAAGAGATTTATCCTTTAGTGCCTCCTTAAGGTCCGGTTTTTTTGTCCCGTTGGAACCTATATCTCCTTTGGCTTTGCCAAGGGATGTCTTTTTTTTCCTGTTTCCAAAAAAAAATGCCATTTTACCTTCCTGTCTCCTTTATACCTTTTGTTCCATGAGGTATACATTATACCCCGTGCATACATTTTTTTCAAGCACTGCCTTGACTTTTTACGATTCTTATGTAAAATATAGACATGGATATAAATATTTTACCTGAAGGATTTTTATCAAACATGAAAAGCGTCCTTAAGGACGACTACGAAGCGTTCCTTTCATCATATGCCAAGCCCCCCGTATCCTCCTTGAGGTTTGGGAGAAAGGCTCCAAAGACCCTTGAACCTGCGCTCATGGAAACATGGCACCTTGAAAGGGTTCCCTTCGATCCCCATGGATACTACTATCCCGCAAAGCTCCGCCCGGGGCTTTGTGTATATCACGATGCCGGCGCCTTCTACATCCAGGAGGCGTCCGCCATGGCCCCCGCGAATGCCCTTGCGCCAAGGCCTTTCGAAAGGGTGCTTGACCTTTGCGCATCCCCCGGCGGAAAAAGCGTACAGCTGTCCCACATGATGGATGACAAAGGGATATTGTTTTCCAATGAGATCATCCCGAAAAGGGCAGGGATTTTGTCCGAAAACATAGAGCGCATGGGGATAACCAACACCATAGTCACCAATGAATCCCCCGGATCCCTTTGTAAAAAGCTGCCAAAGTATTTTGACAAGATCCTTGTGGATGCCCCCTGCTCGGGAGAGGGAATGATGAGGAAAAACGAAAATGCCATCTCCCAATGGAGCCTAAAAAACGTGGACAACTGCTCCGCCCGCCAGGGCGAAATCTTAGAGTGCGCGGACAGGCTCCTAAAGGACGATGGAAGGATTGTTTACTCCACCTGCACATTCGAAAAAAAAGAAAACGAAGTACAGGTGGAAAACTTCCTTAAAAAACATCCCGAATACAGGATGGTAAAGCTTCATACCATATACCCACACAGGGAAAAAGGCGAGGGTCAGTTTTACGCGGTGCTGGAAAGGGGATATGTTAAATCCGATGCTGATGAAGGTGGATTGTTAAATCATGATTTTCCGAAGTCTTCCATGCCGCCGCAGACCGTCCGTTTCGGTGACAATATCTACCTGCTCCCCCATGGCGCACCCTCCCTCAAGGGATTAAAGGTCATGCGCCCCGGGCTCCATGCGCAGGTCATAAAGAAAAACCGCACGGAACCCGCCCATGCATGGGGAATGTCACGGCTGATCGATGGGGAAGAGCCCAAGGTCATATTGTCTGAGGAAGACGCCTTAAGGTATGTACACGGCGAATCCCTGCGGCCGGAAACACCCACCGACAACGGGTGGCATGTGGTATTTGCGGGGGGCGTGTCCCTGGGCGTGGGAAAGGTGGCGGGAGGCATCCTCAAGAATCATTATCCGAAGGGTCTTCGCCGTCCTTAGGCTCTTTGGAAACAGACTCTTTGGAAACAGTTTCTTTGGAAATAAGTTCCCTGCGCTCCCTAAGTTTTATGCAGACATAATCCCTGTATATGAAATCCAGGATCGCGGCCGCGGGGATGGCGAAGAGGATCCCCACCACGCCAAACATCCTTCCCCCGGTGATAATGGCAGCGAGGATGAGGACCGACGACACCCCGAAGGTGTCTCCGAAGAGCTTTGGCTTGAATATGTATCCGTCAAATGTCTGCAATATTATCGTAAACACGATGAAAAAAAGTGCCTGCCACGGATTCACCAAAACCAGGATGAACGCCCCTACCGCGGCTCCCACCAACGGCCCGAAGGTGGGGGCCAGGTTAGTTATGCCCACGGTCAGTGACACTATCACGGCATAGGGCATCCTCATGATCAGCATGAATACGAAGTTTATCACCCCTATCACTATTCCGTCCACTATGTCATACACCATGTAACGGATCAAAATGTGGTGGCACCTTCTCCAAAATTCCGATGCGTTGTGGTAGGTTTTTTCGGACATGACAAGCCCCAGAAACCTCCTTATCGCCCCCATGATATTTTCCTTGTCTACCAGGATATAGATCGACAATATCATCGAGATAATGAAGGTCACGAAGGACTGTCCTATATTTACCGAAGCCCCTATGATACCCGACGCGTTTGTCGTAAGGAAGCCTTCGACCTCGGACAATACGGTATCTCCAAGCCCCGTGATGGATGAAATGTTTATGCCAAAGATTTCCCGGTCAGACGGGGCCGATGAAATAAGCTCCTGAAGGGATGAGATATACCCTCCCATGTTGGATATCAATGTCACTATACTCCCTGCTATCTGAGGGATAAGCCCCACCATTATGACGGCTACTGCGGCTATCACCAGCACGAAGGAAATAAATACCGACAGGCTCTGTGATATCTTTGAGGACTTTATGCCCTTAGACAGCCTCCTTTCAAAAAATCCCACCAAGGGGTTCATCACGTAGGATATGATCAGCGAAAGGAAGACCGGCCAGAAAAATCCCAAAAACGCACCCACCCCGCTCAAAACGGGGCTAAGGTGCGTAAGCAATACATAGAAAGCTACTATGATGCATCCCGATGCCGCATAGCCGGCCCAGGTCTTGTTTTTCAATTCTTTTAAAAATCTCATGCCTTTGCGTTTTTATTAAGGTCAGTGACCACTGTCTGTACCTTGGACCACCCTTGGGATGTGCCTTCAAAGGCAGAAAGCTCCGGATGCTCCCTTTTTTCCTTCGTGTAATTCTCATAGGAAGGACGCTTGTGTTCCGTCTTATTCCAAATCTTCTCGGCCTCCGGCGCCCATTCGGCGGCATAATCATCGCACTTGGCGCAAAGATGTTCCACGTCCTCGTCAGACTCCTCGTTCGTCCCATGAGCCTTGGTCTCCGTCACCATCTTTCTCAGAAGGTCGGGATTTTCCAGCATGGGACAGGGACGGAGGTGATTCCTGTTGAAGGGCTGCCCCTCATGGTAGGCCATGAAAAGCGGGGCCTTCAGCATCTCCAGTACCGAATGCGTATGTATGTTCGTATCCGAATAATGTATGAACACGCAGGGCTCGGCATCCCCACGGCTGTTGATATGGAAGTAATTCCTTCCTCCCGCTATGCATCCTCCCACGAACTCTCCATCGTTCTGGAAATCCATTGGGAAAAACTCTATGTCACACTCAGGTGAGCGCACCCACCTGATCTTTTCTATCATTTTCTTTCGCTGTTCTATCGTGGGAAGAAGGTCTGTCACGGCATTGTTCCCTACCGGCATGTAATGGAAATAAAATCCATAGCGTGCGCCCTTTTCCGAGATCATGCGCAAAAAGGACTCATCCGTCACGGCATCGATATTTGCCCTCGTATAGCATATGGATGTCCCGAAGATGATACCGTGTTCCTTAAGAAGATCCATCGCCTTTATAACGGCTCTGTAATGCCCTTCCCCCCTGCGGGAGTCATTCGTGTCGGGGGTCCCCTCTATGGACAGCTGGAACATGATGTTCCCCAGGGACTGTACCTCCCTGCAGAATTCCTCATCTATCAGCGTTGAATTCGTATATATGGCAAACATTGCGTCATAATGCTTTTTTGCCAGCTTTAATATTTCCTTTTTCCTTACCAGAGGCTCCCCGCCCGTCATCATGTAAAGATATGTGCCCAGTTCCTTGCCCTGTGTCACTATCTTGTCCATGTCTTCGTAGGAGAGGTTTGACTTGTGACCATAGGTTCCCGACCAGCATCCCTCGCAATGCATGTTGCAGGCGGATGTGGGATCGAAAAGTATGAGCCACGGAATGTTGCAGCCATATCTTTCCCTGTTTTCACGGATTCTCTTTGTCCCCTGCAAAAAGGCCTCAAACCCCAGGTTCAAAAGAACCGTCTTTGTTACCTTGGGATCCGACTCATCCACGACTCTGTTGATGAAGCGCATCCAACGGTTGTCCTCATTCTGTACTATGCTGCGTATCTCTTCAAACTTGTCTTTGATCTCATCGTTTCCGATGAATCTTTCGGCAAGATTCACTATCTTCACATAGGTCTGCGCACGGTTTCCCTTATCCTCCAGCTTCGACAGAAACTTGTCAAGGAGGAGAGACACTGCTTTTCTTTCAGCCTTGTGCTTTAGGCTCTGCGTTGCTTTAGCCATCTTATGTAAATCCTCCGATCTTCCTGAATTCTTTATGCACCCCGTGTGCATAAAATCATCAGGCGGCATCGTAACACACCATGCCGCCTTCCATTAAACCGATAATTATTTTAATGTGACCTTTGCTCCCTCTGCCTCGAGCTTCGCCTTGATGTCCTCGGCCTCTGCCTTTTCCACGCCTTCCTTTACGAACTTCGGAGCCTCGTCCACCAGACCCTTTGCCTCCTTCAGGCCAAGACCCGTGATCTCGCGAACTACCTTTATTACCTTTACCTTGTTGGCACCTACCTCCGTAAGCTCTACATTGAACTCGGACTGCTCGTCACCGCCGCCGGCTTCTCCGCCCGCGCCTGCCGCAGCCACTACCACGCCTGCCGCCGCGGACACTCCAAACTCTTCCTCACAGGCTTTTACCAGGTCGTTTAGCTCCAGTACCGTGAGTTCTTTTATAGCATCAATGATCTCTTCAGTAGACAACTTTGCCATCGCTATTTCCTCCTATTTTAGAAATGATAAATTTTATCGACTTTCGTTCTTGATCTTACTCCGCGGCCGTCTCTTGCGAAGCTTCCGCCGCCTCGGCAGGCTGATCTGCCGGTGCTTCTTCCGCAGGCGCATCTGCCGGTGCTTCTTCCGCAGGCTTATCTGCCGCCGCAGCCTCTGCACCGCCTTTCTCCGCCAGCTGGTTCATTACGCGGGCGAAGTTTGCGATAGGCGACTGGATGCTTCCAAGGAGCTTCGAGAGGAGCTCTTCCCTGGACGGAATGGATGCAAGACCCGCCATCTGCGCCGCATCATAGTAATCCCCCTCTACCACGCCCGAACGCATCTCCAGTGCCGGCGCATCCTTTGCAAACTTTGCAAGAATCCTGGCAGGAGCCGTCGCATCATCCTTGGAGATGGCTATGGCATTGGGTCCTTTAAGGTCATCACAGAGCTTCTCGAACTGCGTACCCTTGAACGCAAAGTTCATCATCGTGTTCTTGTATACCTTGTACACGACGTTCGCTTCACGCAGCTGCTTCCTGAGATTGGTGTCCTGTTCCACGGTAAGCCCGCGGAAATCCACCATCACCACAGCCGCCGCGTCCTTCACAGCTTCGGAGATCTCATCAATGACAGGCTGTTTTTCTGCTACCTTTGGCATTAACATACCCTCCTTTCACAGTATGGTTATGGTAAAGTCCGTTTACCAAAAAAAATATCCCCTACCGCCAAAGACAATAGGAGATACATCAAAAAATCATGATCATCATATGGCTCCTCGGCAAGCAGCCCATGGGGCTTTACGCGTACGCACTTGCTGTCTTCGGTAGGTATTTGCTTTTCAAAGCCCAAATACTTTACCATAAATTCCGGGATTTGTCAAGAGTTTTTTATTATTATTCACGGCCCCCCGTTTCGTCCTTTTCATTTGAGAGGCATATTTTTTTATTCCAGTCAACCCCCGGGGCTTTTTGTTCCAGCTGCCCTATGTAGATACGGCGTATTTTATCATCCGAAAGCTTTACCGTATCCGCCAAAAGCACCATGGGTGAAAAGATCTGCTCCTCCATTGCCAAGGCAAGCTTCCCATCCCATTCTTCATGGCTTTCGGGCATAAGGGAAGGCTTTAACACGAGCTCCTCCCCATCACCGCGCATGGCCTTTAAGTCTGCCGTGGCCCTGTATCCGCCGTAGGGATCAAACCCCAGCAGGGGATCTCTTACTACCCTTTTTTCCCTTTCCCCATCCAAAGGGGGATCCTGCGGCATACGCACCCCGTTTTTTTCCATTTCCCCGCAAAAATCATATTTTAACGGATTTTTGCCGCCGCAGGCCTCTTCCAGCCTTTTTTCCTGCGGCGCGTATATCGGAAATACATGCATGTCCCACTTCCTTACTATCCGCATGTAATCCCCGTATTCGACGCGAAGGACATCATCATACATTATGGGAACAAAAACCTTAGTGTTCTCAAACGAAAGCAAAAGCCTCGTATCAAACATCCGCCTTTCATATCTGTGCCCCGCCATATCCATGGACCAGTAATGTACCAAAGCTACGCTCTTGGAATGACGCCCCTTAAACATCGAATAGAGCCTGTCCAAGGCAAGGTTTAGCTTGTTGGATATATTCCCCTCATCCAGTAAGATTCCATTTTCCTTCTCCACCCTGTCAAGGAGGTCTATAGTTTCCCGGGTGTATGTTTCGCTCGCCAGAAGCTCTCCCAGCCTTGCTATATCTTTTATTTTGTCACAGCGTTCCTTTTCCTCTTCCTCATCTTCCGAAATATCATCAAGCGGAAAAATATCAATCCCCGCCGTGTATGGAAAGCCCGCGTTTTCCGTAAGGAACTCACTGTCCAATCGTATGCTGCCGCTGTTTAAGATGCGCGTGGTAAGGTCCATACATTCAGGATCGGTGTGGACATTGCGTATCACATAGCCCCCGGGAAGCTCGTCTTTTGCCACTTCAAGAAACTTGTCGTAATCCTCCCTGAGCATGCATATGTCCATGTCATCATCCCATGGAATATATCCCCTATGCCTTACCGCCCCCAAAAGCGTTCCGTTGTCCGCAAACCAGCGAAGACCATGACGGGCGCATACTTCATCAATATGCTTCAGCACTATGATCTGCGCCGCCCACAGACGCTTCATCATCCGGGATATGTAAAAACCCTCCCTGACCTCGGGTTCAAAAAAATCGTCATCAAACATCCTTAGGTTTACCTCTGCTCATCCCCATCTGTAACTGTTACCATTCATGGCTCCGTGCGCATCCTTATACTACCATAACCCCCCACCTCTTTGCAAGATGTTTTTTGCGCTCGTTCGAGGCTTAGGTTTTTTACCCTTCCAATCCTGTGCGATTTGTGGTATACTATGTACTGTGTTTTTAGAAACTATTTTTTTAGTTACCATTCAACTATCCGAGAGAGTGTGACCATGAATTTTCCCCCCCCTGATAAAAGTTTTTTTGAGGATGAGGTCCGGGAGGGCTTCTATATACCTTCCATGATGAAGAGGTTATGGGTCTGCCAGATATCCGTGCTGGCCGTGGTGGATGATATCTGCAGACGGCACGGCCTTAAATGGTACGCAGATAACGGTACCCTCCTTGGCGCAGTCCGTCACGGGGGCTACATTCCCTGGGACGATGACCTGGATATCTGCATGCTTAGGAGAGACTATGACACCTTTTTTAAGGTGGCAAGGAAGGAGCTTATCCCCAAAGGCTATATCCTGCTTTCCACCAATAGCGGCATCGATTATATAGAACCCTTTGGGAGGATAGTGAAGGAAAACCGGATGAGCTTTAGCTCAGATCATCTCGCGCAGAATTTTGGCTTTCCCTACACCTACGGCATAGACATCTTTCCCCTGGACGGACTTCCCGATGAAGAAAGCAAGAGGGAAGACATAAGATCCAGGCTCGATGAGATCGAAAAAGCCTTTTCCATCATGTGCACGGATGACTGGGTCTCAGACGAAAACGTCCTTTTCCTCATGCATATCGAGGAAAGAAATCATATAAAATTCGATTGGAACGAAAACATTGCCATAGAACTGCTCCACCTCATCGAAAAGATATATTCGGAAAATCCTCCCGAAAGCTGCCGGGAAGTAGCTCTTATGCCTTTCTGGAAGATGAACTCAGACCACATCTACCCAAGAGCTGCCTTTGATGAGACGGTCTATCTCCCATTTGAATACATATCTTTGCCGGCCCCCTCCATGTATGAAGAGGTTCTTAGGATAGAATACGGGGATTTCATGAAGATCGTAACGGCAGGGGGACTCCATGACTATCCCGGCTACTGCCATCAGGAAAAGATGCTCTTTGACCAGATGGGTGTAATGCCATACCGCTTCACCATGCCGCATGAGCTTCCTCCCCAAAAGGTTTTAGATAAATCTTCGCAAAAAGAAACCCGTGACGTTCTTTTTCTTCCCATCAAGGCTTTGTGGTGGGAAACTATGGAGCCCGAATGGAAAAAGGAATCCTCCGATCCTTCGGTCAATACCTTCGTCATGCCCCTCCCCTACCTGCTAAAGGACTACATTGACCCTGATGGGAAGGTCTGTTATGACGCAGGGCTTTTCCCTGAATATGTACCCCTCACCCCCAGTGGCGGATACGATATTTCAACGCGCCGCCCAAAGAGAATATATGTTCAGTTTCCTTATGACGGGCAGGGCACCATCCTTTACATCTCCGGGGAATACTGCTGTGAAGCCTTAAGGAACATGACCGATGAGCTGGTATATATCCCCTGCTTTGATACCTTGGCTCCCTCTTCCACTGACGAGAAGCATTACAAGGCTCTTATGGATCTTGCGGAGCAGCCCGCCGTCTACTACAGCGACAAAATAATCCTTAAGGATGAGGCGTTAAAAAAAGCCTACGTCAGCATCCTTGCGGGCATAACGGGGGAAGATACCAAAAGCTACTGGGATGAAAAGATTACCATATCTGCCATTGATGAGACTTCCTCTGATGAGAAAAAAAAGGAAAAGCTTCCACCGTGGCTTTTTGCGGCCGAAGGGAAAAAAATCCTCGTTTTCCAGGTAAATGCCTCATTTATCTGCCTCCATGGGGAAAAAGCAATCCATAAAATAAAAGAATCCCTGGAAATCATGAAGAAAGAAGGAGAGAAGATTTGCTGTGTATTTTCCCCCCATGAATCCTTAGATAACCCTCCTTTCTCCTGCCAAAAGCTCTGGGAAGAGGTTTCTGACTCGCTGAAAAAAGATGACCGTATCATATACGATGCCGCCCATGGGATAAATGACTGCCTGTATCTGGCAGATGCCTACTACGGGACAGGAGGTCACCTTGCCCACAGGTGCCGACTTTTAAAAATCCCCGTTATGCTCATGGCCATTTTGTGAGCATGACAGGAGCTGTGAAAAGTAACCATAACAAGGATTTTCATGTGGAAATGTGAAATTGTTTGTGGTATAATGATTCCTGGGATATATTTTATCTGTGGGGTGATAAGAAATGTTTGGTAAAAAAAATAAGGCTTCAGACAGTTCACAGGATACGATGGTCTTTTCGGACATTGGAGCCACCGACAACAAGGACTACGTAGGAAAGGCTGTCATTATCTGCTGTTTTTTGATAACCATCATCCTTGTGGCGCTGGGAGTCATGATGCTTTTGGGTAAATAAGGAACTGCATGTAAATAAGTGCGCAATTATGACGCAGGATAAGACTTATGGAAAACTTTAAAAGACGTCTCTACGAGATAATAGAGGTAGGGGACAAAAATGACTACGCCTCCAGGTCGTATGATACCATGATGCTCGTTGCGGTCATCGTGGGAATCCTCCCCATGACGATGAAGGGAACCACCCCCTGCATGGTCTACGTCAACCTCATCACGAACATCATCTTTCTTTTCGACTATGTCTCGAGGGTGTATACCGCAGATTACAAGCTCGGCTATAAGAGCCTAAGAACCCATGTGGCGTATGTCTTTACGCCCATGGCGATAGTGGATCTCCTCTCCCTTGTGCCCATGCTTGCCATCATCCTGCCCAGATCCGCAAGGGTCGATTTTTTCGTCATGTTCAAGGTCTTAAGGGTGGTGCGCATGCTAAAGCTCGTGCGCTATTCGAAGACCATGGTCATCATAGAAAACGTGCTGCGCAGGGTAAAAAAAGAGCTCCTTACCGTCCTTTTTCTTACCTTTGGCTACATCATAGCATCAGCGCTTTTTATTTTCCAACTGGAGCCATCACTTTTTGATACCTTTTTTGACGCCCTGTATTGGGCTACCATCTCCATCACCACCATAGGCTATGGGGATATATCGCCCGTCACCACGGCGGGAAGGATGATCACCATGATATCCGCCCTGGTGGGTGTTGCCGTGATAGCGCTTCCATCCGGCATCATTACCGCAGGTTACATGGATGAGATCACCAGGAAAAAGACCAAGTACGAAAAGTGATCCTTAATGGGGTCTGCCCCCAACGTTCTCGTATTCTATGATACTCTACCTTAACAAACAAATAACGATTGTTGACATGTACCTTCCTTTCAGCTATACTTTTGGATATGGTTAATGAGGTAACAAACACACGGCTGCAAGAAAGAGCTCCTTCCAACTATTGGCAGGAGCTCTTTTTTTTGAGCTGATTAATCTACACCTTCTGTTCTTCCACACCGCCCCCATTGGGAGATGCCGCAAATTTCACCGTATCTGTCACGGCACCCGCCAGTCCCGCTATGGCCTGTATGTCAGAGGGGATGATGAGCTTCGTGGCCTGTCCGTCTGCCGCCTTTTCAAAGGCCTCCAGGCTGCGGAGAGTAAGCACTGCATCGTCTGCGCCTGCTTCCTTCAGGTACCTGATCCCGTCTGCCCGTGCCTGCTGTATCTTGCGTATGGCTTCCGCCTGGCCTTCGGCTTCCTTTACGGCGGCCTCCCTCCTGGCCTCTGCCTGCAATATTGCGGACTGCTTGTCTGCCTCTGCGTTCAGTATGACGGATTCCTTGCGTCCTTCCGCCACCAGAATGGTGGATTTCTTCTCGCCTTCCGCAGACGTTACGGCCACACGCCTTTCCCGCTCCGCCTTCATCTGGCGCTCCATCGCATCCTGTATCTCCTGGGGAGGGATGATGTTTTTCAGCTCCACGCGGTTGACCTTGATACCCCAGGGGTCTGTCGCCTCATCCAGGGTGCTGCGCATCTTTGAATTGATGACCTCCCGGCTGGTCAGGGTTTCGTCAAGCTCCAGGTCCCCTATGATGTTTCGCAAGGTGGTGGCCGACAGGTTTTCTATGGCATTTAGGGGATTTTCCACACCGTAGGCATAGAGCTTTGGATCTGTTATCTGAAAAAATATGACCGTATCTATGCGCATGGTGACATTGTCCTTTGTGATAACGGGCTGGGGTGGGAAGTCTGCCACCTGCTCCTTCAGATTTACCTTGCGAGCTATCGCGTCTATGAAGGGCACCTTCAGGTGCAGCCCCACGCTCCATGTGGCCTGGTATGCGCCCAGCCGCTCTATCACATATGCGTGCGCCTGTGGCACTATCCTGATACACCTGGCCAGTATTATAAGAACTATTACCGCTATTACTATAAGTGCTATCATTGATCTTCTCCTCCTTTAATCTGTTTCTTTGGAACTACTATGAGCTTTACCCCCTCTATCCGGCATACCGTGACCACCTCTCCCTCAGGTATGGACAGCTCGTCGGATTCGCTCCTTGCCGTCCATTCCAGTCCTTTCAGCCTGACTGCTCCCTGCGCCCTTAGATTGTCTATGGCTTCTGAAACCATGGCGCCCTCACCGATCAGGCTCTCCGCATTTGTCTTCGTCACCCGGGAATTGTAATATTTCATTGCAATGGGGCGGGTAAAAACCAAAAGAACCACCGACACCGCTACAAAAACGGCAAACTGAAGCCATACAGGCGCATGAAACAGGGAAAATACGAATGCCGCCAGAGAACCTCCGGCAAACCATATGGTGGTAAGGCCCAGGGAGACCATCTCCGCGATCAAGAGTACCACCGCCAACACCAGCCACGCATATATCCCGAAAGAGCTCCATGCAGCTGAAAAGTCCGTAAAAACATCGCTCGATGCTCCGGCTGTGGCTATCACAAGCCTTCCAAGG
Organism: uncultured Eubacterium sp.; assembly: GCA_905236805.1. GTDB lineage: Bacteria > Bacillota > Clostridia > Lachnospirales > Lachnospiraceae > RUG14243. The sequence goes on along the minus strand of CAJOPH010000045.1, from coordinate 1,341 downwards.
CTGCCTTTAATAAAAAACCCTGTCAAATTATCACCCCCGTATGTTTTATTGTTCTATAGTTCCTTACCCGACATGGTGCCGTGTACCATCAATATATTACCATAAAAGCACCACTCTCTGCAAGTGGAAATTCCACTCTTGACAGCACCCATATCTTTGGTTACGGACATGGTACCGTGTATCATTAAGGAGATTTCGCCGAATTGAAGGTCCGGAAAACGGCATACAGGGCATTTGTCGAGCCTTAATTTCTACTTGCGAAAAGTGGCACATTTATGGTAGTATATTAGTGAACGAGTATACACGGAAGGAGTGTGATAGGTATGACCGCAATTAAAGCGGACATGGTACCGTGTATCATTAATTACCAGAGAAAGCTTCCGTCTATAATTTACCTTTACAGGGCGTTCGAAAGAGCGCCTTTTCTTATGCCTAAAACCCCTCAACGAGTAGGGGAAAAGTAACCGGAGAATTGCCCAAATAATTGGACATTAATAATGAATAAAGACCTTGAACAAGGTCGATCAGTAAGCTTAAATAAGAAAGCCTTGAAGCCGCATAACTACTATCTTCAAGAGACTTTCGAAGGGGGTTATATGGAGAGAATGGTAACTGTTATTCCAAGCAAAAAGGAACTGGTTAAGCCGGATGAGAAGCCCACGATCAGAGTCGCTGCCTATGCGCGTGTGTCGAAGGACAGTGAAGATCAGGAAGAGTCTTACGAAGCGCAGAAGACTCACGCCGAGGAAGTTATTTCCAAGAATCCGCATTGGGTTTTAACCAAGGTCTACGCTGACCAAGGCTCCGGTCTTAACACCAAGAATCGACCGCAGTTCCGTCAGATGATAAAGGACGCGAAGAGCGGGCAGATGGATATGATTTTGGTTAAGTCGATTTCCCGTTTCGGACGGTCCGTGATCGACACGCTCACCAACCTGCGTGAGCTGGAGAAGAGCAACGTGGTCTGCTATTTCGAGCGTGAGAACATGAAGTCCGATGATCCGAATTGTACGCTGCTTTTGAACATGATGGCGAGTATGGCTGAGTCGGAATCCTTAAGCATTTCCGCCAACGTCAATCTCGGACTGAAATACAAAGCCGAGCGAGGGGAGTGGTCTTGTGCTTATCGGAACTTCCTTGGCTACAGACAGGAGGCTGACGGAAGCGTGGTCATCGACGAGGAGCAAGCCGAGACGGTCCGCCTCATCTACGACCGCTTCTTATCCGGGATGTCGCTAAACGACCTTTGCCGGAACCTTGAAGCCGAAGGCCGGAAAACGGGAAGCGGAGGAACGACCTGGACGAAGACAGCAATCTCGCGCCTGATTTCCAATCCGAAGT